>NZ_JBOHHI010000177.1:0-25709 GCF_050700595.1 Mycobacterium sp.
GGCGGACCCGCGCTTGCCGCGTAGCCGGTTGTGGCTACTCAACCTGGTCATCACCCGGGGCACCCCACCGCGGTTGGAGGGTTGCCGGCCAGCAAGCCGGGGCTTGACGCTGGCGCTCATGACCGACCGAAAGCTTATCGCACGTCGCCGGGGCATCGCCACCTGGCCGGTTTGCCGCTGCCCACATGGCGGTCGAAACCAGGCCAAACGCCCGTGATAGCGCCCCACCCCTTCACCGGGGCCAATTGCCCCGTACGCGATACTGACAGCCACAACATGAGCCGCTGAAAAAACTGACCTGAGACGCCGGGAGAAAGACCGTGTGCGCCGAACAGCCGACCATCATCTACACGTTGACCGATGAGGCGCCGATGCTGGCGACCCACGCCTTTCTGCCGATAGTGCGTGCCTTTGCCGAGCCGGCGGGCATCAAGATCCAAGCCAGCGACATCTCTGTGGCGGCACGGATCCTGGCCGAGCTCCCCGATTACCTGTCTCGAGAGCAGCGCGTAGCCGACAACCTTGCCGAGCTGGGCCGGCTGACCCAGCTACCCGACACCACCATCATCAAGCTGCCGAACATCAGCGCCTCAGTGCCGCAACTCGTGGCCGCGATCAGAGAACTGCAGGGAAAGGGGTTCAAGCTTCCGGACTATCCGGAGAATCCGAAGACCGATGGGGAAAGGGAGCTCCGAGAACGCTACGCCAATGTCTTGGGCAGCGCGGTGAACCCGGTACTGCGGGAAGGTAACTCGGATCGTCGCGCACCGAAGGCGGTCAAGGAGTACGCGCGTAAGCACCCACACAGCATGGGCGAGTGGTCGATGGCCTCGCGCACCCATGTCGCAACCATGCGGCATGGCGACTTCTATCACGGCGAGAAGTCGATGACGCTGGACCGCGCGCGCGACGTGAAGATGGAACTGGTGACCAAGAGCGGCGAGACGATCGTGCTCAAGCCCAAGGTGTCGCTGGACGAACGCGACATCATCGACAGCATGTTCATGAGCCGCAAAGCTCTGTGTGAGTTCTACGAAGAGCAGATGGAGGATGCGCGCAAGACCGGCGTGATGTTCTCACTGCACGTCAAGGCGACGATGATGAAGGTCAGCCACCCCATCGTCTTCGGACACGCGGTGAAGACGTTTTACAAAGATGCCTTCGCCAAGCACCAGAAGGTGTTCGACGAACTGGGAGTGAACGTCAACAACGGGTTGGTCGATCTGTACAGCAAGATCGAGTCGCTGCCCGCCTCGGAGCACGATGAGATCATCCGGGACCTGCACGCCTGCCACGAGCATCGTCCCGAGCTGGCCATGGTCGATTCAGCCAGAGGAATCTCGAACTTTCATTCGCCCAGTGACGTGATCGTGGACGCTTCGATGCCGGCGATGATTCGTGCGGGCGGCAAGATGTACGGCGCCGACGGGCGGCCCAAGGACACCAAGGCGGTGAACCCTGAGTCCACTTTTTCCCGCATCTACCAGGAGATCATCAACTTCTGCAAGACCAATGGCGCCTTCGATCCGGCGACCATGGGTACCGTCCCCAACGTCGGCCTGATGGCGCAGCAAGCGGAGGAGTACGGCTCCCATGACAAGACCTTCGAGATTCCCGAGGACGGTGTCGCCAACATCGTGGACCTCGCCACTGGTGAGGTGCTGCTGACGCAGAACGTCGAGACCGGCGATATCTGGCGCATGCCCATAGTCACCGACGCAGCCATCTCCGACTGGGTCAAGCTGGCCGTTACCCGTGCGCGTAACTCCGGCATGCCGGTGGTGTTCTGGCTGGACCCATACCGTCCACACGAGAACGAGCTGATCAAAAAGGTCAAGACATACCTCAAGGATCACTACACCAGTGGCCTCGACATCCAGATCATGTCGCAAGTGCGCGCCATGCGTTACACGCTGGAGCGCTTGATCCGCGGGCTCGACACCATCGCCGCCACCGGCAACATCCTGCGCGACTACCTCACCGATCTGTTCCCGATCCTGGAACTGGGCACCAGTGCAAAGATGTTGTCCGTCGTGCCGCTGATCGCGGGCGGCGGCATGTACGAGACGGGTGCGGGCGGGTCGGCGCCCAAGCACGTCAAGCAACTGGTGGAGGAGAACCATCTGCGCTGGGATTCGCTGGGTGAGTTCCTCGCGTTGGCCGCCAGTCTGGAAGACCTGGGCATCAAGACCGGCAACGAGCACGCCAAGATCCTGGCCAAGACATTGGATGCCGCGATTGGCCAGCTGCTGGACAACGACAAGAGTCCCTCGCGCAAGACCGGTGAGCTCGACAACCGGGGAAGCCAGTTCTACCTCGCCATGTACTGGGCGCAAGAACTTGCCGCGCAGACCGATGACCGGGACTTGCGGAAGCACTTCGCGGTCCTGGCCGACGCGTTGACTGCGGACGAAGACGTCATCGTGGCCGAACTGGCCAAGGTACAGGGCGAGCCGGTGGACATCGGTGGCTACTACGCTCCCGACGCCGCCTTGACCACGGCGGTGATGCGGCCGAGCCCGACGTTCAATGCTGTGCTCACCGCGGCAGGCTGATGCCTGCTCACGACCAGCACAAACGGTTCCGTCGGGGGTGTCACTTGTACTGTTGGGGCCATGTCCGGCGCACGAAAGATCAAAGTCGTAGGCACGATCGTGGAGCTCGACGGCGACGAGATGACACGCGTCATCTGGCAGTGGATCAAGGACTTGCTCATCTTCCCGCACCTCGACATCAAGCTTGACTACTACGACCTGGGCATCGAGCATCGTGACGCCACCGACGACCAGGTGACGATCGACTCGGCGTACGCGATCAAGAAACACGGCGTCGGGGTCAAGTGCGCCACGATCACCCCCTACGAGGCCCGCGTCAAGGAATTCAACCTCAAGCACATGTGGGCGTCGCCCAACGGGACGATCCGAAACATCTTGGGCGGGACGATCTTCCGTGAGCCGATCATCATTTCGAACGTCCCGCGGCTGGTTCCGGGGTGGAAGAAGCCGATCATCATCGGCCGTCACGCTTTCGGTGACCAGTACCGTGCGACGAACTTCACGGTGGACGGGCCCGGCACCGTCACACTGACTTTCACCCCGGACGACGGCAGTGAGCCGATCGTGCAGAAGATGGTGTCCATCCCCGAAGGGGGTGGCGTCGTGATGGGGATGTACAACTTCAAAGAATCTATCCAGGACTTCGCCCGCGCGTCGTTCGCCTACGGACTGCAAGAGAACTACCCGGTGTATCTGTCGACCAAGAACACCATCCTCAAGGCTTACGACGGCATGTTCAAAGACGAGTTCCAACACATTTACGACGAGGAATTCAAGGACAAGTTCGAGGCCGCCGGGCTTTCCTACGAGCACCGGCTGATCGACGACATGGTCGCCGCCTGCCTCAAGTGGGAGGGCGGCTACGTGTGGGCCTGCAAGAACTATGACGGCGACGTGCAATCCGACGCCGTCGCCCAGGGCTACGGCTCGCTGGGGCTGATGGCGTCGGTGCTGATGACCGCCGACGGTAAGACGGTGGAGGCCGAAGCCGCCCACGGCACCGTCACCCGGCATTTCCGCCAGTACCAGGAGGGCAAGCCCACCTCCACCAACCCGATCGCGTCGATCTTCGCGTGGACGCGCGGACTTGAGCACCGCGGCAAGCTGGACAACACTCCCGACGTAATCGAATTTGCCGAGAAGCTGGAAGAGGTCGTCGTCTCCACCGTCGAGGCCGGGCAGATGACCAAGGATCTCGCGCTGCTGATCGGCGGCGATCAGGACTGGCAGACCAGTGAGGAGTTCCTCAACACGATCGCCGACAATCTGAAGAAGGCGCTGGGCTGAGTGGGCTAGCTCGCGGGCGGGTCGACCGCCCGGATCGGCGGACTGTATTCCTCGATGAAGTCGGCGATGATTTCGGTGATCCGCCCCGGCGCCTCGAACATGGGTATGTGCCCGACACCGTCGAGCATCGTGATCTTTGTCTGGCGGGGCAGATGGTCGACGAAATGCCGGCTGAACCGGCGCGGGGGCACCACTCGGTCCTTCTCGCAGAGCACCAGTTGGGTGGGGACGCCGGTAGTGGCCAAGTCCGCCAGCCCGGGCAGCAGCAGCGACTTGACGAGCAGCTGAAAGTAGGCCGGACAATGCCTCAGGTCATCGATCACCGCGATGAGTTCGCGTTCGCTGATCCCGTCCGGCGATCCGCTGATAGGCAGGCTGCCTAACCGGCGGCTCAGCGGCAGACGCAAGATATGCGGCCCGAGCAAGTAGACCAGCACCCACACCGGCATACCCCCGGCGAACTTGGCGATCACCTCGAATTTCGTCGGGCTCCAGCGATGCCAGCCGCCGGCCGGCGCGATGCCGGTGACGGTGCGTGCGCGGCACCGAGTCTCGAGTTCGAACGCCACCCAGCCGCCCAGCGAGTTGCCGACGATGTGGGCGGTATTCCAGCCCAGGTCGTCGAGTTGGCGTTCGACGTGGTCGGCCAACACTTCGGAGCTGAGGAACCGGGTGCCGGCGTCCGGCCCGCCGTTGTGGCCGGCCATCGTCGGGGCGAACACCTCGTAGCGGCCGGTATCGGCCAGTTGCTGGGCCACCGTTTGCCACACCATCTGCGAAATCAGGAACGGGTGCAGCAGCAGGACCGGCTCGCCGGTTCCCAGATGGATCGGCTCGCGGGTGGTCGTCATGCTGCCGACAGTAAGGTGATACCGCCGGTACCGCAAGGCGCGCGACCGCGGGCGCAGAACAGCGTGAAAAGATCCCAGAGTGAAATATTTAGAAGCACCATGAGCACCACTACCGCAACGCCCCGGGTCTTCTCCGGTGTGCAGCCCACCTCCGACTCGCTTCACCTCGGCAATGCGCTGGGCGCGATCACCCACTGGGTCGAGTTGCAGGACGACCACGACGCGTTCTTCTGCGTGGTCGACCTACACGCGATCACCATCCCGCAGGATCCCGAGGTGCTGCGGCGCCGCACGCTGGTGACCGCCGCGCAATATCTGGCGCTGGGCATCGATCCGGGCCGCAGCACGATCTTCGTGCAGAGCCACGTGCCCGCGCATACCCAGTTGGCCTGGGTACTGGGTT
Organism: Mycobacterium sp.; assembly: GCF_050700595.1. Taxonomy (GTDB): domain Bacteria; phylum Actinomycetota; class Actinomycetes; order Mycobacteriales; family Mycobacteriaceae; genus Mycobacterium. Next base: position 5,097 of record NZ_JBOHHI010000177.1, read on the forward strand.
GTTTCACCGGTTTCGGCCAGGCTTCGCGGATGACGCAGTTCAAAGACAAATCGGCACGCCAGGGCAACGAGGCGACCACGGTCGGTCTGTTCACCTACCCGGTACTGCAGGCCGCCGACGTGCTGGCCTACGACGCCGAGCTGGTGCCGGTGGGGGAGGACCAACGCCAACACCTGGAGTTGGCACGCGATGTCGCGCAGCGATTCAATAGCCGGTTCCCGGACACCTTCGTCGTTCCTAATCTGTTGATTCCCAAGGCAACCGCCAAGATCTACGACCTGGCCGACCCGACGTCGAAGATGAGTAAGTCGGCGGCCACCGACGCGGGACTGATCAACCTGCTCGATGATCCGGCATTGTCCGCCAAGAAGATTCGATCCGCGGTGACCGACAGCGAACGTGAAATCCGTTACGACCCGGCCGTCAAACCCGGGGTGTCGAACCTGCTGAGCATCCAGTCTGCGATCACCGGCGAGGACATCGACACCCTGGTTCGGCGCTACGCCGGACACGGGTACGGCGACCTGAAAAAGGACACCGCCGAAGTCGTCGTCGACTTCGTGACACCGATCAAGTCGCGAGTCGACGAGTTGCTGGCCGATCCTGGCGAACTAAAAGCCGTACTGGCCACCGGAGCGGTACGAGCCCAGGATGTGGCCGCAAAAACCGTCGAGCGGACCTATGACCGGCTTGGGTTCCTGCCGCAACGATGACCGAAGCGGATAAGCCAGGCATCCTGGACCGGCTACGGGCGCGGTACCGGTGGTTCGACCATGTGATGCGGGCCAACGAACGGTTCAACGAATGCAAGGGCAATTACTTCGCGGCCGGCCTGACCTACTACACGATCTTCGCGATGTTCCCGCTGCTCATGGTCGGTTTCGCGGTCGGCGGCTTCGTCCTGTCACGTCGGGGAGACCTGCTCAGCCAGGTGCACAACAAAGTCAGGGCCACGGTGCCCGGCCCTCTGGGCCAGCAGGTGGTGGACTTGATGAATTCGGCGATCGACTCGCGCGCGTCGGTCGGTATCATCGGCCTGGCCGCCGCCGGATGGGCGGGCCTGAGCTTTATGGCCAATCTGCGTAACGCGCTCAGCGAGATGTGGAAGCAACGGGTTAAGCCACCCGGCTTCGTGCGCACCAAGCTGTCGGATCTGGCGGCGATGGCGTCCACATTCGTCGCGATCGTGGCTACCCTTGCGTTCAGTGTGCTGGCCGGTGCCGCACCGATGGCGAAAGTGCTTGGCTGGCTGGGGCTTCAGGATGCCCCAGGGCTCGACGGCATCCTTCGCGGGGTGTCGGTGCTGACGTCGGTGCTGGTGTCGTGGCTGGTGTTCACCTGGATGATCGCCCGGCTACCAAGGGAGTCGATCGGCTTCGCCAGCTCGGTGCGGGCCGGATTGCTGGCGGCGGTCGGCTTCGAGGTGTTCAAGTTGGTCGCGTCGGTCTATCTGCGCTCGGTGCTGCACAGTCCGGCCGGCGCGACGTTCGGGCCGGTGCTGGGTTTGATGGTGTTCGCCTATATCACCGCGCGGCTGTTGTTGTTCGCCACCGCCTGGGCGGCGACGTCACCGGAAAACCTGCTCGCGGCATCCGCGGAGCCGCCCGAGCCCGCGGTGATCACCACCCGGGTGCAGGCCGACGAGGGTCTGAGCGCACGGCAGGCGTTCGCTGCAGTAGCAGCCGGAGCAATTGGGGCGCTTGGGCTTTCGCGGCTAATCCATCGGCGCTAGGTCGCCAACCGGAGCCCGACGATGCAGCCGATCACGCCGGCGATGAGCAGCACCTTGATCGGCGAGGCCGCTTCGTCGCCGGTCAGCATCGCGTAGCCGACCGTAAGCACGGCACCGATCCCGACCCACACCGCGTAGCTGGTGCCGGTCGGTAGGCTGCGCATCGCGATTGCCAATCCGCTCATCGAAAACATCAGCGCCACAACGAAAACGATCGAGGGAGCCAGCCGGGAAAACCCGTCAGACCTGCTCAAAGCGGTGGCCCACACCGCTTCCAGGGCCCCCGACGCCGCGAGGATCAGCCAGGCCATCACGCACCTCCACAGCGCCGTCTTGTCGCAGGCCGGGTACGGTGCCGCTCGTCCGGTTGTCGGTTGCCGACTGGCCAACGATAGCAAACCCTAACGTCGCAGACTTCTTTCAAGCTCCGCGGTCATCGATCACTCGCTCGAGCGTGCATGGTTGTGCGGGATTTGCGGCGTGTCGGCGTACAAACACGCGCGCTCGTCAGATGCCGGTCAGCGGGTCACCCATTTACCGTTGACCATGACGTCGGTCACCTGCAGACCCTGGCCCAGCACAACAAGATTGGCACGCAGACCCGGACGCAGGCAGCCGACGTCGTCGAACCCGAGAGCACGAGCCGGGGTGATCGACGCCATTTGCACCGCGTCGGCCAACCCGGTGTCCTGATCCGGACCGCGGCCGGCCACGCTGCGGAACAGTTGATCCATGGTCGCGGTGCTACCGGCGATCGTCGAGGTGCCCGGCACCCGGGCCACGCCGTCAGCCACGTCGATGTCGATTTTTCCCAGCCGGAACCTGCCGTCGCCGGCGCCGGCCGCCGCGGTGGCATCGGTGACCAGCGCCACCCGGGTGGGTCCCGCCGTCTCGATCGCCGCGTCCAGCATCGCGGGATGGACGTGTACGCCGTCGGCGATCAACTCAATGGTCACCCGCGGATCGCGCAGCAACGCGAGCACCGGTCCGGGTTCGTGGTGGTGCAGCGGTGGCATCGCATTGAACAGGTGGGTGGCGACCGTCGCGCCGAGCGCGATGGCCTGCCGCGTCTGCTGGTAGCCGGCGTCGGTATGTCCCACGGCGACAACAACACCCGCATCGACGAAACGTCGGATCGCGTCGTCGCTGCCGGGACGCTCCGGTGCCAGCGTCACCATCCGTACCGCGCCGTCACCGGCACGCAACAGGGCGTCGATCTCGGCAGGCTCCGGGTCGCGCATCTGCCGGCGGTCGTGTGCTCCGCAGCGCCGCACGCTCAGCCAGGGCCCCTCCAGGTGGATGCCCGCGACAGTGCCGGCCCGAGTCTGCTCGGCCAGCGCCCGCACCCCGGCGAGCAGATCGGTGGGCGACGCGCTGACCAGGCTGGCCAGCGTGGTGGTGGTCCCGCGCCGGCGGTGAAAATCGGCCGCACACAGGATGTTTGCGGCTTGGCCGTCGGTGTAGGACCTTCCGCCACCGCCGTGCACGTGCATGTCGACGAAGCCGGGCACCACGACCGCGTCAAGCAGTTCGACATCGGCCCGTTGCGGCGGTGAGCCGGGTCCGCAGCCGAGGATGCGATCGCCCGCGATTTCCACCCAGCCCGGTCGGCGAACCTGCTGCTCGAGAACGATTGTGCCGGCAGCGATCAGAGCCATGACGGGGTTTTTGCCGCTATCGGCAATTCGGCGGGCCAGCGGCCGTCGTTCTCCCAGAAGTGGCGGATGTCTTCGAGCTGCCTGCCCTTGGTTTCCGGGGCGAACCTGTAGACGAATGCGAAGCTGGCCAGTGCGAGGACACCGAACACGGTGAAGGTGCCGGCACCGCCGAGGGATCGCAGCATGGTGAGGAAAACGGCGGTGACGATCCCGTTGGCCACCAAATCCGCGGTGAGCATGGTGCCCGACCCCAGCGAGCGCAGCCGGGACGGGAGGCTCTCCCCCGCGTAAACGGACACCAGAGCGCCGAAACCGAACGTGAAACCGATCACGAAAATCAGCACGCCGACGAACCCGAACACAGTGAGCACGGTGTGGGAGCCGTCGCCAGCGGCGAACACCCCGATCAGCAACGCGTTGGCAGCGATCATCGCGGCGATCCCGGTCAATAGAATTGGCCGGCGGCCCAGCCGGTCGACCAGAAGCAGCGAGGTGGCCACCGCAGCCAGTGCGGCGACCTGTACCAGCGCCGGCAGCACGAGCAACGCGAAGTGACCCCGGAAGCCCATTGCCTCGAACAGGCGCGGGCCGTAGCAGATGATCGCGTTGATGCCGGTGATCTGAATGAAAAAGCCGAAGCCGACCAGGAAGACGGTGGCCCGCAGGTACGGTCGTCGCAGCATCTCGGCGGGCGCCCCGCCGGTTTCTTCGAACAGCGCGCGGCCGATCTCGCCGAGTTCCTGCTCGACGTCGGCCTCCGGCTCGATCCGCTCCAGCGTCCGGTGCGCGTCATCGATCCGGCCCTTGAGCATGTACCAGCGGGCGGTGTCGGGCATCCGTTGCACCAGCAGCAGCGCCAGCAACGCGGGCACCGCGGCCAAGCCCAGCATCCATCGCCAGGCCTGCGACCCGGCCAGCCCGTAGGCCGCCAGGTAGCCCAGGATGATGCCGGTTACCGTTGCCACCTGGTAGCTGACCAGCAAGGAACCGCGGATAGCGGCCGGCGCGGACTCCGCAACGAACACCGGTGCCACCACCATGGCCACTCCGATGGTCAAACCGAGCAGCAGTCGTGCGGCCACCAGCATCGGCAGTGAGGCCGATACCGCACCGAGCACCGCGAATATCGCGTACGCGGCCGTCGCCAGCATCAGCGAGTTCCTTCGCCCGGCCGCGTTGGCGAGCGGCCCGCCGCTCATCGCCCCGATGATCTGGCCGATGACCACCGCTGTCGTCACCAGCTCCTGCTTGTTGGTGGATAGCCGAAAGCCGTCGGTGATGTAGAGCAGAGCACCCGCGATGTTGGAGAGGTCGTACCCGCAGATGAGGCCGACGCTTGCCGCGGTAAGGCCGATCAGCAGTGCGCCTCGCGACCGTTGCAGCTCACCGATTCGGCCCAATCTGATTCCTCTCACTGGAGTGGGTTTACCTGCACCGCGGTGCTCACCTGACGCCACGACACCATCGCCGCTGTTCCCGACAGTACCGGTGGCCGTTGCAAGTGAGTGATCTTTAGTGGTCACGCGACTTGCACCCCGTCTCGGGGTTGTTCGGCAGCCTTGCGGCTGCGTCCCTTCCGCGCTTCACGGCCACCTGCCGGGCGAGGCCCGGTCTTATGGTCGGCTCCACGCTTGACGGCGGCCCCAACTAGGCCGACGACGCTAGATGTTTCCTCGTAGCGTGCGAGGTTCACGGCGGCGTTGTCATCACGCTGGTGCGTGACCGAACAGCCTTCGCATTGCCACTTTTCGTCCCAGCCGATGTCCTGCACATGCCCGCAGTCATGGCAGGTTTTCGACGACGGGAACCACCGGTCGGCGACCACCAGTGCCGACCCGTACCAGCCCGCCTTATAGGCGAGGTGCTGCCGCGGTGTGCCTAAGGCTGCATCCGACAGGCCCCGCCTACGTGCGCGGGCACCGGGCAGGCCCTTCTGCCGCAGCATCCCCGCCGCGTTTAGTCCTTCCACCACGATCCGGCCGTGAGTTTTGGCCAAACGCGTTGTCAGAACGTGCAGGTGGTGGGTGCGGACATCGTTGACCCGGCGATGCAACCGGGAAATCTCGGTGGTGCGCTCACGGTAGCGCCGTGAGCCTTTCGTGCAGCGCGAGCGGGCACGGCTGGCGTGCCGCAGCTCCTTGAGTGCCGCGTCTAGTGGCCGTGGATTCGGCACTTGTTCGAGCACTGTGCCGTCCTCGTTGGCAACCGTGGCGAGGCGCCGCACCCCGACATCAACGCCAACCCGTGAACCGGAGTGTGCCACCTTCGGTTGCTGCGGGCGCTGCACGAGGACCCGCACACTCGCGTCCAGCCGGGTGCCGTTACGGCGCACCGTGATCGCCAGCACCCGCGCCCGGCCTTTCGCGATGAGCCGCTCAATCCGGCGGGTGTTCTCGTGTGTACGGACGGTCCCGATGACCGGAAGCGTGAGGTGGCGGCGGTCAGGTTCGACGCGCATCGCTCCGGTCGTGAACGTCACGCGGTCCTGGTCGCGTCCCTTCTTCTTTAATCGGGGGAAGCCCATCCTCTTGCCGTCGCGTTTGCCGGATCGGGAGTTCTGCCAGTTCCAGTACGCGTCGACCGCGCCGTCGATGCCGTCGGCGTAGGCCTCTTTGGAACACTCGCCCCACCACACGGTGCCGGTGTCGGCGTTGACGCAGACCTCGTTCTTGACGCTGTTCCAGCGCTTCCGCAGTACCCGAAGCGACGGTTTCGCTGTCTCTATCCCGGTGGCGCGCCACGCCTCGATGTCGGCTTTCAGGGCCGCGACGGTCCAGTTGTATGCCTTACGCCGGGCACCGAAATGCCGTGCCAGCATCCGCGATTGATCGCTGGTCGGGTCCAGGGTGAATCGGAACGCCTGCACCGTCCAACCTTCAGGAATCTCGAACTTTGCTATCACGCCGCCTCGCGTTCCCCGGCGTCAGCCATCGCAGCGACGGCACGCTTAGCACGGTTGGCAGCAGCGCCTTTGCCATACAACCGAGCACCCATACTGGTGAGGATCTCGGTCATGTCCCGCACCAGATCGTCGTCAACCTCGGACGAATCCACCCCAACGAGGTCGCGTCCCTGCGCTGCCAGCGCCGCCTGGACGTACTCCGATCCGAACCGGCAGAACCGGTCCCGATGCTCCACCACGATCCGGCCCACAAACCGATCACGCAGCAGCGCAAGGAACTTGCGACGGTGCCCTTTCAGCGCGGACCCAACCTCGGTAACGACCTTATCGACCGGGATCTGTCGGGTCGTGGCCCACGCCGTCACCCGCGCGACCTGCCGATCCAGATCAGCTTTCTGATCCGCTGAAGACACCCGCGCATACACCGCAGTGCGACCACACACGCCAGCCTTGGCAGTCGGCTCATCGACGAGAATCAGTCGGCCCACTCGCTGCGCCGGTACCGGCAACGGCCCGGCTCGAAACCAGCGATACGCAGTCACCCGCGCAACACCGTTACGCTCAGCCCACGCCGCGAGATTCATACCCCTGTTCCTACAGCACACCACTGACAACTAACGACCACTCAGACCGCAACAGCTGACAGCCCCCACAGACGATCCCAAGGCGACGGGCATACGTCAATTTCCGCGGCTGCTCCGGGCGGGTGGGGTTAGCTGACGGGTTGGCAGAGCAGCCGGTGTTCGATCAGATCGGCGCCGCGGCCGACCTCTCCGGTGGCGGCGAACCCCTCAGCCACCCGCCGCGCCCCGTCGGCCATCGACATCGCCTGCAACACTTTGGATTTCAACCGCGCAGAGGTTAGTTTCTTGGCCGGCAGCCGGGTACCGCTGCCGGAGACCTCGACTCGACGGGCCACCTCGAACTGATCGCGCCCGTGCGGCACTACACAGACCGGCACGCCGCGCGCGAGCGCCTTTTGCGTCGAACCCATTCCGCCGTGGGTGACGGCGCAAACCGCCTGGTCCAGCACGGCGCCGTGCGGCACGAACTGTGCGACGGTGGCGTTGACCGGCACCCTGATGCCGTCCGGTACGCCGGTGAGCAGGGTCACCACGACGTGCACCGGCTCGTCGGCGAGCGCGTCCATGGCGGTGAGTGCCAGGCTGAGGTCGTCTTGCCGTTCCGACGATGTCGACACCAGCACAATCGGCCGATCGATCTCGTCGAGCCAGGACGGTCGGTCTGCGGCCGGATCGAAGTCGCACGCCCCGATCAATTGCACCGCGTCGCCCCAGTCCGGGTGCGGATATTCGAACGGCTCGCCGCCGGCGACCAGGATCAGCGGGGCACGCCGCGCGAATTCGTCGGCGCTGTGGACGGGGGCAGCCCCGGCCCGCGCACGGACGTTGTTGAGTGCGGGAAGCATCGCCTTCTCTACCACCCCGGTCACGATCGGGCGCAGCGCCGCGTCGCGTATCCGGCCCGCCACGCCCGGCCAGGGCCGCAAACCCGGGCCGAAGGGCGGTACGCCACGAGACCGCAGAAACGGCGTGTAGGGCCAAAACGCCAGCCAGGGAATGTTGCCGGCGTCCGCGACGGCAGCGGCTCCCCAGCAGTTCGCGTCGATGATCAACGCGTCGGGTTCGACGGCGTCGATCGCCGCACGCAGGTCGCCGATCTCGTGTGCCGCCCGGTTGGCGAAAATGTCGCAGGTCAATTTCAACGCCGCACGGGGGTTGGGCGCCGTCCAGTCGGCCATCACGATGTCCTCGATGTGCGGATCGATGGCGTCGGTGACGAAGCCGAGCTGCCGGCCGATGGACACGCCGGCGGACAGCGTGCGCAACGCGATGCGATGCCCCCGTCGGTGCAGCTCGGCCAGCAACGCACAGGTCGGGTACAAGTGACCAAGGGCAGGCGAGGTATACGCCAAAATCGTTGACACTATGGCTCCTTCACCGTGAGCGGCGTGAGCATCTCACGCAGGGCGGCTGCGGTCGCTGTCGCGCTGAGGCCGGAGTCGATGCGCAGCAGTTCCCACGTGCGCAGATCGCAGATCGCCACCAACTGGGCGAGCCGCCGGGATCTGCTGGCTTTCGGCAGGCCGGCCAGCGCATCGCAAAACATCGTCTCGCACCAGTCGCGGTGGTAGCGCTTTCCGGCCGCGACGGCGTCACCGACCGCGGGTGCGCTGACCTGCTCGCCGAGCAGTTTGAGCATCACCGGGCCCCAGTCCTCGTAGTGCTGTACCAGCGTGCGCACAATGTCGTCGAGGTTGTTCGGTACCGCGTCGCCGCGCTGCGCGTGCACCTCGGCCGCGAAGCGGGCAACCGCGGCGGCGAACACGGAATCCTTGTCGCCGAACCTGCGCAGAATGGTCTGGATCGTCACGCCGGAACGCGCGGCGACGCCGGCCAGCGTGATCTCGGCGAACGGCTTGTCGGCGACCAGTTCTCTGGTCGCGTCGAGGATTCGGTCGGCGGTGCGGGCCGCCGCGGCGGCCCGGTTGGTCATCCGGTATGGCCGCGCTTTATTCATGTTAGTCAGATTAACACGAAAAGTGTGATGTGCGGGCTAGTGTCCGCTCACCGTGAGCGTCCCCTTGGTGGAGAGCACCTTGTTGGCGGTGGTCTTCTCGGCCTTGCGGGCCTCTCGGTCGAGGTAGCGCTGCTTTGACACCTCGAATTTGTCGCAGGTCACTTCGAGCTCCTTGATCAGCAGGGCGAGGTCGTCGCGAAGCCGGGCGCCCTCACCGGTGAAGTCTTCACGTTCGAAGATGCGCCACTTCCTCAGCACCGGCATGACGACGTCGTCGAGGTGGATGCGCGGGTCATAGATGCCGCCTACCGCGATGATCACGGCCTTGCGGCGGAACTCGGGAACCGTGAACCCGGGCATCTGGAAGTTGCGCAGGACGCGGTGGATTGACCTGACCGCCTGGTTGGGTACCAGGTCCAGGCCGGCTGCGGTGATGTCGCGGTAGAAGATCATGTGCAGGTTCTCGTCATGTGACATCCGCGCCATCAGCTGGTCGGCGATCGTTTCGTCGCATGCCTTACCGGTGTTGCGGTGGGACACCCGGGTGGCCAGTTCCTGGAACGACACGTAGACGACGGAGTCGAACAGGCTTTCCGCGAACAAGTCGCCCTGCTGGTTCTGGCCCGGGCTGAAGCCGCGGGTCATCTGCTCGACGCGAAGTTTCTCCAATTCGACCGGGTCGACCTCGTGGGTCACCACCAGGTAGTCGCGTAGTGCTGTGCTGTGCCGGTTTTCCTCGGCGGTCCAGCGGTTGACCCACTGACCCCAGGCGCCGTCGATACCGAAGTTCATCGCGATCTCGCGGTGATATGACGGGAGGTTGTCCTCGGTCAGCAGGTTCTGCACCATCGCCACTCGGGCGGCGTCGGAGAGCGTGCACTGTTCGGGCTCCCAGTCCTGACCACCCAGCGCGTAGTAGTTCTTGCCGTCCGACCAGGGAATGTAGTCGTGCGGATTCCATTCCTTGAACATCGAGATGTGCCGGTTGACGAGGCGCTCCGCCACGGGCTCGAGCTCGGTGAGTATCTGCGTATCGGTCAGGGTTGTGGACATCACGCCCTCCAGTTATGTGTGCCTACCGGTTGCAGATAATATATCTGTGCAACCTAGTTACAGACAACTTCGGCGCGCGGTGATGCCGGACTGTTGCCAAGCGGTAATCAGAATTCGCGCTGGGGGCGGCGGTTCACCGACCGGGCGACCATGATCAGCCCGAAGACGATCACCGCGCCGATGATCGCCACCCCGATGCGGACCGGCAGCGCATCGGTGGGTGGCACGATCGCCGCGGCTCGGGCGGCGGCGCCGTCGTTCGCAGCTTCGGCGTCGGGTTTGGCGACCACCAGCGTCGGATCGGGTTCGATCAGCGTGCCCACCCGGGTACCCGGGGCGGTGGCGAACCCGTAGTCCAGCAGATGCGCGGCCTGCTGCCACGGTGCAATCGGTTGGCGGGTGCCGTGGAGCAGCACCGCCACCAGGCGGCGCCCGTCCCGGTTGGCGGCACCCACGAACGTCTGCCCGGCGTCGTCGGTATAACCGGTCTTACCGCCCAGTGCACCGGGATAGTGGTAGAGCAACTGGTCGTCGTTTTCCAGTTCATAGCCGGGACGATCGCCGTGCCCCGGGAAATCGAAGGTGCGGGTGGCGACGATATCCGCGAATGTGGGGTTCTGCCAGGCATAGCGGTAGAACAGGCCGATGTCGTAGGCCGAGGTGCTCATGCCCGGCCCGTCCAGTCCGGACGGCGTTGCGACACGGGTGTCGCGGCCACCGAGCTTGCCGGCCAGCGCGTTGATCTTCTGCAGCGCCACCTGCATGCCGCCGAGTTGCCCGGCCAGTGCCCGGGCGGCGTCGTTACCGGAGTGCATCAGCAACCCGTGCAGTAGCTGGTTGACCGTGTAGCTGCCGCCGGGCACGACGCCGACCTTGGTGCCTTCGGCGGTGGCGTCCTCCGGGGTGCCTTCGACGGTTTTGTTGAGGCTGAGTTCGTTCAGCGATGCCATCGCGATCAGCACCTTGATGACACTGGCGGGGCGATGGCGGCCGTGCGGGTCGCGGGCGGCGAGGACGGCGCCGCTGTCCAGATCGGCGACCAGCCAGGCCTCGGCGGAGATGTCGTCGGGCACCGGCGGTGTGTCGGGTGCGGCGATGATCCCGCAGCCGCTCAGCGCGTCGCCGCCGATCGGCTTCGCCGGTACCGGAAGCGGAAGCGGCGGGTCACCGGCCTGCGGCACCTCCGACGAGTCCACCGCTTCCGGGGTGGACACCCGGAACGGGCATGAATCGGGCGCGGCGTTGGGCTCGGCGGCCGCGGCGGGCATACCGGGTGCCGCGAGCAGGAAAAGCGCCGCTGCCAGGCACGATACCGGACGTAAGGAGGCCATTGTCTGTGCAGAGTAGGCAATCAGCGGCGCGATTCCCGGGAGCCACGCTGTGACTGGTGTTGCAGAAGTTAAAAAGAGAGGTTTACAGCGTGGTGGCTTCCAGTTCCGCGTACGCGACGGCCGGGTAGCTGATCGTGCCCATCCAGAGCTTGCCGGCGCTCTCCACGAGACCGGTGACGACGCCGAAATCCGGATGCGTGGTGCGCAGACCGGCGACGGCCGCGCCACTGTCGGCGTCGAACGCGACAGCCCACACCTCCGGTTTGATCTGCGGTTGCAGCCGATCGGGCAGGTGCCATGCCAACTTGCGCAGGATCGGTGCGCGCGGCAGCAGCCGTTCCAGGGCGGCGTTGACCTGCGTCACCATCGCCGTCCAGATTCGGCCGTCGGCACCCGTGGACAAATTGTCGGGCATGCCCGGGAGATGCACCGCCAATGGCGTCACCGATCCGGCCTGTGGTCCTGTCAGCCAGTACTTCGATAGCCGTCGCGCTTGGGTTTCGGCGAAGACCAGCGCCGACTCGTCAGCCGTGGACGTGACCCCGTTGGCGAAGTACAGGCCGTCGACCAGTTGGGCGACGCTGCCGTCGGCGCCGAGCTTGAACAGGCCGCCCCGCCCGCGCGCCTCGATGATCGCCGCGGTATAGTCCTCGAAACGAAAATCGCTGGTCGATTCAGTGAAATAGATTGTGCCGTCGGATGTTTCGGTGACATTGGAACAGAACATCAGGGGTCTGCCGGTCACCGATTCAACCAGTGTTTCCAGCGTGCGGCTATCCGGGTCCAGCGCAAGCAGGCCCCGGTGGCTGTCGCAGACGAGTACCCGCCCGTCGCGCGCAACGTGTAGGCCCAACGGTCGGCCGCCGGTCTCGGCGACGACGACGGGCTCGCCGCCGTCCGGTGGGATGTGAACGATGCGGCCGTCCTCCAGGCCTGCCCAGATCCGGCCGCTGGGATCGACGACGACGTCCTCGGGCCCGTTTCCCGGCAGCGGGACGACGGTGATGTCCGCCGGCGGGACGTCGGGTAGCGGGTCGACGGGCGGCGGCTGCCAGCGAACCGGGTCGATGCGTGGCTTCGTCACACCGGCATCTTGCCGCGAAAGTGCATTGAGCGACGCTGTTACTCGAGAAATGCGTCGCCAGTCGCACTTTCGCGGCTGGATAAGACCCCGCGCAGGATCGCTTCAATTTCATCGAACTCGGCTTGGGTGCTGATCAGCGGCGGCGCCAGCTGGATCGCCGGATCGCCGCGCTCGTCGATGCGGCAGTACAGCCCGGCGTCATAGAGTGCCGTGGACAGCGCGGGCAACAGCCGACGACGTTCCTCGGTGGAAAAGGTTTGTTTGGTCGCCTGGTCTTTGACGAGTTCGATCGAGTAGAAGTAGCCCTCGCCGCGGACATCGCCGACCAGAGGCAGGTCATAGAGCCGCTCCAGCGTGGCGCGAAACGCCGGCGCCATTTCCTTGACCCGGTCGCAGAGGCCCTCGCGTTCGAAGATGTCGAGGTTGGCCAGCGCGACGGCCGCCGAGACCGGATGTCCGCCGAAGGTATAGCCGTGCGGGAACATCGTCGTGCCGTCGTTGAACGGTTCGAACAGTCGGTCGCTGGCGATCATCGCGCCGATCGGTGAATACCCCGACGTCAGACCCTTGGCGCAGGTGATCATGTCGGGCACGTAACCGATGTCGTCGCAGGCGAACATCGAGCCGATTCGGCCGAACGCGCAGATCACCTCGTCGGAAACCAGCAGCACGTCGTAGTCGTCGCAGATCTGCCGGACCCGGTCGAAATAACCCGGCGGCGGCGGGATGGATCCGCCGGCGTTCTGCACCGGTTCGAGGAACACCGCCGCGACGGTGTCGGGTCCCTCGAACTCGATCGCTTCGGCGATGCGGTCGGCCGCCCACCGGCCGAACGCCTTGGGGTCGGCGTCAAACGGTTCCGGGGCGCGGTAGAAGTTGGTGTTGGGCACCCGGACACCGCCCGGCGCCAACGGTTCGAACGGCGCTTGATAGACCGGCAGGCCGGTGATCGCCAGTGCACCGTGCGTGGTGCCGTGGTAGGCGATCGACCGCGAAATCACCTTGTACTTGCCGGGTTTGCCGGTGAGCTTGAAGTACTGCTTGGCCAGCTTCCACGCGGTTTCGACGGCTTCGCTGCCGCCGGTGGTGAAGAACACCCGGTTCAGATCGCCGGGCGCGTAACCCGCGACGCGCTCGGCGAGCTCGATCGCGGGTGGCGTCGCATACGACCACAACGGAAAATACGCCAGAGTGCGAGCCTGTTCGGCGGCCGCCTCGGCGAGCTCATCGCGGCCGTGTCCGACCTGCACGACGAACAGCCCGGACAGCCCGTCCAGGTAGCTTTTGCCGCCGTCGTCGAAGATCCGGACACCCTCGCCGCGGCTGATGATCGGCGACGTGATGCCCGGGCCATGCCGCGCGAAGTGCCCCCACAGGTGGTTAGTGGTCATCGTGCCCTTCCTACACTTGCGACCATGACCTCTGCCCAGCAAGTCGACGAATTCGAGGCGTTGCGGCCGCATCTGCTGGCGGTCGCTTATCGGCTGACCGGCACGGTAGCCGATGCCGAGGACCTCGTGCAGGAGGCCTGGCTGCGCTGGGACCGGACCGGTACCGATATCGCGGATCTGCGGGCCTGGTTGACGACGGTGGTCAGCCGGCTCGCGCTGGACCGGTTGCGATCGGCGGCGCACCGCCGTGTTAGCTACGTGGGTCAATGGTTACCGGAACCGGTGGTGACCGGGCTCGATGGCGCCGATCCGCTGTCGGTGGTGGTGGCGAACGAGGATGCCCGGTTCGCGGCGATGGTGGTGCTGGAACGGCTTTCCCCCGATCAGCGGGTGGCGTTCGTGCTGCACGACGGGTTCGCTGTGCCGTTCGCCGACGTGGCCGAGGTGCTCAGGACGACCGAGGTCGCCGCCCGGCAGTTGGCGTCGCGGGCCCGCAAGGCGGTGGCCGGCGAGCCCCCGCCGCAACCGGACCCGGCCCACGACGAGGTGATCGGCGCCTTGATGGCCGCCATGGCGGCGGGCGACCTGAATACCGTGGTGGCACTGTTGCATCCGGACGTGACGTTCACCGGTGATGCCAACGGCAAGGCACCGACCGCGGCTCAGGTCATTGTTGGCGCGGACAAGGTGGCGCGGTTCATGTTCGGCCTGGCGCAACGCTACGGCCCGGCGTTCTTCACGGCGAACCAGCTGGCCCGGGTCAACGGTGAGCTCGGTGCCTATACTGCGGGCAGTCCCGGCGATGACGAGCATCGGCCGATGCTGCCACGCATCCTCGCGATCACGGCGCAAGACGGAAAGGTCTGCGCCATCTGGGATATCGCGAATCCGGACAAGTTCACCGGCTCTCCGCTGCGGGCTCGGTAACCAACCGGTTTCACACCGACACGATGACGAAACCGAGTGCGGCGGTGCACAGCGCAAGCATGCCGCTGGCATTGACGAACAGGTTGCGGCCGAAATCGCGGGCCCCCGGACGTGCATTGTGATCGCGACGATGAAATAGCAGACCAACGCGACATAGGTCAGCAGCGCAAGTGGCGGGAACCAAATCCCGATTAACAGGCCCGCTGCCGATGCGATTTTCAGCGGCGGCAGGACCCGCCAGAAGCGGCGCGGGAACCGGACGTCGAGCAGGCAGTCGCTGATGAATCCGACAGGCTTCCAACAAAGAGCGGCATCGGTGAGCTGGATTGCGGCCAGCGCGGCCAGCGGCCATCACGTGACGATCATTGGCATGCTCCTCTGTGTCCGCCCGCGTTCGGGGAACCTTGTGACTCGCCAGCCCAGGGCACCCGGCAAGCATCACCGGAGTTGAAGCCCTGCTCGGTGATACCCAGCGCCGAGTACATCCGGGACCGCATGTTCTCCACGCCGATCTGGTATGTCAGCTCGACGACTGCGGCGTCGCCGAACCGCCGCCGCAAGTCGGCGACCTGCTCATCGGTGACCGAATGCGGGTCGGTGGTCATCGCGTCGGCGTAGCCGATCGCGGCGCGCTCGTCGTCGGTGTAACGCGGAGAAGCTGCGTAATTCGCTATATCCGTCAGCCGCTGCACATCGAGCCCGTCCAGGCGCTGCAGCATCGATCCGAAGTCGACACACCACGAGCAGCCGACGGTGCGGGCGGTCCAAAACACCGCGATCTCACGGACGTTGACCGGTAGTTTGCGCGATGCCGACTGCAGCAGCATTTCGTGCACGGCGTTGGCGACCAGCAGCCGCGGGTGATGCGCGGCCACCGCGAAGGGCTCGGGGACTTCGCCGAAATGGCGCTTGGCGTACCGGTACATCATGCGGACCAGCCAGTTGGCCCGCTTGGGTGGCAGGGGATCGATGCGAGTTTTCTGCGGCATACCCGTCTGACGATCCAGCCGGACAAGCTGTGACAGTCTTTACGCCATGAGACTGGCCGCAGCAGCTCTGGCGCTGCTCTGTCTCAGCCTGCCCGGGTGCGGTGGCGCCGCTACCCCCACCGGAACAGCGACGACCACGCCATCACCACCGCCCGCCGCGGCGGCGAAGTTCACCGTGACCAGTTCGGCCTTCGCCGACAACGCGCCGATTCCAGCCGAGTACTCCTGTAAGGGCCGAAACGTGCCGCCACCGCTTCGCTGGGAGAACGTCCCGGCTGGCACCGGGTCGCTGGCGCTGGTTGTCGACGACCCGGACGCCCCCGCCGGGCTCTATGTCCACTGGGTAGTCACCGGCATTCCGCCGGCAACCACCGAAATCGGCGAAGGCGCGCTGCCCGCGGGAGCGAGCGTGGGGCTGAACTCCGGCGGCAACGCAGCCTATCTCGGCCCGTGCCCCCCGGCCGGCTCAGGCGTGCACCATTACCGCTTCCGGCTGTACGCGTTGCGCGAGCCGCTGGATTTGGCGCCGACGACGCCGGCGCAGCAGGCGACCCAAACGATCGCGAATGCGGCCACCGCCGTCGCCGGCACGGTCGGTCTTTTCAGCGGCTGACCGTGGCGAGCAGACGCAGAATCGCACGCGGAAGGCCCGCGCAGTGCGATTCTGCGTCTGCTCGCCGAGGAAACTAGCGCGCGAACATCAGCGCGCGCTTGACCTCCTGGATCGCCTTGGTCACCTCGATGCCGCGCGGGCAGGCCTCCGTGCAGTTGAACGTGGTGCGGCAGCGCCACACGCCGTCGACCTCGTTGAGGATGTCGAGGCGTTCGGTGGCCGCCTCGTCGCGGCTGTCGAAGATGAAGCGGTGCGCGTTGACGATCGCGGCCGGGCCGAAATAGCTGCCTTCGCTCCAGAACACCGGGCAGCTGGTGGTGCAGATCGCGCACAGGATGCACTTGGTGGTGTCGTCGTAGCGGGCCCGGTCGGTTTGGCTCTGGATCCGCTCGCGGGTCGGCGGGTTGCCGCTGGTGATCAGGTACGGCTTGATCGCGCGGTAGGCATCGAAGAACGGCTCCATGTCCACCACGAGGTCTTTTTCCACCGGCAGCCCGCGTATCGGCTCGATCGTGATGGTCAGCGGCTTACCCGGCTTTTTGGGCAGCAGGTCGCGCATCAGCACCTTGCAGGCCAGCCGGTTATGCCCGTTGATCCGCATGGCATCCGACCCGCACACCCCATGCGCGCAGGACCGCCGGAAGGTCAGTGTGCCGTCGAGGTAGCCCTTGACGTAGATCAGCAGGTTGAGCACCCGATCGGTGGGCAGGCACGGCACCCGGAAGCTCTGCCAACCGGCCGCATCCGGGTTTTCGGGATTGAACCGGGCGATCTTGACGGTCACCATCACCGCGCCCTCGGGGATCGGCGGCAGGGGCGGGTCGCCGGGCTCGGGCGTCTCGACAACGTCGCGTGCACCCATCAGTACTTCCGTTCCTTGGGCTCGTAGCGGGTCTGCACCACCGGCTTGAAGTCCAGCCGGATGTCGGACAGCAGATCGCTGGCTCCTGTTGATTCCCCGGTCGCTGCGCTCCTGCCCTCCAGAACCTTATAAGCCATGGTGTGGCGCATGTAGTTGGTGTCGTCGCGGTGGGGGTAGTCCTCGCGGGCGTGCCCGCCGCGGGATTCCTTGCGGTTCAACGCACCCACCACGGTGACTTCGGCCAACTCGAGCAAAAAGCCCAGCTCGATGGCTTCCAGCAGATCGCTGTTGAAACGCTTTCCCTTGTCGTGCACGGTGATTCGGGAGTACCGTTCCTTTAAGGCGTGAATGTCCTTGAGCGCCTGCTTCAGCGTCTCCTCGGTGCGGAACACCGCGGCATTGTTGTCCATCGACCGCTGCAGCGCGCCGCGGATGTCGGCGACGCGTTCGTTGCCGTGCTCGGAGAGGATGTCACCCACCCAGCCGACGACCATCGCCGCCGGATCCGGGGGCATGTCGACGAAGTCGTGGCCCAACGCGTAGTTGGACGCTGCGACCCCGGCCCGCCGACCAAAGACGTTGATGTCCAACAGCGAATTGGTGCCCAGCCGGTTGGCGCCGTGCACCGACACGCACGCGCACTCGCCGGCCGCATAAAGTCCCGGCACGGTGGCGGTGTTGTCGCGCAGCACCTGCCCGGTGATCGTCGTCGGGATGCCGCCCATCACGTAGTGGCAGGTCGGGTAGACCGGGACCAGCTCGGTGACCGGGTCCACACCCAAGTAGGTGCGGGCGAATTCGGTGATGTCGGGCAGCTTGGCCGCCAGCACGTCGGCGCCGAGGTGGCGGACATCGATGTAGACGTAATCCTTGTGCGGGCCCGCACCGCGGCCTTCCAGCACTTCGAGCACCATCGAGCGGGCGACGATGTCGCGCGGTGCCAGGTCGACGATCGTCGGGGCGTAGCGCTCCATGAAGCGCTCGCCTTCGCCGTTGAGCAACCGACCGCCCTCGCCGCGCACGGCCTCGGATATCAGAATGCCCAGTCCGGCCAGCCCGGTCGGATGAAATTGGTGAAACTCCATGTCCTCCAGCGGAAGTCCCTTACGGAAAACAACGCCCATCCCGTCGCCGGTCAAGGTGTGCGCGTTGGAGGTGGTCTTGTACATCCGGCCTGAGCCGCCTGTCGCGATCACCACCGCCTTGGCGTGGAAGACGTGGATCTCACCGGTGGCCAGCTCGTAGGCGACCACCCCGCTGGCCACCGAACCGCTGCGGGTTTGGGTGAGCAGCAGGTCGAGAACGTAGAACTCGTTGAAGAACTCGACGTCGTGCCTGACGCAATTCTGGTAGAGCGTCTGTAGGATCATGTGGCCGGTGCGGTCGGCGGCATAACACGATCGGCGTACCGGAGCCTTGCCGTGGTCGCGGGTGTGCCCGCCGAACCGGCGCTGGTCGATGCGGCCCTCGGGGGTGCGGTTGAACGGCATCCCCATCTTCTCCAGGTCAAGGACCGCGTCGATGGCCTCTTTGCACATGATCTCCACCGCGTCCTGGTCGGCCAGATAGTCGCCGCCCTTGACGGTGTCGAAGGTGTGCCATTCCCAGTTGTCGTCCTCGACGTTGGCCAGCGCCGCGCACATACCGCCCTGCGCAGCGCCGGTGTGACTGCGGGTGGGGTAGAGCTTGGTCAGCACCGCGGTACGGACCCGCGGGGCGGCCTCGACCGCGGCACGCATCCCCGCGCCGCCGGCGCCGACGATCACCACGTCGTATCGGTGTTCTTGAATCATGAGATGTTCGGGTCGAAGGTCAGCAGTACATAGGTCCCCAGCACCAGCGTGAAGACCATCGACACCGCCAGCAGGGTGTTCAGCCAGAACCGGGTGGAATTCTTGCGGGTGTAATCGCCGATGATCGTCCGCAAGCCGTTGGCGCCGTGCAGCTGCGCCAGCCACAACAGCAGCAGATCCCAGGTCTGCCAGAACGGCGACGCCCAGCGCTGGGCCACGAAGTTGAAGTCGATGCGGTAGACGCCGTCGTCCCACATCAGCATCACGAAGAGGTGCCCGAGCGCGAGAAATACAAGGAGGACACCAGACAAGCGCATGAACAGCCAGGTGTATTTCTCGAAGTTGGGCATCGCGGTGTGCCGGCGCGGCTGGCGGGGATTGCCCAAGCTGGCCGGGCTGTCGAAGCTGTCCTGCCGCACCGGGGCGACGTCACCGCGGCCCAGCTGCAGATCGGGCGAGGTCATCCGAACCGCTCCACCAGATGAATGCCGATCACCACCGTGGCCGGAACCATGACCAGCACCCAGATGACGGCGGTCGCCCATATCATCAGCCGCTGGTAGCGCGGACCCTGCTCCCAGAAGTCGATCAGGATGACCCGGATGCCGTTCAGCGCGTGGTAGAGCACCGCGGCGACCAGCCCGAGTTCCATCAGGCCGACGATCGGCGTCTTATACGTCGCGATGACCTCGGTGTAGGTCTGCGGACCCACCCGGACCAGCGCGGTGTCCAGCACGTGCACGAACAGGAAGAAGAAGATCGTCGCGCCGGTGATGCGGTGCAGCACCCACGACCACATGCCCGGGTCGCCGCGATACAGCGAACGGCGCAAGCGGGATGAGCCGTCTTGCGCCGGGGTGGGCGGACTCGCGGATGTCGCCGTCGTCATCAGCGTCCTTATCGCGTTGCGGAGGCAGCCGGGCATCTCAATCTATCCCGATTTGTAGTGTTAGACGAACCCCTCCGCAGCCGCCGATGCTTGCTCCGGCGCAGAATTCGGGGTAGCGGTGTGAGTTGGCCGACAGTGAACGGGGCCCAGGGAATGCATTGCACAGACGTTCGGTATCACGATCATGACCAAGACCATTGACTGGAATATGCTGCACGACAAGGCAGCCGGTGCAGCACAGCATGCTTATGCGCCGTATTCGCGGCTGCGGGTGGGCGCGGCGGCGCTGGTCGACGACGGGCGCGTGGTCACCGGATGCAATGTGGAAAATGTCTCATATGGCCTGGGTCTCTGTGCCGAGTGCGGCGTGGTTTGCGCCCTGCACTCGACCGGCGGCGGTGGCCTGCTCGCGTTGGTGTGCGTCGACGCCGGCGGGGCGGTGCTGATGCCGTGTGGGCGCTGCCGGCAGGTGTTGTCCGAGCACGGCGGGCCCGATCTGCTGATCGGCCATCCCGACGGACCCCGCCGGCTCGGCGACCTGCTGCCCGAGGCGTTCGGGCCCGACGACCTGCCCCGGCCATCCCGTTGAGCCGCGCCGACGACGATGCAGAGCGAAGCGATGAGGACGAGCGGCGCTAATGACTTCGACGCGCCGACGGTCATCAAGACCAAACGCGACGGCGGGCGGCTCCCCGACGCGGCGATCGACTGGGTGATCGACGCCTATACCGACGGCCGGGTCGCCGAGGAACAGATGTCGGCGCTGTTGATGGCGATCTTCTTGCGCGGCATGGACCACGACGAGACGGCGCAATGGACCGCGGCCATGCTGGCCTCCGGTGAGCGGA
>NZ_JBOHHI010000178.1:0-6964 GCF_050700595.1 Mycobacterium sp.
GTCCAGCGTCACGCACTCCCCCGGTGTCGGCGCCGACCTCTGGATCATGGGCCTGGTGATCGCCGGTCTGGGCACCATCCTCGGTGGCGTCAACATGCTGACCACGGTGATCTGCCTACGGGCGCCGGGCATGACGATGTTCCGGATGCCGATCTTCACCTGGAACATCCTGATCACCATGATCATGATCCTGATCGTCTTCCCGCTGCTGACCGCGGCGCTGCTCGGGTTGCTCGTCGACCGCCAACTCGGCGGGCATGTCTACGACGCCTCCAACGGCGGAGTCCTGTTGTGGCAGCACCTGTTCTGGTTCTTCGGCCACCCCGAGGTCTACATCGTGGCGATACCGTTCTTCGGCATCGTCACCGAGATCTTCCCGGTGTTCTCCCGCAAACCGGTCTTCGGCTACACCACGATGGTGTACGCAACAATGAGCATCGCCGGACTGTCGGTGGCGGTGTGGGCGCACCACATGTTCGCCACCGGAGCGGTGCTGCTGCCGTTCTTTTCCTTCATGAGCTACCTGATCGCGGTGCCGACTGGGATCAAGTTCTTCAACTGGATCGGCACCATGTGGAAGGGCCAGCTGACCTTCGAGACGCCGATGCTGTTCGCGGTGGGCTTCGCGGTCACCTTTCTGCTAGGTGGCCTGTCCGGTGTCATATTGGCCAGTCCGCCGCTGGACTTCCACGTCACCGACACGTATTTCCTGGTCGCCCACTTCCATTACGTGCTGTTCGGCACGATCGTGTTCGCCACCTTCGCCGGCGTGTATTTCTGGTTCCCGAAGATGACCGGCCGGCTGCTCGACGAGCGACTGGGTAAGCTGCACTTCTGGTTGACGCTGATCGGTTTTCACACCACGTTTTTGGTGCAACACTGGCTAGGCAACATGGGGATGCCACGTCGGTATGCCGACTACCTGCCCACCGACGGTTTCCAGATGTACAACATCGTCTCGACCATCGGGTCGTTCATCCTCGGCGCATCGATGCTCGTGTTTGTCTGGAACGTGTTCAAGAGCTGGCGCTACGGCGAACCGGTTACCGTCGACGACCCGTGGGGCTGCGGCAACTCGCTGGAGTGGGCGACCAGTTGCCCACCGCCGCGGCACAACTTCTACGAGCTGCCCCGGATCCGCTCGGAGCGTCCGGCTTTCGAGCTGCACTATCCGCACATGGTGGAACGACTCCGCGCCGAGGCGCATATCGGCCGAGCCCACGGCCCGGAGGACGACGACGTCACCAGAGCCGACGACGTAAGCGTTCGCACCTGATGGGCGGTAGCGGTCGCAACGGGTGAGCCGCAGGTGAATAGGCCACCCAAGGTGCCGGTGTTGATCACC
Organism: Mycobacterium sp.; assembly: GCF_050700595.1. Lineage (GTDB taxonomy): Bacteria > Actinomycetota > Actinomycetes > Mycobacteriales > Mycobacteriaceae > Mycobacterium. The sequence goes on from NZ_JBOHHI010000178.1 coordinate 1,346, forward strand.
GTCACCGGTGTCGACCAGCCAGGTGTGACGTCAGCGCTTTTCGACATGCTCTCGGCGCACAAGGTCGAACTGCTCAACGTCGAGCAGGTGGTCATCCGCGGCCGGCTGACGCTGGGTGTGCTGGTATCGGCCGCGGTGGAGGTCGCCGAGGGGCGTGCGCTGCGGGATGACGTCGAGGCGGCCATCCACCGAGTCGGTCTGGACGTCACTATCGAGCGCAGCGACGGTCTGCCGATCATCCGGGAGCCGTCGACCCATGTCATCGTCGTCCTGGGCCGACCGGTCACCGCCGAGGCTTTCGGCGCGGTAGCCCGGGAGGTGGCCGCGCTGGGCGCCAACATCGACCTCATCCGCGGCGTCTCCGACTATCCGGTCACCGGTCTGGAATTGCGGGTCTCGGTGCCGCCGGGCGTCGCCGGCCGACTGCAGGCCGCGCTGACCCAGGTGGCCGCCGACGTCGGCGTCGACGTGGCGGTGGAGGACTACACGCTGTCCCGGCGCGCCAAACGGCTCATCGTGTTCGACGTCGACTCGACGCTGGTCCAGGGTGAGGTGATCGAGATGCTGGCCGCCCGGGTGGGCGTCGCCGACGAGGTCGCGGCCATCACCGACGCCGCGATGCGCGGCGAACTCGACTTCGCCGCGTCGCTGCAGCAGCGGGTCGCCGCACTGGCGGGTCTTCCCGTCGAGGTGCTCGACGACGTAGCCGGCCAGTTGGAACTGACGCCGGGCGCGCGGACCACGCTGCGCACGCTGCGACGGTTGGGTTTTCACGTCGGCGTGGTATCAGGCGGCTTCCGGCAGGTGATCGAGCCGCTGGCACACGAGCTGATGCTGGACTTCGTCGCAGCCAATCAGCTGGAGATCGTCGACGGCAAACTCACCGGGCGGGTCATCGGCCCGATCATCGATCGGGCCGGGAAAGCCAAGGCGCTGCGCGACTTTGCGCAGGCGGCCGGGGTGCCGCTGGAGCAGACCGTCGCGGTCGGCGACGGCGCCAACGACATCGACATGTTGGCCGCGGCGGGCCTGGGCGTGGCGTTCAATGCCAAACCGGCGCTGCGCGAGGTCGCCGACGCGTCGCTGAGCTACCCGTACCTCGACACCGTACTGTTCATCCTCGGCGTCACCCGCGGCGAGATCGAGGCTGCCGACGCGGTCGACGGCGTGCTGCGCCGCGTCGAGATCCCACCGGAGTAGCCGGCGCCGATCGCAAACTCGGCGTTAGCCGAGTGCAGCGGGTCAGCGCCAATGAACGTGGGGTGGCGCGACCCGGCGGCGCCGCGGTACGGCACGATGGTCAGGTGCCCGAAACCGGAAGCGCGGCAGCCAACCCCGACCTGCTGATCGACTTTCACGACGTTTCGCTGCGCCGTGACGGGCGGGTCCTGGTCGGACCGGTGACTTGGGCGGTCGAGCTCGACGAACGCTGGGTGATCATCGGGCCCAACGGCGCTGGTAAAACGTCGCTGATGCGGATCGCCGCCGCCGCCGAGCACCCGTCGTCGGGGGCGGCCTACGTGCTCGGCGAACGGCTGGGCCGGGTAGACGCCGCCGAGCTGCGCTCCCGGGTGGGTTTGAGTTCGTCGGCGCTGGCAGGGCGGGTGCCCGGCCACGAAGCGGTGCGCGATTTGGTCGTGTCGGCGGGTTACGCGGTGCTGGGCCGATGGCGGGAGCGTTACGACGACGTCGACTACAACCGGGCGATCGACATGCTGGAAAGCCTCGGCGCCGAGCACCTGGCCGACCGCAGTTACGACACCCTCTCCGAAGGGGAGCGTAAGCGGGTGCTGATCGCCCGCGCGTTGATGACCGACCCCGAGTTGTTGTTGCTCGACGAACCCGCCGCCGGCCTGGATCTGGGTGGCCGCGAGGAACTGCTGGCCCGGCTCACCGACCTGGCCGCCGACCCCGACGCACCCGCGCTGGTGCTGGTCACTCACCATGTCGAGGAGATCCCGCCGGGCTTCAGCCACGCCATGCTGTTATCGGAGGGGCAGGTCGTCGCGGCCGGTCTGCTGTCCGACGTGCTGACCGCCGAAAACCTCTCCGCGGCGTTCGGCCAGTCGATGGCTCTGGACGTCATCGACGGGCGGTACTTCGCCCGCCGCACCCGCGTCCGCGCCGCCCACCGGAGGCGCGCATGACCACCCCGTTGACCCCGCGACCGGCCGCGACCGTGATGTTGGTCCGCGACAACCCAGATCATCCGGGCGGCATCTCCGTCTTCCTGATGCAGCGGCACTCGGCGATGGAATTCGCCGCGGGCGTGATGGTGTTCCCCGGCGGCGGGGTCGACGATCGTGACCGCAACGCTCAGATCGCCTGGGCCGGGCCGCCGCCGTCGTGGTGGGCCCAGCGGTTCGGCGTCGAGAACGGTCTCGCCGAGGCGCTGGTCTGCGCGGCCGCGCGCGAGACGTTCGAGGAATCCGGGGTGTTGTTCGCGGGCCCGGCCGACGACCCGCACGGCATCGTCGGCGACGCCTCGGTGTACCGGGAATCCCGGCTGGCGCTGGCCGACCGGACGCTGTCGTTCGCGGACTTCCTGCGCACCGAAAATCTGGTGTTGCGCGCGGACCTGTTGCGACCGTGGGCGAACTGGGTCACCCCGGAGGCCGAACGCACCCGGCGCTACGACACCTACTTCTTCGTCGGGGCATTGCCGGCAGGCCAGCGCGCCGACGGAGAGAACACCGAATCCGACCGCGCCGAGTGGACCACGCCCCGGGTGGCCATCGACGACTTCGCGGCCGGCCGCACCTTCCTGCTGCCGCCGACCTGGACGCAGCTGGACTCGCTGGCCGGCCACACCGTGGGTGAGGTGCTGAGCGTGGAACGCCGAATTGTCGCGGTGCAAGCGGATGTGACCACCGACGGCGACAATTGGGAGTTCGAGTTCTTCGACTCCGATCGCTACAACCAGGCTCTGCACCGGCGGCCCCGGTGAGCGAGTTCGTCAGCGTCCACTTCCACGCCGGCCGTGCGGGCGTCGGCACCCTGGGGCTGTCGCGGCCGCCGACCAACGCCATGACGCGCCAGGTCTACCGCGAGATCGCGCAGGCCGCTGCCGAATTGGGTGCGTGCGACGACGTCGCCGCGGTGATCCTGTTCGGCGGCCATGGGATCTTCTCCGCCGGGGACGACATGACCGCGCTGCAGGCACTGACGGTTCCGGAGGCCGAGACCTGGATGCGGGTGCGCCGCGGTGGCATCGACGCACTCGCGGCGATCCCCAAGCCGACGGTGGCCGCGATCACCGGATACGCCCTGGGCGCCGGCGTGACCCTGGCACTGGCCGCCGACTGGCGGGTCAGCGGCGACAACGTGAAGTTCGGCGCGACCGAGATCTTGGCCGGGTTGGTTCCCGACAGCGACGGCCTCACGCGGCTGACCCGCACGGTCGGGGTCAGCCGGGCTAAGGAGCTGGTATACAGCGGGCGTTTCTGCGACGCCGAGGAGGCGCTGGCGTTGGGTCTGATCGACGAGATGGTGAGCCCCGACGATGTGTACGACGCCGCTGCGGCCTGGGCCGGCCGCTTCGTCGACGGCCCGCGGCATGCGCTGGCCGCGGCCAAGGCCGGCATCGACGACGTCTTCGACCTGGCCGCGGCCGAGCGGCTGGCCGCCGACCGCCGCCGCTACCGGAAGGTGTTCGCGGCCAGCGTTGATTCGGATGCCGACGATCGGTAGCGGGCGGTACGTCCATGTATCCGTACCCGGCACACGGGGTTGACACACACGCTACCCTCAGCCTGCACACATATTTCTCTCAGGTGAGATCCTCGGGGCGGAGGGAGAAATGATGGCCGGTCGGTTCGGTTACGGCGCCTTCGCGCTGCTGACGCCGGTCCTGCTGGGCATGGGTACCGCGACCGCCTGGGCCGAGGAGTCGATCATCAGCGACTTCGTGCGGCACGCGCAGTCGGTGGCAAATCAGAACGGCATCATCGACACGGTGCCGCCCGGAACCCCACTCAGTCTGTTGGGTGACCAACAGGCGGACACCGTCGCCGGCATCTTCGCGCAGGACGGCCCCTACGCTGGGATCTACTTGTCGGATGAGCTCAGAGCGATCGAGACCGCACAGTACTTGACCGGCATGCACGGGATGCCCGCGCTGCAGACACTGCCGGGGCTCGATGAGATCAATGCCGTTGACACGATCTTTGGCAATACCGTCGGGGGCGGTGGCGGTAACCCCACTGATGTGGTGTTTTCCAGCGAAAGGGCGATGGCCACCTGGACGCTGATGAACGTCAAAAACCTCGATTTCCCATTCGTCCTTGCGGAGCTGCTCAAAGCGGGCCAGCTGGTGCCCAACGAAGGCCAAGTCGTGGTCTCCGGCGATCCGCAGGATGGCTGGACGCTGGGCAGCTTCGACATTTGGGAGGCGCTCATCGGCAATCCGGCGACGATCATCGACGCGATTGGCGCCGGAATCAGCTACGTCGGGACGGCGACGCTCCGATCTCCCGCCGCGGTGATCGATGACATCGTCAACGCTTTGGGTGGCGACCTCGGTAGCGGCTTCAACCCCGGCGACCTGTCGCCCGACCTGGCCGGGGCACTGCCGGGCGAGTTGGGCACGACAATCGCCTCGGCCCTGATGTTGTTCTGAGCACGTCGTCGCCAGGCGGCAGTTACATCGCCAACGACGACGTCGCTAGGCTGGGCCACCATGACGAGTACCGATCCCGCGCCGCAGCCGCGCGCGACGGCCGAACAGGTGGAGGCGGCCCGGCACGACAGCAAGCTGGCTCAGGTGCTCTACCACGACTGGGAAGCCGAGAACTACGACGAGAAGTGGTCGATCTCCTATGACCAACGCTGCGTCGACTACGCGCGGGACTGCTTCGATGCCGCCGTCCCCGATGACGAGGTCCGCCGGCTGCCGTACGACCGTGCCCTCGAATTAGGCTGTGGCACTGGCTTTTTCCTGCTCAACCTGATTCAGTCGGGGGTGGCGCGGCGCGGTTCGGTCACCGACTTGTCGCCGGGCATGGTCAAAGTCGCCGTCCGCAACGGGCAGTCGCTGGGCCTGGACATCGACGGCCGGGTCGCCGATGCCGAGCGCATCCCATATGACGACGACACGTTCGATTTGGTGGTCGGACATGCCGTGCTGCACCACATTCCCGACGTCGAGCAGTCGCTGCGCGAGGTGCTTCGGGTGCTGCGGCCCGGTGGCCGCTTCGTGTTCGCCGGCGAGCCGACCACCGTCGGCGACGGCTACGCCCGGAAGCTGTCGACGCTGACCTGGCGGATCGCCACCAACGTCACCAAGTTGCCCGGGCTTGGCAGCTGGCGGCGGCCACAGGCCGAGCTCGACGAATCCTCGCGTGCCGCGGCGCTGGAAGCCCTTGTCGACCTGCACACGTTCGCGCCGGGTGACTTGGAGAAGGTGGCCAGCGACGCCGGTGCGGTCGACGTCGACACCACCACCGTCGAGTTCACCGCCGCCATGATGGGCTGGCCGCTGCGCACGTTCGAGTACGCGGTGCCGACGGACCGATTGGGTGGGGGCTGGGCTAAATTCGCGTTCACCAGCTGGAAGACGTTGACCTGGGTTGACGAGAACCTGTGGCGCCGGGTAGTGCCGAAGGGCTGGTTCTACAACGT
>NZ_JBOHHI010000179.1:0-29609 GCF_050700595.1 Mycobacterium sp.
ACGCGCTCACCCGCACGGAACGGGTTGGCAATCATCAAGTGCGCCTGGCTGGCCAGCTGCGGCTCCGGCGGCAGTGGGGCCGTTTGCACACCATTGGTGATCTTGCGCAGGGCCGACGCCAACGCCAGCGGGTCACCGGTCAACATCGCACCGGACTCGTCGGCCTGGTACTCCCGCGACCGCGACACGGCCATCTTGATGACCATCGCCGCAATCGGGCCCAGCAGCGAAACAAACAGCAGCGCAAACGGATTACCGCCATCACGGTTGTTGCCGCCGAACATCCCGGCGAACATGGCCATGTTCGCCAGCGCGGTGATCACCGATGCCAGCGCACCGGCCACACACGAAATCAGGATGTCGCGGTTGTAGACATGCGAGAGCTCGTGGCCCAGCACCGCGCGCAACTCACGCTCGTCGAGAATATTCACGATGCCGGTCGTGCAGCACACCGCGGCGTTGCGCGGATTGCGCCCGGTGGCGAATGCATTGGGCGCGGCGGTGTCGCTGATGTAGAGGCGCGGCATCGGCTGGTGTGCGCCGGTGGCCAGCTCGCGCACGATCCGGTACATCGCCGGCTCCTGCACCTCGGAAACCGGTTGGGCGTGCATGGCCCGCAGCGCCAGCTTGTCGCTGTTGAAATACGTGTAGACGTTCATGCCGACGGCGAACAGCACCGCCAGCCACATCATCGTGGGACCGAACAGCCTGCCGACGAGCACGATCAGCGCCGACATCCCGACCAACAGCGCAAACGTCTTGACCGTGTTGTGATGCGGATGCCAGGTCATCAGTTTCCTCCTACGAACACCCGGGTCTCGCTGATTCAACGCTTGCGGTGAGCCGAAGGGTTCCCGCAATAGAGGTTAGCCGTGCCGGTTGATGGTGTAATCCACCAACGTTGCCAGCGCGTGTCGACCGGGCAGGTCGGGCAGCTGCGCCAGCTCCTCGCGGGCCTGCGCCGCATACCGCGCCACGGTGTCTTTGGCTTTTACCATCCCGGGCGATGCCCGTAGCAGGCCTAACGCCTCAGCCACCGCCGCGTCGTCGACCGGACCGGCCAGCAGCTCACGCAGCCGCTTGGCGTCCGCCCCGGTTTCGCGCAGCGCATAGAGCACCGGCAGCGTGTGCACACCTTCGCGCAGGTCGGTGCCGGGCAGCTTGCCGGATTCGTCGGGGTCACTGTCGATGTCGATGATGTCATCGGAGATCTGGAACGCGGTGCCGACGATGCCGCCGAGCCGGGAAAGCCGCTCGACCTGGTCGTCGTCGGCGCCGGACAACATCGCGCCGAACCGGCCCGCCGCGCCGATCAGGCAGGCCGTCTTTTCGTGTATCACCTTCAGATAGTGCTCGATCGAGTCCACGCCGCCCGCGGCGCCGCGCGTTTCGCGCATCTGCCCGGTCACCAGCTGCGCGAACGTCTCGGCGATGACCCGCACCGCGTCCGGCCCCAGCCGCGACACCAGCCGCGATGCCGTCGCGAACAGGTAGTCGCCGGCCAGGATCGCGACGTTGTTGCCCCATCGCAGGTTGGCGCTGGGTGCGCCGCGGCGGACCTGCGCCTCGTCCATCACATCGTCGTGGTAGAGCGTCGCCAGGTGCACCAGCTCGATGACCGCGCCGGCGATCGTCACCTCGTCGGCGTCCGGCCGGGGCCCGAGCTGCGCGGACAGCACGGTGAACAACGGGCGGAACCGCTTGCCGCCGGCCTCGAACAGGTGCAGCACCGCCTCGGTGAGCCGGTCGTCGGCCGCGCGCAACTCGGTCTCGATCAACCGCTCGATGCGGTCGACGCCGTCGCGCACATCCGCGGCGAACGCGGCGTCGCCGAGATCCACGCCCGCCACCACAGTCGCCGGAGTCCTCACCCAACCAACATACTGGTGATCATGGGTAGCAAGGCCGACGTGGTGATCGTGGGCGCCGGACCGGCCGGGTCGGCGGCGGCAGCGTGGGCCGCCCGGGCGGGCCGCGACGTGCTGGTCATCGACGCGGCTAGCTTTCCCCGCGACAAGGCCTGCGGCGACGGGCTGACCCCGCGGGCGGTCGCCGAGCTGGAACTGCTCGGCCTGGGCGACTGGCTGGACGCCCGGATCCGGCATCGGGGTTTGCGGATGAGCGGATTCGGCGGTGAGGTGGAAGTCGACTGGCCGGGCCCGTCGTTCCCGTCGACCGGCAGCGCGGTGGCCCGCCTCGAGCTCGACGACCAGATCCGCAAGGTCGCCGAGGATGCCGGTGCGCGGATGCTGCTTGGTATCAAAGCTGTTGGAGTTCATCCTAATTCAGCGGGACGGGTGGCGGCGGTGGTGCTGGCAGACGGAACCGAGGTGGCGTGCCGGGAGCTGATCGTCGCCGACGGTGCCCGCTCGCCGCTGGGTCGCAAACTGGGCCGGCGCTGGCATCAGGAGACCGTGTACGGGATCGCCGCCCGCGGATATCTGGCCACGCCGCGCAGCGACGAGCCGTGGCTGACGTCGCACCTGGAACTACGGTCCCCCAACGGCGCGGTGCTGCCCGGCTACGGCTGGATCTTCCCGCTGGGCAACGGTGAGGTGAACATCGGCGTTGGCGCGCTGTCGACCGCCAAACAGCCCGCCGACCTGGCGTTACGGCCGCTGATGTCCTACTACACCGACCTGCGCCGCGACGAGTGGGGGTTCGTCGGCCGGCCGCGGGCAGTGTCGTCGGCGCTGCTGCCCATGGGCGGCGCAGTGTCGGGGGTGGCCGGGCCGAACTGGATGCTGATCGGCGATGCCGCGGCCTGTGTCAACCCGTTGAACGGCGAGGGCATCGACTACGGCCTGGAAACCGGACGACTGGCGGTCGACGAGCTGGGTTCTGACCTCTCGTGCGCGTGGCCGTCGGTGCTGCAATCCCACTACGGGCGCGCATTCTCGGTGGCCCGCCGGCTGGCGTTGCTGCTGACGTTTCCGCGGTTCCTGCCGGCGACCGGGCCGGTGGCGATGCGTTCGACGCGGCTGATGGGCATCGCCGTGCGGGTGATGGGCAACCTGGTGACCGACGACGACGCCGACCGGGTGGCGCGGATCTGGCGCGGCGGCGGGTTGGCGTCACGGCTGGTCGATCGTCGTAAACCGTTCAGCTGACCGTTCTTGGTGCGTTGAGTGTGGGGGTTGTGACCGAAGAATTCGAGAAATCACGTACACAACCCACACACTCAACGAAGAGAAGGCTTGTACGCGGCGTGCAGCGCGACGATACCGCCGGTCAGGTTGCGCCAGCGCACCGCCGACCACCCGGTGGCTGAAATCTGGTGGGCCAGCGTCGCCTGGTCGGGCCAGGCCCGAATCGACTCGGCCAGGTAGACATAGGCATCCGGGTTGCTGGACACCGCTCGCGCCACCCGCGGCAGCGCCTGCATCAAGTACTCCTTGTACGCGGTGGCGAACAGTGCATTGGTGGGTGTGGAGAATTCGCACACCACCAGCCGGCCGCCCGGGCGGGTGACCCGCGCCATCTCAGCCAGCGCCGTCGCACGATCGGCGATATTACGCAGCCCGAAGCTGATCGTCACCGCGTCAAAGATATTGTCGGCGAACGGTAATCGGGTGGCGTCTGCAGCGACCTTGGGCACGTTTCTGGCATGGCCGGCCGCCAGCATCCCCACCGAAAAGTCCGCGGCCACACACCACGCCCCAGAGCGCGCCAATTCCACCGTCGACACCGCGGTACCGGCGGCCAGGTCCAGCACCTTCTCATCGGGCACGATGCGCAGGGCCGCGCGGGTGGCGCGCCGCCAGTAGTGGTCCTGGCCCAGCGACAGCACGGTGTTCGTCAGGTCATAGCGGCGGGCGACGCCGTCGAACATCGACGCCACCTCACGCGGATCCTTGTCCAGGCTCGCGCGGTTCACGCCGCCGACGCTACCGCCTCAGGCCGCTGCCGCCCGTCGGCTCCCCCGGACCGCCTCGTAGTGGCCCAGCAACTCGTCACAGACCGCCGGCCAGGAGCGGTGCAGCACGCTGCGCCGAGCCACCGCCGAATAGCGCGCCCGCTCGTCGACCAGATGGGCGACGGCGGCCGGCAGCCGGGCCTCGAACTCGTCGACGGGCAGCAACAGCCCGGTGTGCATCGGGGTGACCAGGTCGCGCGGGCCGCCGGCGTCGGGGGCGATCACCGGCAGCCCCGACGCCAGCGCTTCCTGCACGGTTTGACAAAACGTCTCGTGCTCGCCGGGATGCACGAAGACGTCCATGCTGGCGTACGCCGCGACGAGTTGGTCGCCGTATAGCGCGCCAGTGAAAACTGCTGTCGGCAATGCCGATTCCAGCTTGCGCCGGTCGACCCCGTCGCCGACGATGACCAGCTGGACCGCGCCGCTGCGCGCCAGCACCGCCAGCCGGTCGACATGCTTCTCCGGCGCCAGCCGGCCGACGAAGCCGACTATCGGCTTGCCGTCGGGGGACCACTGTCGGCGCAGTGCCGCGTCGCGCGCCGACGGCACGAACGCGGTCACGTCGACACCGCGCACCCACTGGTATACCCGCGGAATACGGTGCGCAGCAAGCGTTTCCATCGTCGATATGGACGGCGCCAGGGTTCGGTCGGCGAGCCGGTGCAGATGACGGGTCCACGCCCACACCGCACGCGACGCGGCCGGAACGCCATAAGCGGCGGCGAAAGCCGCGGCGTCGGTTTGGAACACCGCCACCGTCGGCACCCGCAGGCGGCGGGCCGCCCGCACCCCGCCGTAGCCGAGCAGCGCCGGTGAGGCCAGATGCACCACGTCGGGGTCGAATCCGCGCAGCACCCGCAGCATCCAGGGCAACGGCAGGCCCAGCGGCAGCGACGTCACCTTCGGGAACATCCGCGACGGCGCCCGGTGCACCCGGATGCCGTCGTGAATCCGCTCGGCGCGGGGTTCTCCGGGCGCAGTGTCGGGGGCGACGACGAGCGCTTCGTGGCCGGTGCGCCGCAGATGCTCGAGGATACGAACCACCGAGTTGCTGACGCCGTTGACCTGCGGGAGGAAGGACTCCGCGACGATGGCTACGCGCACACCCTCAGGGTGTCAGCGCCGTCTGTCGATAAGGTTGCCGACGGGCATACGGTTTTTTAAATCTGCTGCGAAGAGGTGACACATGCGGTGGTGGCTGGGCACATTGGCGGTGTTGGTGGTGTGTTTCGTCACAATCGGCATGGCCACGACGTACGCCGAGGTGCCACGAAGCGACGACGGCTACGGCGCAGTGGTCGGATCGGCCGGTGCACCCGTGCAATTGGAGATCTTCTGCGAACCGCAGTGCCCGCACTGCGCCCAGTTCGAATCGTCGTACGGCCAACAGATCGCCGGCTATCTCGCCAGCGGTCGATTGGCGGTGACATATCGGTGGCTGACGTTCCTCGACGACAAACACCACAACGACGCGTCCGCCCAGATCAGCAATGCGCTGTTGCTGGCCGCTGACCCGGCGACCCCGGCGGCGGCCTATCAGGCGTTCGTGCAGGATCTGTATAGTCATCAGAGTCCAGACGGCCCGGACAACAACGACATCGCGGAGATGGCCCGCCAAAGCGGTGTACCCGAGCCGGTGGCGACGCGGATCGCGGCCGGTGATCCCGGCGTCGACGCCGCCGCAATGGACAACGTCAACACCGCCCTGCTCAAGGGAGAAAACCCACAAGGCCGAACCACCCCAACGGTTTACCACCTCAACGCGAAAAACGTCGTCGACCTTCAGGACCCGGATTGGCTCGACAAACTGGTCGGCTGACGGTCCAGCCGCCGCTCCACCGCGGCCAGCCCGAGCAGCGCGGCCGCGGCGGCCAACCAGCCGATCACCGCGATCGACCCGGCCGGGATGATCGCCAGCCCGGCGTTGCGGTCCTGCACCCGTACCAGGTTGGGGTTTTTCTTGTCGTATTCGACGTAAATTCGCATCCCGGGGGCCAATTCGGACGGGTAGAGCACGCCGAGTTCCGGGCGGTAGGTGACCCGGTCGGGTGTGACGAACTCGATCGTGGAGCGCCGCGGTCCGGCGCTGAGCACCTCGGCCTGCGCGACCCCCATGTTGCGTCCGATGGACAGGTCGTTGCGCCAGGCGCCGGCCACCAGCAGCACCGACTGCAACGTGACCAGAGCGGCTGCGATCAGCACGCCGATGCGCATCCAGCGCAGGACGCGTCGCGCCCGGGTATCCGGCACCACATCGACGCGGCCGTGGATCAGGATGTGCCCCAAGGCTTTCAGTCGCTTCACAAGGCGGCCTTGATTGCGGCGTGCAGTTGCCGCAGCGAGGACCGGTCGGCCTTGACCTCCAGCACCCGCATTCCTTTGCCCGGTTCGTCGAGCGCCGCACTCAACTGATCGACCTCGATCTGGCGGCTCTCGACGTGGTAGGCGCGGCACAGCGCGCCGACATCGACGTCGTGCGGGGTGCCGAAGATGCGGGAGGACACGTCGGAAAACCGCGGATCGCCCTGTTCGAGCAGTTCGAAGATGCCGCCTCCGTTGTCGTTGGACACCACGATGGTCAGTTGTCGCGGCACCGGCTCGGTGGGGCCGATCAACAGCCCGGAGCTGTCGTGCACGAACGTCAGGTCGCCGATCAGCGCGACGGTGCGGCCGCCGGCTGCCCGTTCGTGGGCCAGCGCGGCGCCGATCGCGGTGGACACCGTGCCGTCGATGCCGGCGACGCCGCGGTTGGAGCGCACCAAGATGCCGTGCGGGTTGAGCCCGACCAGCGCCGCGTCGCGCACCGGGTTGGAGGCGCCCAGCACCAGTTGGTCACCCGGCCGCAGCGCGTCGGCGACGGCGGCGGCCACGTGCAGGCCGGTGGTCAGCGGGTGCGCCGCGAGTTGGCCGCGCACCGCGTCGAGGGCGTGCCGGTTGAGCTCCGCGCAGCGGCGCAGCCAGGCCGGGCTGGGCTCGCCGGTGGTGGCCGCGCGGGTGCCGGTGGCCTGCGAGTTGCCCGATACGTCGGGCCAGCGCGGCCCGGTGGTCAACGCATAGACCGGCACTGACGGGTCGGCCAGCAGCGCCGAGACCGGGCGGTGCAGGGTGGGGCGGCCCAGCATGATCACCTGCTGCGGGCGCAGCAGCGGCAGCGCCAGCGGATGCAGCGGGTTGGCCGCCGCGGGTGCGGTCGGCTCGGCGACGGTCGGCAGCGCCGCCAGGTTGGGCTGCGTGCCGGCGCCGTGCCCGGCGATGACGACGGCGTCGGCGCTCAGATCGATGTCTAATGGCTGGTCGAAGCTGACCGGCGGGGTGAGTGTCCAGGGCCGCCCGCCGGGGCGCCCGGGTGGCGTGGCGGCACCGGCGGTATCGGGGTCGGGCACCAGCGGTTCGCGCAGCGGGATGTCGAAGTGCACCGGCCCGGCGTTGGCGGTGCGGGCGCCGGTGGCAGCCGCCAGGACCCGGCAGCTGGCCGACCGCCAGGTCGCGTTGAGGGCATCCATTCGCTCGGGGGCATCCTCGGCCAGCCCGAGGCTGATCGTGGCACGGACCTGGGTGCCGAAGTAACCCAGCTGCTCCATGGTCTGGTTGGCGCCGGTGCCGAGCAGTTCGTAGGGCCGGTTGGCCGACAACACGATCAGCGGCACCCGCGCGTAGTTGGCCTCCACCACCGCCGGGCCCAGGTTGGCTACCGCGGTGCCCGACGTCATCGCAACGCAGACCGGCGCGCCGGCGGCGATCGCCAGGCCGATCGCCAGATAGCCGGCGGTGCGCTCGTCGATGCGCACATGTAAGCGCAGTCGGCCGGCCCGGTCGGCGTCCTGCAGCGCGAAAGCCAGCGGGGCGTTACGCGACCCCGGGCACAGCACCACGTCGCGGACCCCGCCGCGGATCAGCTCGTCGACGACGACGCGGGCCTGTGCCGTCGAGGGATTCACAGCTAAAGACTAATCGGTGGGTTCAGACCGCCATGCCGGCGAAGAACTGCAGCGCCGCGGCGTTGATGGCCTGCGGCCGCTCGATGAACCCGAGATGCCCGGCGTCGGGGATCTGCAGATAACGGCCGTTGGGGATGGCGTCGGCGACCTCACGGCCCAGGTGCGGCGGCGTCACCAGGTCGTCGGCGAAACCGATCACCAACACCGGCGCGGTGATGTTTCGGTAGGCGGGCAGCCGGTTGTTCTGCGGCGAGATGTTCAGCTGACAGCACGATCCGGCGGTGGGTTTGGTCGGCCATATGGTGAACATGCCGATCCAGTCGAGCACAGCAGCGTCGTCGTTCAGCGTCTTGGGGGAAAAGCTTTCCAGCAGCCGGATTTTCGCGTCGTAGGAGACCGGCAGCCTGGTCTCGGAGGCGAGCAGCTCGGCTTCGGCGGTGTGGAAGAATTCGCGCGCACGGTCCAGCCGTCCACGGGTGCACATCAGCACCGCTTTGCTGACCAGATCAGGCCGGCCCAGCATGAGTTCCTGGGCGATGAACGCGCCCATCGATGCCGCGACGATGCGTGCCGGGGCGGCACCCAGGGATTCGATCAGCGCCGCGGTGTCGGCGACCATCGTCTGTGTTGTGAATCCGTCGGCGTTCTCCGTCGCGCCCACGCCGCGGTTGTCGAAGGTGACGACGCGGTAGCCGGCCGCCAGGAAGGCCGGGACCTGATGCAGGTGCCAGGTGCGCCCGGCGGCGCCGTGGCCGGCGATGAAAACGACGGGCTCGCCGAAGCCGGAGTCGTCGTAAGCAAGGTTGATCACCTGATGGACGGTACAAGGCCCCGCCTGCGCCGTGAGCGGGCACTCGCCCACGCCCGGTGCGCCGGGCACAATCAGCGGCATGACGGCCATTGGCCAAGGTAGCCAAGGCGGGCAACGTCGGCAGTGGAACACCACCTACGCCGCCCATCCCGGCATGTACGGCGCTCACCCGTCCGCCCCGGGCCTGCACGCCATCGCGGTCTTCCGAGCAACCGGCGCGCGCGACGTCCTCGAGCTCGGCGCCGGGCACGGCCGCGATGCGCTGTCTTTCGCCCGGCAGGGATTCACGGTGCGGGCGCTGGATTTCAGCGCCACCGGATTGCAGCAGCTGCGCGAAGCGGCCGCCGCGTCGGGCGTTGGCCAGCGCGTCTCGACAACCGTGCACGACGTTCACCAGTCGCTGCCGCTACCGGACGCTTCGGTGGACGGGGTGTTCGCACACATGCTCCTGTGCATGGCACTATCCACCGAACAGATCCACGCCGTGGTCGGCGACGTGCGACGAGTGCTGCGCCCCGGCGGAGTGTTCGTCTACACCGCCCGGCACACCGGCGACGCCCATTACCGTGCGGGCACCCCGCACGGCGACGACATCTATGAATCCGGCGGCTTCGCCGTGCATTTCTTCACCCGTGGCCTGGTCGACGCGCTCGCCGACGGCTGGACGCTCGTCGAGGTGCACCCGTTCGAGGAGGGTGACCTGCCGCGACGGCTCTGGCGGGTCACTCAGGTCAGAGCTTCTTGAGCCCCCGCTCTGGTGAACGTGTCGGCCGCCGGGCGAGCGGCGATGATCGGGTCCATAATGCCCACGCGAAATCCGGTCATGGTTCTTGAGCATCATGGCCAGGGTCCGGGACAGCCTAGAGTAGTCGGCTACCCCAAAATTTACTTGCGGGCGATGTAGTAGAGGTCGAGCGGGTTCTCCTCGATCTCGGCCGTCCGCACGTCGCCGAAACCGGCGTCGGCGAGCATCGCGGTGGCCAACTGCTGTCCCCACACCGTGCCGAGCCCGGCGCCGTCGCGTGCCAGCGACACGGTCATGCAGTGCATCGTCGAGATGGTGTAGAGGAACGGAGCGAACGGGACGCCGACGTTGTCTTCCAGTTGGCTCGACGCCTTGATGTCGGCCATCAGGAAGATCCCCCCGGGTCGCAGCGCGCGATAGATGTTGGCCAGCACCCGCGCCGGTTGGGCCTGGTCGTGGATCGCGTCGAACACCGTGATCACGTCGTAGGCATCGGCGAGGTCGAGCTCGCCCAGATCATGACGCTCGAAGGCGGCGTTGGGCAGGCCCAGCCGCTTCGCCTCGTTCGTGGCCGCGGCAACACCTTCGTCGGAGAAGTCCACGCCGGTGAACCGGCTCGCTCCGAACGCCTGTGCCATCACGTTGATGGCATGTCCACTGCCGCACGCGAAATCGGCCACGTCGGCACCGGCACGCAACCGGTCCGGCAGGCCGTCGACCAACGGCAGGATCACGTCGATCAGTGCCGCGTCGAACACCGCGCCGCTCTCCTCGGCCATCATCGCGTGGAAGCGGGGGTACTCGCTGTAGTGCAGCCCGCCGCCGTTGCGGAAGCAGCCGATGATCTTCTGCTCGACCTCACCCATCATCGGGATCATCGTGGCCATCCGCGCCAGGTTTTTCGGCCCGGCGGACCGGGTCAGGGCGGCGGCGCGGTGGCCAGGCAGGACGTACGTCTCTGCGGCCGGGTCGTAATCGACGATCCCTCCGGCGGCCGCGCCGCCCAGCCATTCCCGCACATAGCGTTCGTTGAGGCCGGCGGCGTCGGCGATCTGGGCGCTGGTTGCCGGCGGAAGGCCGGCGAGGACGTCGAACAGGCCGGTCTGATGGCCGATGCTGGCGAGCACCGCCAGGCAAGCGCTGTCAATGGCGCCGGCCATCCGGGCGATGAACTGGTCGGTGTTTTCGGTCGTCATGGCCGCGACGCTAGCAGTGGGTAGCACCGCCCGGGCCCGCGACGTGAGCCCACCGGGGGATACGACGCGTGATCGCGCCGTCAAGCACGTAACGGCGGTCGAGTCCGTGCTCGAGGATCACCAGCAACGCCAGGAACACCATCACGTAGATGATGGAGGTGCCGATGTCGGTAGCGCCCTGCCCGTACGGCCCGCCGAAACCTTCGGCCGTGGACCAGATCAACAGGCTGTAAACGGCGCCACCGACGTACACCACGCGGCGGCCGAGTCCGAGTAGCAGCGTGATCGCGATTACCGTCTCGACAGCCGCGCCCAGGTACACCCACAGTCCGGGTGCGGGGCGTTCCAACCGCAGCCAGAAGTCGAACCACGGCGAGAGCCAACGCGGCTGCGCGGCCGCGGTGGCGAGCATGTTCGGCAGGAAGGTCGTGCGGAAGCCCGGTTGCCACTTCAGCCAGGCGTCGATCGCCCAGATCACCCCAAAGGCGACTCGCACCGCCGCGGTCGCCCATGCGTTGCGTGTCGTCATGGCCGCGACGCTAGCAGCGGGTAGCAGACCTTGATCCGCTCGATCCACCACTGCCGCCGATCCGGCGGCGCGGCCAGCGCGGACAGCCGTGCCGGGTCAGGTGTCACCGGCCCGACCGGCAGATACCCGTCGACGGGCACGGCCGGCTCGGCGACGTCGTCGACGAACAGCCCACCGGTGCCCAGCCCGCAGGCGTGGTCGAGTCGCGGCAGGGCGGCGGCTGCTATGAGCCCGATCCCGATCCCCACTGCCGAATCCAGCGCGCTGGAGATCACGACCGGAATGTCGATCTGCGCGGCTATGCCCAACAGCGCGTTAATACCGCCCAGGGGAGCAACTTTCAGCACGGCGACATCGGCGGCGTTGGCCCGGACCACCCGTAACGGGTCATCGGCCTTGCGGATACTTTCGTCGGCGGCGACCGGGACGTCGACGCGGCGACGTAACTCGGCGAGCTCATCGACAGTGCGGCAGGGTTGTTCGAGGTACTCCAGCGGCCCGGTGGCGGTCAGTGCTCGGGCCGCCGCGACAGCCTCGTCGACGGTCCAGCCGCCGTTGGCGTCGACCCGCACGGTGGGTATCAGGGCGCGGACGGCCTCGACGCGGGCGACGTCGTCGGCCAGCGTCTGCCCGGGTTCGGCGACCTTGACCTTGGCGGTGCGGGCACCCGGGAAGCGGGCCAGCACGTCGGGCACCTGCGCAGCAGCGACGGCCGGAACAGTGGCGTTGATCGCGACGCGGTCTCGTCGCGGCGGCGGCGGCGCGCTGTCGGCGGCCTCGAGTGCCGAGGCCAGCCACGCCGCGGCCTCCGCCGGCCCGTATTCGACGAACGCGCCGAACTCCCCCCAACCGGTCGGGCCGTCGATCAGCGCGACTTCGCGGGTGGTGATGCCGCGGAAGCGCACCCGCAGCGGCAGCGCGACGACATGCAGGCGGTCCAGAACGTCGTCGAGCGGGGGGGTCACGCTGCCATGGTGCCTGCTGCGATGAGAAACGGCGCTGCGGGGAGTCGATGTTGCTGACGAAAGGAGTCAACGATGCGCTACATGATGATCATGCGGTCGACGCCGGAGGCGCAGGAGGCCGCCAAGGACGTCCCGTTCGACGAGGTCTTGACGGCGATGGGCAAATACAACGAGTCGCTGATCGAGGCCGGCGTCATGCTGGCCGGCGAAGGGCTGGCCGGACCCGAGGAGGGCTTCGTCGTCGACTTCAGCTCCGATCCGCCGGCGGTCTCGGATGAACCCTATGGCGGAGCCCTGTTCAACGGGTTCTGGATCCTCGGGGTTTCCTCCAGGGACGAAGCCCAGCAGTGGGCGAGCCGCTGCCCGCTGGGACCGGGAAGCACGCTGGAGGTTCGCCGGGTGCACGAGGTCGAGGACTTGCCACAGGACAACGAGTACGTCCGGAAGGAAATCCAGTGGCGGGCGGCCAGGACGTAGCGACATCCCGTTGACTGTGTGGGTTCTGGCCGACAAATCCGCGGAATCTCGGCCACAAGCCGCACAGTCAACGACCGCGGAGGGACCACCTCGGCTGGTTCTGCAACACGTTCTAGTCTTAGCGTCATGACTGACGAGCTGTTGCGCAATCCGACCCACAACGGCCACCTGCTGGTCGGCGCGCTCAAGCGGCACAAGGACAAGCCGGTGCTGTTCCTCGGTGATACCACGCTGACCGGCGGCCAGATGGCCGACAAGATCAGCCAGTACATCCAGGCCTTCGAGGCGCTGGGCGCCGGCACCGGTGCCGCCGTGGGCCTGTTGTCGCTGAACCGGCCCGAGGTGCTGATGATCATCGGCGCAGGCCAGACCCAGGGCTACCGGCGCACCGCGCTGCATCCGCTGGGCTCGCTCGACGACCACGCCTACGTGCTGTCCGACGCCGGGATCAGCTCGCTGATCATCGACCCCAACCCGAAGTTCGTCGAGCGGGCGCTGGGGTTGCTTGACCGGGTGGACTCGCTCAAGCAGATTCTGACCATCGGGCCGGTTCCCGAAGCACTGCAAGACGTGGCGGTTGATCTGTCGGCCGAGGCGGCCAAGTACGAGCCGCAGCCGCTGGCAGCCGCCGATCTGCCGCCGGACCAGATCATCGGTCTGACCTACACCGGCGGCACGACGGGCAAGCCCAAGGGCGTGATCGGCACCGCCCAGTGCATCTCCACCATGACGACGATCCAACTCGCCGAATGGGAATGGCCCGAACAGCTGCGGTTCCTGATGATCACTCCGCTGTCGCATGCCGGGGCAGCATATTTTCTCCCGACGTTGGTCAAGGGCGGCCAAATGTACGTGCTGCCGGGATTCGACCCCGCCGAAGTGCTGAAAACTATTGAGGAAAAGCGAATTACGGCCACGTTCGTGGTGCCGTCGATGCTGTACGCGCTGATGGATCACCCGGATTCGCACACCCGGGACTTGTCGTCGCTGGAAACCGTCTATTACGGCGCGTCGGCGATCAACCCGGTGCGGCTGGCCGAGGCGATCCGTCGGTTCGGGCAGATCTTCGCCCAGAACTACGGGCAGTCCGAGGCGCCGATGGCCATTACCTACCTGGCCAAGGGTGACCACGACGAGAAGCGGCTGACGTCATGCGGGCGCCCGACGCTGTTCGCGCGAGTCGCGCTGCTCGACGAGAACGGTAAGCAGGTGCCGCAGGGCGAACCGGGCGAAATCTGCGTGAGCGGACCGCTTTTGGCGGGCGGCTACTGGAAGCTACCCGAAGAGACATCGCGAACTTTTAAAGACGGATGGCTGCACACCGGCGACATGGCCCGCGAGGACTCCGACGGCTTCTACTACATCGTCGACCGGGTCAAGGACATGATCGTCACCGGCGGCTTCAACGTCTTCCCCCGCGAGGTCGAGGACGTCGTCGCCGAGCATCCGGCCGTCGCGCAGGTGTGTGTGGTCGGGGCGCCGGACGACAAGTGGGGCGAGGCCGTCACCGCGGTGGTGGTGCTGCGCCCGGATGCTGCGCGCGACGACGAGGCGGTCGCAGCGATGACCGCCGAGATCCAGGCCGCGGTCAAGGACCGCAAGGGCTCGGTGCAGTCGCCCAAGCGGGTGGTGGTCGTCGACTCGCTGCCGTTGACCGGGCTGGGCAAGCCGGACAAGAAGGCGGTGCGTGCGCCGTTCTGGGAAGGCGCCGGCCGAGCGGTCGGCTAGGGTTGCGCCGTGTCTTCGCGCATCAGGCCGCCGTGGTGGCTCAAGCCGATGAACAAAGTCTTCATGCCAATGTTGCGGCTCGGCCTGCGATTCGGTAGTGAGAGTCCGGTGGTGTTGACGGTGCCCGGACGCAAATCAGGGAGACCCCGGCCAACGCCGGTCACGCCGATGACCGTCGACGGTAATCGGTATGCCGTCGGGTTCCCGGACGCGGATTGGGTGGAAAACGTCCGCGTCGCGTGCGAGGTCACGCTGACGCGCGGCCGCAAGCACGAGCGCGTCCGGATGACGGAGCTGTCCGCCGAGGAGGCGCGGCCGCTGCTGCGGGTGTGGCCCATCCAGGTGCCGGTCGGCGTCGGCTTCCTGAAGCGCACCGGCTTGGTCAAGGACAACCGTCCCGAGGAATTCGAGGCACTCGCGGGCCGCTGCGCCGTCTTCCGCCTCGAACCGATGTAGAGCCATGAGCGACAATCCTTTTCACGTCGACGCCTGGCGGCCGGTCGACGGGTTCACCGGGCTCACCGACATCACCTACCACCGTCACGTCACGGACGCGACGGTGCGGGTGGCGTTCAACCGGCCGGAGGTGCGTAACGCATTCCGTCCGCACACCGTCGACGAGCTCTACCGGACGTTGGATCACGCCCGGATGTCGCCCGACGTCGGCGTGGTGCTGCTGACCGGCAACGGGCCGTCACCCAAAGACGGCGGCTGGGCGTTCTGTTCCGGCGGCGACCAACGCATCCGCGGCCGCAGCGGCTACCAGTACGCCGCCGGGGAGACCGCCGACACCGTCGACGCCGCCCGCGCCGGGCGGCTGCACATCCTCGAGGTGCAGCGGCTGATCCGGTTCATGCCCAAGGTGGTCATCTGCCTGGTCAACGGGTGGGCGGCCGGTGGCGGCCACAGCCTGCACGTGGTGTGCGACCTCACCCTGGCCAGCCGCCAGCACGCCCGCTTCAAGCAGACCGACGCCGACGTCGGCAGCTTCGACGGCGGCTACGGCAGCGCCTACCTGGCCCGACAGGTCGGCCAGAAGTTCGCCCGCGAGATCTTCTTCCTCGGCCGTGACTACACCGCCGAGCAGATGCATGCGATGGGTGCAGTCAACGCCGTCGTCGACCACGCCGAGCTGGAAGCGCAGGGCGTGCAGTGGGCGGCCGAGATCAACGCGAAATCGCCTCAGGCGCAACGGATGCTGAAATACGCGTTCAACCTGCTCGACGACGGGCTGGTCGGCCAGCAACTGTTCGCCGGCGAGGCTACCCGGCTGGCGTACATGACCGACGAAGCTGTCGAGGGCCGCGACGCGTTCCTGGAGAAGCGGCCTCCGGATTGGAGCCGGTTCCCGCGGTACTTCTGACGGGGCCCCCGAGCGTCACGCCAGCGTGGCGCCGGGAAGCGAGCGTCACGCCAGCGTGGCGCTCGGGCGGGAGCGCGGGCTCATAGACTCGCCACCGTGAGCAAGAATCCGATACGTCGAGTCGCCGAGCAGATCGCCCGGACAGCCATGCGGCCACCCCTCGCGCCGCAACTGCGCATCTACCAGCCGGCTGCCAAACCGGTCGACCTGCGCGGCAAGCGGGTCCTTCTCACCGGCGCATCCTCGGGGATCGGCGAGGCGGGCGCGGAGAAGTTCGGTCGTCGCGGCGCCACCGTGGTCGCGGTCGCCCGCCGCAAAGACCTGCTCGACGCCGTGGTCGAGCGGATCACGACGGCCGGCGGCACCGCGCTGGCGATCCCGTGCGACCTGTCCGATATGGATGCCGTCGACGCGCTGGTGGCCGACGTCGAGCAGCGCCTCGGCGGGGTGGACATCCTGATCAACAACGCCGGCCGATCCATCCGCCGGCCGCTGGCCGAGTCGCTGGAACGCTGGCACGACGTCGAGCGCACGATGGTGCTCAACTATTACTCGCCGCTGCGGCTGATCCGCGGCATCGCGCCCGGGATGCTCGAGCGCGGCGACGGCCACATCATCAACGTCGCGACCTGGGGGGTGTTCAGCGAGGCGTCACCGCTGTTCTCGGTGTACAACGCGTCGAAGTCGGCCCTGGCGTCGGTGAGCCGGGTGATCGAGACGGAGTGGTCGCGGCGTGGCGTGCATTCGACCACGCTGTACTACCCGCTGGTGCACACCCCGATGGTCGCGCCGACCAAAGCCTTCGCCGACCGGCCGGGGCTGACCCCGGAGGAGGCAGCGGATTGGATGATCACCGCAGCACGTAGCCGACCCGTCCGGATTGCGCCGCGGGTGGCGCTGGCGATCAAAGCACTCGACATAGCCAGTCCGCTGGGGGTCACCACGCTGGTGAAACGGCGTAACACCCGGCCCCCGGGCGACGCCACGTGATAGACACGGGGGCATGGACATCCTGGCCAGCCGGATGCTGTTCCGGCCGGCCGACTACCAGCGGACACTGAGCTTTTACCGTGACCAGATCGGGCTGGCGATCGCCCGCGAATACGGTGCGGGCACAGTATTTTACGCGGGGCAGTCGCTGATCGAGCTGGCCGGCCACGGTGCGCCCGACCACCCGGCGGGGCCGTTCCCGGGCGCCCTGTGGCTGCAGGTCCGCGATGTCCGCGCCACCCAGGCCGAACTGGAGAGCAGAGGCGTGCCGATCGCCCGCGAGGCGCGTCGCGAACGGTGGGGGTTACACGAAATGCACGTCACCGATCCCGACGGCGTGACGCTGATTTTCGTCGAGATACCCGGCGACCATCCGCTGCGCCGCGACACCCGGGGTGAACGCCGCGGAAACGAAGGTTAACCGAAAGGTAACATCTGGCGACGAGTCGAAATTCACCCGCGTTTCGTATCGCCAATCCGTCGACAATCAGGGTCACCGACAATGAGAATTGCCCCGTGAGCCTCGAGTTGTTCCTTCTGATCATCGTTGTGGTCACGGCACTCGGGTTCGACTTCACCAACGGGTTTCACGACACCGGCAACGCCATGGCGACCTCCATCGCCAGCGGCGCGCTCAGCCCGAAGGTCGCGGTGGCACTGTCGGCGGTACTGAACCTGTTCGGTGCTTTCCTGTCCACTGCCGTCGCCGCGACGATTGCCAGGGATCTGGTGAACGCCCACCTGGTCACGTTGGAATTGGTGTTCGCCGGCCTGGTCGGCGGCATCGTTTGGAACCTGCTGACCTGGCTGCTGGGCATTCCGTCGAGCTCCTCGCACGCGCTGATCGGCGGCATCGTCGGCGCCATGATCGCCGCGGTCGGTGGACACGGGGTGATCTGGACCGGCGTGGTGTCGCGGGTGGCGATCCCGGCGGTGGTGGCCGCGGTATTGGCCACCGTGGTCGGGGCGGTTGGTACCCGGCTGGTTTACCGCTTTACTCGCGGGGTCCCGGAGAAACGCACCGACCACTCCTTCCGCCGCGGCCAAATATTCTCGGCGTCGCTGGTCTCGTTGGCGCACGGCACCAACGACGCGCAGAAGACGATGGGCGTGATCTTCCTGGCGCTGATGTCCTACGGCGCGGTCAGTAAAACCGCCACCCTGCCGCCGCTGTGGGTGATCGTGTGCTGCGCGATGGCGATGGCCGCGGGCACCTACTCCGGCGGCTGGCGGATCATCCGCACCCTGGGCAAGGGGCTGGTCGAGATCAAACCGCCGCAAGGCATGTCCGCCGAGTCGTCGTCGGCCGCAATCATCTTGCTGTCCGCCCACTTCGGCTACGCGTTGTCGACCACACAAGTGGTCACCGGATCGGTCCTGGGCAGCGGTGTGGGCAAACCCGGGGCGGAGGTGCGCTGGGGAGTGGCCGGTCGGATGGTGACCGCGTGGGCAGTGACGCTGCCGTCGGCGGGCATCGTCGGTGCCCTCACCTACACGGTCGTGCACGTCATCGGTGGCTACCTCGGTGCAGGCATCGGCTTCGCGTTACTGGCCGCGACCGCCCTTGCGATCTGGCTGCAGTCCCGCAAGGCGCGGGTCGACCACCACAACGTCAACGAGGAGTGGGAAGGCGACCTGACGGCCGGGCTGAATTCAGCCGACGAGCCCGACACCGTTGCAGCGGAACTCCGCGCCGACCAGCCGGCCGCCGTACCAACCGCGACCGCCTCATGAGCACCTGGTTCAACTACGCCGCGACGCTGAAGATCCTCGTCTTCGGGTTGCTGATCGGTGCCGCACTGCCGGCGTTGTTCGCGCTCGGGGTGCGACTGGGCGCCGCCGGCGCCGGCATCAGCGGTGACGCGGTCATGCGCAGGCGCCCCACATTGACCGCGCTCAGTTGGGCGCTTTTCGTGCTGCTGCTGGTTGCGGTCGTCGTCGGCGTGTTGTTCATCGCGCGCGACTTCATCGCGCATCACACCGGCTGGTTCATCCTCGGCGCCAAATCCACGTAGCATCGGATCCGGTGCCGATGAACCGATTCCTCAACTCGATCGTGGCGTGGTTACGCGCGGGATATCCGGATGGCATCCCGCCGACCGACTACTTTCCACTGCTCGCGCTGCTGTCTCGCCGGCTGACCGACGAGGAGGTCAAAGAGGTGGCCCGCGAACTGATGCAACGCGGCGACTTCGACCAGATCGACATCGGTGTGATGATCACCCAATTCACCGACGAGCTGCCATCCCCGCCAGACGTCGAGCGAGTGCGAGAACGCCTGGCCGCCAAGGGCTGGCCGTTGGACGACGCCCGCGAGGAGTACGAATAGCCGTCCTGCGCGCACTCGTCGTCCCGCCGGGCTCCGCGGTGCGCACGCTGCTACCCGCCCTGGAAGGCGTGCTGTCCTGCCGTGATTCGGCGCTGCTGCCGATGCCGGTTGGTGCGCCATTGCCCGGATTACGCGTTGGTGACGACATCGACGACGACGTCGCGCTGGTGGTGACGACGTCGGGAACCACCGGAGCGCCCAAGGGTGCGCTGCTGACCACCGCTGCACTGACCGCCAGCGCATCGGCCACCCACGACCGGCTGGGCGGACCGGGCCGCTGGCTGCTGGCGTTGCCGCCGTATCACATCGCCGGTGTGCAGGTGCTGGTACGCAGCCTGCTGGCTGGCACCGTACCGGTCGAGCTGGACGTCTCGACAGGTTTCGACATCAATGAATTACCTTCTGCGGTACGCGAACTCGGTTCCAGTCGGCGCTACACGTCGCTGGTCGCCGCCCAGTTGGCCAAGGCGTTGACCGACCCGGCAGCCACCGCGGCGCTGGCCGCGCTGGACGCCGTCTTGATCGGCGGCGGGCCGGCGCCGCGACCGATCCTGGATGCCGCCGCGGCCGTCGGCATTCCGGTGGTCCGCAGCTACGGGATGAGCGAGACGGCGGGCGGCTGTGTCTACGACGGTGTCCCGCTCACCGGGGTGCGGCTGCGGGTGGACGCCGAGCGCCGCATCGTGATCGGCGGCACGACGCTGGCCAAGGGCTATCGCAACCCACCGGACCCCGACCCGTTCGCCGAGCCGGGCTGGTTTCGCACCGAAGACGTTGGCGCCGTCGATGATTCGGGTGTACTGACAGTGCTGGGCCGGGCCGATGAAGCGATCAGCAGCGGCGGGTTGACCGTGCTGCCGCAGCCGGTGGAGGCCGCGCTGGCAACTCATCCCGCGGTGGCGGCCTGCGCGGTGTTCGGGATCGCCGACGACCGGCTCGGCCAGCGGGTGGTCGCCGCCGTGGTGGTAACCGACGGGTGCGCCGCTCCAACGCTCGACGCGCTGCGGACGCATGTCGCGGCCAGCCTCGACACCACGGCCGCGCCGCGCGAACTGCACATAGTCGGCACCTTGCCGATGCGCGGCATCGGAAAGGTGGACCGGGGGGCACTGGCACGCCGGTTCGGCCAATAGGCTGTGCAGTCGTGCGGGTGGGTCGCAAAGAGACCATCGCGGCCGCAGTCGGGCTCGTCCTGGTTGCGGCCGCCTTCGTGTTGCCACGCCTGGACTTGGGCATCCGGCAGCGCATCCACACCGCGCCGGATCGGTTCGCCTGGCACACCGGGTCCGCACCGATTTTCGGGCGGCTCGACGCGCACGCCGGTTGGGGTACCGTCCCGGCGATTCTGATCGGGCTGGCCGCTGTGATCTGGGGGCCGACCGTGGCGCAGCGGCTGTCGTGGCGGGTGCTGACCTGGGTCACCTGGGCCACCGCCGGCGCGTGGGCGTTTTCGCTGGCGATGATCGACGGCTGGCAACGCGGTTTCGCGGGCCGGCTGACCGACCAAGACGAGTATCTGCCGCAGGTGGGAAGCATCACCGATATCCCGAAGATGCTGGGTACGTTCTCCAGTCGGATCGTTGGCTTCCAACCGGATTCGTGGATCACCCATGTGTCGGGGCATCCGCCGGGGGCGTTACTGACGTTTGTGTGGCTGGACCGTATCGGCCTGGGCGGCGGCGCCTGGGCCGGGCTGTTGTGCCTGCTGGTCGGCTCGAGCGCGGCCGCGGCGGTCGTGGTCACGGTGCGGACGATGACCGACGAGGTGACCGCGCGGCGGGCCGCGCCGTTTGTGGCGATGGCACCGACGGCGATCTGGGTCGCGGTCTCCGCCGACGGGTACTTCGCCGGGGTGGCGGCCTGGGGCATCGCACTGCTGGCGTTGGCGGTGCACGGCGCGGTTCGATTCCCCGCCCTGGCGGCGGCCGGCGCCGGGCTGCTGCTCGGCTGGGCCATCTTCCTCAACTACGGCCTGACATTGATGGCGTTTCCGGCATTGGCCGTGCTGATCTGCGCAGCCGACTGGCGATCGGCCCTGCGGGCGTTGAGCCCGACCGTGCTGGCGGCAGTGGCGGTGGTAGTGGTGTTCGCCGCAGCGGGCTTCTGGTGGTTTGACGGCTATACCCTGGTGCAGCAACGCTATTGGCAAGGTATCGCCAGTGAGCGCCCCTTTGGTTACTGGGTTTGGGCTGACCTGGCGGCCGCGGTGTGCGCGGTCGGATTGGGCAGTGTTGCGGGGCTCGGTCGGGTGTTCGACCTGAATGCCATCCGGCGGCGCTCGGGTTTTCATCTGCTCATGTTGGCCATGCTCGTTGCCATTGCCTGTGCGGACCTGAGCATGCTCAGCAAGGCCGAGACCGAACGGATCTGGCTGCCGTTCACGGTTTGGCTTGCTGCTGCCCCAGCACTGCTGCCGCCGAGATCACACCGGATATGGCTGGCGCTCAACGTTGTTGGAGCACTGCTGGTGAACAGTCTGATCTTCACCCGCTGGTAGCGATCAGAGCCCGGCCGCCCGGGTTACATGGGCGAACCGGCTGGTCGGATGACAGGCCTCCCGCACCGTGGCGACGTCGTCGACGACGTCGAAATCGGCCAGCTCGTCGACCAATTTCACCTCAATACCGTTGCGTTGCAATGCCTTCAATGTAAGCGTCCCGGTGTCGGGCTTCGACATCGGGACGGTGCGCAGACATTGGGCGTTGGCCGGTTTGCGCACGCCGAGCACCCACCAGCCGCCGTCGCGGGCGAAGCCGAGCACGGCCGGTGCATCGACCAGCTGCCGCGCGCAGCCGGTCAGCAGATCGGCGGTGACCTGCGGCGTGTCCATCCCGATCTGCAGGACCGGGCGTCCGTCTGCCGCATCGGCGTGCGCGTGGGCCAGCCGGTCGGCAAAGTCGTTGCCGCGCTGGGCGATCACCGTGAACGACGCGAGTCGGCGGCCGATCTCGGCGGCGCCGAGGGCGTCGTCGAGCTCACCGGTGAGCGCCACCACGCGGTCGGCGACCGGCGCGGCCGCGACCGCGTCGAGGGTGTCCAGCAGCGCGGCCGCAGCGATCTCGGCGGCGACCCGGTCGCCGACCGTCGCGGCCAGTCGGGTCTTGGCCTGACCGGGTACCGGGGCCCTGGCGACGACCAGCAGCGTCACCGGCAACACGCTCATGTGATCGCTTTCCAGAAGTCCAGGATCGCGATCGCGCTGCCCCGCAGCGAGCCGCTGACCTTGGATTTGCCGCCGGTCCGCGGCCCGTATGCCACGTCGTGTTCGACGACGCGCCAGCCGGCGGCGGCCGCCCGTACCAACAGTTCCAGCGGATAGCCCGACCGGCGGTCGACGATACCCAGGCTCAGCAGCGCGTCGCGCCGAAAGACCCGCATCGGCGCGATGTCGTGCACCGGCAAGCCGTGCCGGGTGCGCAGCCGCCAACTCATCAGCACCGAGCCCAGCCGCGCCACCCAGGGCCAGCGCACCCCCGGCAGCGGTCGTCGCCGTCCGGTGGCCAGATCGGCGCCGTTGTCGAGTTCGGCGATCAGCCGGGGCAGGTCGGCGGGATCCAGTGACCCGTCGGCGTCGATAACCGCGACGATCGGCGTCTGCGCCGCCAGCACGCCTGCGTGCACGGCCGAGCCGTAGCCGGGCCGCGGCTCGGCGACCACGGCGGCGCCGTGGCGGCGGGCCACCTCGGCGGTCTCGTCGGTGCTGTTGTTGTCGACCACCAGCGCCTGGTAGCCGGGCGGGATGGCGGCCAGCACGGCCGGCAGCGACTCGGATTCGTTCAGGCAGGGCAGCACCACCGTGACCTGGCCGTCGGGCATGGTCTTTGACCTTAGCGGGACGACTGCTTGTCAGACCTGCTGTGCATTGTGTCGGTAAGCACGACGGGAAGGGACGACTACCTCAACGAGTTACGCGCGAAGATACTCAGATGTGGCTGGGCCGTGCAGTATGTCGAGAGCGATCGAATGCCGTTCGCGTATACGGTCGGCCTGACCCGCGACGGGTTGCCTGAGCTGCTGGTGACCGGCATCTCGCCGCGGCGCGCGGTTCGGTTGTTGAACAGCGTTGCTCGGGGCGCCGCTGACCCGGTGATGCCCGGCGGGAAGATCACGATTCCGGCCGGCCCGCTTGTCGAGGTCGTCGAGGTGGAGCATCCCGATGCGCACCTAAACATGGCCGTAGAAATCTTCGGCAACGGCGTGCAGGCGTTCCAGCTCGTGTGGGCCGACGAGCGTGGTCGCTGGCCGTGGACTTCGAGCTTCAATGACGGACGAGGCGGGCAGCCGGTGCTGGGTGTGCGGGCTGCACAGGCGAAGTGAGTGCGTGGACGTCAACGATGGACGAGTTTGCGACAAGTGTAGTATGCAGCTACAGTCGTAGCATGGTGGCCACCATTCCCGCCCGCGATCTCCGTAACCGCACCGCCGAAGTCCTACGGCGGGTCGAGGCCGGCGAGGAGATCGAGGTGCTCAAAGACAATCGCCCCGTGGCAATGCTTGTTCCGATATCCCGGCGTCGTCGGTGGTTGCCGGCCGGCGAGCTGATCCGGGAACTCGTGCGTCTCGGCCCCGACACCACCGGGCTGAGCGAGGAACTGCGCGAAACGCTGACCGAAACGACGGACGATCTGTTGCGATGACAGCTCGACGGGCGCTGGCCGATACGTCCATCTTCATCGGCCTAGAGGCCGCACGAGTCGATGCCACCCGGTTTGTGGAATATGAGTGGGGAGTCTCCGTGATCACGCTGGGTGAACTCCGACTGGGAGTGTTGCAGGCCTCGGACCCCGAGGCCTCGGCACGGCGACTGTCGACCTATCAACTCGCCCAGCGGTTCGAACCACTCCCCATCGATGAAGCGGTATCCGAAGCCTGGGCACTGCTCGTTTCCCGACTTCGGGCTGCAAATCGTCGAATTCCGATCAATGACAGCTGGATTGCGGCGACGGCCATAGCCCACGATATTCCGATTGTGACGCGAGATAGCGATTACGACGCGATGGCGGATGTTGAGGTCATTACGATCTGACGTGCTACGCAGGCAGACCGCTAGCCTCGCAGCGGCGCGAACGCGAAGTCGTGCAATCCCTCTCGTGGGTCGACGGTGGCCCGAAAGCCGAGCACGTCGACCGCCCGCGCCGGATCCGCGACGATATGGCGCACGTCGCCGCGGCGGTACCCGCCGGTGACGACCGGCGCGGCACCGTCGCCGCGGGCCCCGCACAGCTCCGTCGCGACCTGCAGGATCGAAATCGGCTGCCCGGAACAGACATTGACCGCGGTGAAGCCGTCGGCCTCAGCCTGCACCGCTGCCACATTGGCGGCGGCCACATCGTCGACATGGACGAAATCACGCATCTGGTCACCGTCCTCGAAAACCGGTGGCGGATCACCTTTTTCGAGTGCCGAACGGAAGATCGCCGCCACCCCCGAGTAGGGGGTGTCGCGCGGCATGCCCGGCCCGTACACGTTGTGGTAGCGCAGGGCCAGCACCGAGCCGCCCGTCGACTCCGACCACGCCAGCCCGTAGTGCTCCTGCGCGGTCTTGCCGGCCGCATACAGGCTGCGCGGCCGCAGCGGAGTGTCCTCGTCGACCAGTCGCCAGGCCACCGGGACGCCGCAGGCCGGACAGCGGTGCTCGAACACCCCGGCGTCGAGATCTTGGCGGCGCCGCGCAAGCGGCTCGACCGGCCCGTGCACCGGACAGTCGTAGCGGCCCTGGCCGTAGACCACCATCGACGACGCCAGCACCAGACGCCGGACCCCGGCGGCGAACATCTGCGCCAGCAGCACACAGGTACCGAAGTCGTTGTGGCTGCCATATGCGGGAGCGTCGGCGGCGTTCACGCCGGCGCCCACCATCGCCGCCTGATGACACACCAGGTCCACCCCGTCCAGCAACGGCGCCAGCGCGTCGGCGTCCCGGATGTCGACGCGTCGAGTATCTGGCGGTAGCACCGGATCTGATCCGTGGGCGGCGGGCAACATGGCATCGACGCCGACCACGTCGTGGCCCGCGGCGGCAAGCGCGGCGTGCACCCGGGACCCGATGAAGCCGGCCGCGCCGGTCAACAGCACTCTCACGGCAGGTCGAACGGCAGCGCGGCGCCGGCATGCGACAGGCAGGCGGTACAGGTCCGCTCGGCGCCGACGTGGCCGATCGCCTCGTACACCAGCTTTTTGAACGGCTCGATGTTCTTCTCGAATTCGCTGAACACGTCGACGGCTTTCACCCCGTCGCCGGTGTCGACGCCGGCGTCCAGGTCGGTTACCAACGCAACTGCGGCGTAACACATTTCAAGTTCACGAGCCAGCACCGCCTCGGGATAGCCGGTCATGTTGATCAGGCTGAACCCGGCAGAGGCGTACCACCGGCTTTCCGCGCGGGTGGAAAACCGGGGGCCCTGGATCACCACCATGGCGCCGCCGTCGATGACCCCGGGCAGGCCGGTGAGCGCGGACCGCAGCGTCGGGCAGTACGGGTCGGCGAAGGCCGCATGTGCGCCGCCGGACTCGAAGTAGGTGTCGGCGCGGCCGTGGGTGCGGTCCACCAACTGGTCGGGCACCACGATCGCGCCCGGCGGAAGTTGCGGCGTCAGGCTGCCGACGGCGCACGGAGCGAAGACCCGTCGCACCCCCAGCGCGCGCAACGCCCACATGTTGGCCCGGTACGGCAGGGTGTGCGCCGCGTGCTGGTGTTGCGCGCCATGGCGAGACAGGAAGGCGACCTCATGCTCGCCGACAACGCCGACCGTGACAGCGGCGCTGGGCTCGCCGAACGGGGTGTCAAGGCTGACGCTGCGCGCGTCGGCCCCGAAGAAGCTGTAGAAGCCGCTGCCGCCGATCACTCCGAGCACCCGCTCATTGTCGTGCATGGGCCGTGGAAGGATCGAACGCATGGCCAGTTTTGCGCAGTGGATCGAGGGCGCTCGTCCGCGGACATTGCCCAATGCCGTCGCACCGGTGATCGCAGGGACCGGCGCGGCGGCGTGGCTGCACGCCGCGGTGTGGTGGAAGGCATTGCTGGCGCTGGTCGTCGCGATTGCCTTCATCATCGGGGTCAACTTCGCCAACGACTACTCCGACGGCATCCGCGGCACCGACGACGATCGGGCCGGCCCGCTGCGGCTGGTGGGGTCGCGGCTGGCCACGCCGCGGTCGGTGTTGGCGGTGGCCGTGGCCTGCCTGAGCGTCGGCGCCGCGGCCGGGCTGGTGTTGGCGGTGACCAGCGCACTGTGGCTGGTTGCCGTCGGGGCGGCGTGTATCGCCGGCGCCTGGTTGTACACCGGCGGGTCAAAACCCTACGGGTACGCGGGATTCGGCGAGCTCGCGGTGTTCGTGTTCTTCGGGCTGACCGCGGTGCTGGGCACCCAGTACACCCAGGCGTTGCGGGTGGACTGGGTGGGGGTGGTGCTGGCGACCACCACGGGCGCGCTGTCGTCGGCCGTGCTGGTGGTCAACAACC
Organism: Mycobacterium sp.; assembly: GCF_050700595.1. Lineage (GTDB taxonomy): Bacteria > Actinomycetota > Actinomycetes > Mycobacteriales > Mycobacteriaceae > Mycobacterium. Next base: position 26,453 of record NZ_JBOHHI010000179.1, read on the forward strand.
TGCGGGATATCCCGACCGACGCGCGGTCCGACAAGATCACGCTGGCGGTGCGGCTGGGCGATACCGGGACACGGACGCTCTACCTGGCGCTGCTGGCGCTCGCCGCAATTCTTACCCTGGCGCTGACCGCGGCGACCCCGTGGTGCGCGCTGGGCTTCGTCGCCACGCCGCTGGCGCTGCGGGCCGCAGCACCCGTGCGCGCGGGCCGGGTCGGACCGGAGCTGATCCCGGTGCTGCGCGACACCGGGCTGACGATGCTGGTGTGGTCGATCGTCGTGGCGGCCGCGCTGGGATTCGCCGGCTGACGTCCGCCGCAGCGCCTAGGCCGAAGACTCGTCGTCGGGCGGGGCCTCGCCGCGTAGCCGGGCGCGCAGCTGGGCCCGGTCTCGGCGGCGTCGCTCGGTGGCCGCTTCGACTCCGGTGGTGGCCCGCCGCCGCAGCGGAGCGAACAGCCACATACCCAGCGGCATCGCGATCACCAACGCAAACAACAGCGCGACGATGACGGGGAAGCCATGCACGCCGAGTAGCCACGCCACCCCGTAAATGGCGGCGGCCAGCGCGGCCACCAAAATCAGTCGGGCCGCTGCGTAGAGCAAGATGTCCGCAACGACGCCCCTTGCGGTGTTTCGAACTGCCGGCACAGTCCGAGCCTACGGCGCAGGTATATTCGGACCAAGGAGGTGCCCGAGTGCTTTACCTGCTCCTCGTCCTGGTTTTGGGGACGCTGATCTACATCGGCTGGCGGGCCGCCCGCTCGCAGGTCAACCGGTCGAAGACGCGCGTCATCGGACCCGACGACGATCCGGAGTTCCTGTGGCGGTTAGACCACGGCGATAACAACCCGCGCTAAATAAAGCCTGTGCTTCGCCGCTCGTCGCTCGGGAACCCGTCGGCGACGACGGCTCCCAGTTCGATGAGCGCTTCCCGAGTCTCCCGCTTCAGCCGCTCCAGGCTGATCTCGGCGCCCTCCTCGAGATGCGGGTCGAACGGCACCAACCGAACCGCGCGGCAGCGCCGCGAGAAGTGATCGACCACCTTTTGCATGTCGACCTTGCCGGAGCGTGGTCGCACCGCGTTGATGACGGCGATCGCTCCGCTGACCAGATCCTGGTGGCCATGCGCGTCGAGCCAGTCCAGTGTCGCCGAGGCGCTGCGCGCGCCGTCGATCGATCCCGAGCTGACCACGATCAACGCGTCCGTCTTAGCCAGCACCGCCGACATCGCCGAGTGCAATAGCCCGGTGCCACAGTCGGTCAGCACCAGGCCGTAGAACCGCTCCAGGACGTCCAGCGTGCGCGAATAGTCCTCGGCGCTGAACGCTTCCGACATCGCCGGGTCGCTTTCCGATGCCAGCACTTCCAGCCTGCTGGGACCCTGCGAGGTGTAGCTGCGCACATCGCTGTAGCGCGAGATGCCCTCGGCATCGCGTAACAGGTGCCGCACGGTGGCGGTGGTCTCCAACGGCACCTTCTGGCTCAGCGTGCCGCGGTCGGGGTTGGCGTCCACCGCCACCACCCGGTCCCCGCGGATGGACGCGAAGGTGGCGCCCAGCGTCGCGGTGATAGTGGTCTTTCCGACCCCGCCCTTCAGTGACAGCGTCGCGATGCGGTAGCAGCCCCGCAGCGGGCGGTTCACCTGCACGACCAGGTCGCCGTAGCGGATGACGCGCGGGCTTTCGCCAACGTTGATCAGCTGGCCCGATAACAGATAGAGCCACCGGCGCCAGCCCTCCGACGGCGGTGGCTTGACCTGGCGCAGCAAGGTGCTGGTGGACAGCTCCGGATACGGCGACGGGCGCACGGCCGCCCGGCGATATCCCGTGTTGGCCGACGGGTCGCCCACCTGACCCTCGTAGTAGCCGCCGGTGTAGGACGACGGCGAATCGACGACCCGCGGCTGGCCCTTGGCCGGGGTGGCCGCCCACGCCCGCGGCTCGGCGCGAGTTGGCGGCGCCAGCCCGCCCCGTGTCTGGCCATCGGTGAAGCGACGCTCGGTACGGAAGCCGGTGAACGCCTTCGTCTCTGCTGCGCCGGACTCCGCGTCCGGTTCACCGGGCTGAGGCGGCAGCTGGGTTGTCGGATGGTCTTCGTCGCCTCGAGACGCCCCCACGTCCGGGTTTGGGTGCTCAGACACGTGCCCTTCCCCTTCTTGCAGTACTCGGGTCGGTCGTTGACGGACAGCCCCTGCCAACGAACATAGCGCAGCGCTGGCCGGCGCGGCCTGACCTCGGGTTTTAGCCCACGCCCGCGTAGGAGTGCAGGCCCACAGTCACCAGATTAACGAAGAACAGGTTGAACACCATCGCCACGAAGCCGACCACGTTGATCCAGGCCGCTTTGCTGTCCCGCCAACCCGCCGTCGACCTGGCATGCAGGTAGGCGGCGTAGACCAGCCACGCGATAAATGCCACCGTTTCCTTGGGATCCCAGCCCCAGTAGCGGCCCCAGGCTTCCTCCGCCCAGATCGCACCGAATATCACCCCGAAGCCGAACACCGGAAACGCGAAGATCGTGGCCCGGTACGCGATGCGGTCCAGGGCCTGCGCGTCAGGCAGTCGCTGCACTATCCGCGCAAACGTGCCCGGGGTGCCCGGCTCACCCAGCCGGGACATCCGCAGCAGGAAAAGGATGCTGGCCACGCCCGCCACCAAGAACACCCCCGAACCGAGGCTGACCACCGACACATGGATCGGCAGCCAATACGACTGCAGGGCCGGCATCACCGGCGCGGCATTGGCGTAAAGCCAACGCCCGGACACCGTCAGCAGAATCAGCACCGGCAGCAACAGGAACACCCACAGCGGGCGATACTGCGGCCGGCGCAGCACGATCGCGCCGGCGATCAGGCCGCAGCAGCAGGTCAGGTTGATGAACTCGTACATGTTGCCCCACGGCACCCGCGCGGTGGCCAGGCCACGCAACACGATGCACGCCAGCAAAAACCCGATTCCGGTGTAGACCAGGGCCAGACCGGCCCGCCCGACCCGTTCGTCGAACGACCGCCGCGGCGCGTCCAGCACGACACCGGGTGTGGCACTGTCGGCCGCGACTCCGGCGGTTACCAGCTCACGGCCGGTCCGAGGGCTGCGGGCGTAGGCGAGTTCGACGGCCAGCAGCAGCAGCGCGCCGACCAGCACCACCACCGACGAGGTGAA
>NZ_JBOHHI010000180.1:0-31867 GCF_050700595.1 Mycobacterium sp.
CCGGAAATGCCTTCCCGAACGCCGGACAAAACGACTTCGACAATCGTTATTGTCCCAGTTCAGAAGGCATTTTCGTTATTTACACGCCGATCAGATCACCGGCTTATCCACGGATTGAGGCTAAGAGTTGATCCGTAATCGGTCATACAGCGCCAATCAGCTTGGGGGCTGGTTGTTTTCGGCTGGTCCCGCGACGTCCAGGCTTTTGGCTTGGTCTGTTTGGGGGTGGGCCAGGTGCTGCTCGTTCAGCAGAGGCCACCACCGGGTGGTGGCTGCCGGTCCTGGCCGATCCAGCATTTGGCGATGCTGGTGGCTGGTGCCGGTTGACTGAACCCTCCCACTCTTGCTGGGAGGCCAGCCACGCCCGCAGAGCGTGGGCAAATCGGTAGTCCACCCGCGCGGTGCGCGGGTCATCAGGATCGGCAAGCGTGACGCAGGCTGCCAGCGTGGCGGAGGTGACGTCGCGATCAGCGTGCAACCCGCAGGTCGGGCAGTCATGGGTGCGCTGCGCCAGGGTTTTGGGCACCCGCGCCCCGCACAGGCAGTTTTGACTGAGCGCGGTTTTGCGGGTGCCGGCGCGATCAAGCCGGCCACCGGTGGCGGCACATTCCTGCTTTAGCGCGGCAACCAGCATGCCTGGGCTAAACAGCTGAATACGTTTGCCCCACAACCTTGCCCAGGTCGAGATGCGGCAGTCCTCCACGGTGATGGTGTTGCCGTGGGTGGCCACGATCCGCGCGGCAACCTCGGTGGCGCGGGCGTGTTTGGCTTGACTGGCCGCCCGGGCCTGGGCGGCATGCTCGGTGCGGATGCGCTGATAGCGGCGTGAGAGCGTGTCGTGGCGGTAGACTCGCAGGGGCACTCCGTCAGCGCGGGCCGCCCGGGCGCCGCCGGGGTTGGTGACCACTTTGGGCGCCAGCCCTTTAGCGGCGCGGCGAGTCGCCCGCTTGTGTTGCCGCGTCGAGGGACGGTAGTGCCCAGGGTTGGTGTTGCGCCGGGAGCGATCCAGGGCGCGCTGGCGGACCCGGGCTTTTTTGGCCGCGCGCGCCGCCGCGCGCTGGTGGTCCTCGGTGCAGGCGATGTGGTCAACCGCCAGCTGCTCGGGCTGCTCGCCAGGGAACGAGGCGACCGCCAGGTTGGACACGTTGGCATCCACCCCCGCCCGTCGGTCAGCCGGGGTCTTGGCGCGGCGAGCCCGAGTGGCCGGGGACTGATACCCGCTTTGATGCACCAGCAGATGCGCGTAGTAGCGCCACCCACCGGGTGCCCTACGATCGGGCACGCGCACCAGGTCGATCTTGTGCCACGCACTCGGGTCGGCCAGGAAATGCGCCAGGTGCGCCCACTGCCGGCTGCCCTGGGGGCCTCGCACCGGCATCACCACATCGCCGGCGGGCAGGCCGGTGAACACCACTGCCAGGGCACCGTTGTGATCGGCCCACGAGCCCGTCGCCGGTTTGGGCGGGGCGGGCATCCGGACCGGCTGGGACAGAACCGAGGTCCCCGCGGATGTGGCCGCCGCCGCCGCGGTGCTCACCGACGCGGGCAACCGCGGGTTCCGGTAAGCCTTGAGGTGTCCATTTAGGCTGCCGACCAGCCGGTAGGTTTCCCACACCGGCCGGCTCTTGGTGTGGGAGCGGGCCCGCCCGGGGATGCGGGTGAACTCTCGCCACGCGCCGACCCTGGGCGGTCCATGTCGGCGCCCTGAGGAGTCGGCGAACAGGTGCCGGTCGATCGTTTCCCACACCTCGTCGGCCATATGCAGACCGACAGCTTTGGTCAGGTGATCGCGCATCCAGCCACTACGTTCGATGTGCGCCTTGGCGGCGGCCTCCATGGCCTTGCGGGTCAACCCCAGCCGCGCCCGCAATCCCTTCGGATCACGCTGGCGCTCATGATGGGCCGCCCAATACGCGCGACAGCGTGCTGCGGCGTCGCGCTGCAGCGCCCGGCGCAGCCGAAACACCGCCTCCCACTGCCGCTGCACCCGCCGGCGGGTGCGCTCATCGCCGACATCGAGCTCCAGCCGGATCACCGACACCGGTCCGTCATAGCTGAAGTTCGACGCCTTCGACTTCCCCCGCCGCCGCGGCACCATGGCACCGCTGGTGACGGTGCTGGTGTCGGTCGGCGCGATTGCCATGCCGGCTATGGAACCATCCGCTGCCACACCGATACCGAAACCTACCGCCACTGACCGGACTAACTCACGGCCGAGTCCACACCGTTTGTGTCCTGACCCGACATCGTCTCCGGCCGCGCCCCGCACGCCCCTGGAGCCGTCCGCTGCCCACGCGGGTGCTGCTGGTGCTGATCCACTTGCGCACCAACCTGACCACCCGCGCCCTGGCCGCGCTATTCGATCCCAGCCAATCGGCCCTCGACCGCATCATCGATCATCTGGTCCCGGTGCTGGCCCGCGAACTACGACCCGCCCCGCACATCCGCACCCATCCTGGATCATCGACGCCACCCTCATCCCGGCGCACGACCAACCCATCACCGCCATCAGCAAGAACTACCGGCACAGGCTCAACACCCAGATCATCATCTGCGCCCACCGGCGGCGCGTGCTCCTCACCGGCCCATGCCGGCCCGACAACCCCACCGACGTTATCGTGGCCCGCCACACCGTGCTGCCACTGCTCGCTGGCCACGTTGTCCTCGGCGACAGCGCATACCGCGGCATCAACAGCATCACCACCCCGCGACCTGACCGTGCCGGCCGCGCGACCACCACTACCGGGCACACCGCCGCATCCGGGCCCGCGTCGAACACGTCATCGCCCGACTCAAGGACTGGCAAATACTGCGACAATGCCGCCGCCGAGGCGACACCATCAACCACAGCCGCCAAATCATCGCCGGACTATCGAACCTCAAGACCCACACCAAATTAAGGGTCAAGTCTTAGTCGCGAGACGGCGGCACCCATGCGGCCGTTAAGCTGGTCGGCATGCCGCTTTCAGGTGAATACGCACCCAGCTCGCTCGATTGGTCCCGCGAACAAGCCGACAAGTACATAGAATCCGGCGGAACCGACGGCACCGAGATGCAGGGAAAGCCGGTCATTTTGCTGACCACCGTCGGAGCCAAGACCGGCAAACTCCGCAAAACACCGTTGATGCGGGTCGAGCACGACGGCCAGTACGCGATCGTGGCGTCGCTGGGCGGCGCTCCGAAGCATCCGGTCTGGTACCACAACGTCAAGAAGAACCCGCGGGTCGAGTTGCAGGACGGGCCGGTCCGCGGCGACTACCAGGCGCGTGAGGTGTTCGGCGACGAGAAGGCCACCTGGTGGGAGCGGGCCGTCGAGGCCTGGCCGGACTACGCGAAATACCAGACCAAGACCCAGCGGCAAATTCCGGTCTTCGTGCTGACCCCGGTGCACTGAGCCGCTGGTCAGGCGGAATTCACCGCGTGGCACCATTGACCGGTGTCCGCCCAACCGAGCCAGAACACCCCGAACGGCGGGCCGCTGTCCGCGGCCGACATCGACGCGGCGGCCGGGCGAATCGCCGGCGTGGTCACACCCACGCCGCTGCAGCCCAGCGATCGATTGTCGGCGGCGACCGGTGCGAGGGTCTATCTCAAACGGGAAGACCTGCAGTCGGTTCGTTCCTACAAGCTGCGCGGCGCCTACAACCTGCTGGTGCAGCTGTCCCCGGAGGATATTGCCGCCGGCGTGGTGTGCTCGTCGGCGGGCAATCACGCCCAGGGCTTCGCCTACGCCTGCCGGGCGCTGGGGATCCATGGCCGCGTCTATGTGCCGGCCAAGACGCCCAAGCAAAAGCGTGACCGCATCCGCTATCACGGCGGCGACTTCATCGAGCTGATCGTCGGCGGGACGACCTACGACTTGGCCGCCGCGGCCGCGCTCGACGATGTGGCCCGCACCGGGGCGACGCTGGTCCCGCCGTTCGACGACCTGCGGACCATCGCCGGGCAGGGCACGATCGCCGTCGAACTGCTCGACCAGCTCGACAGCGAGCCGGGTATGGTCGTGGTCCCGGTGGGAGGCGGCGGGTGCATCGCCGGCATGACCACATACCTGGCGGAGCGTACGACGAACACCTCGGTGCTGGGCGTCGAACCCGCGGGCGCGGCGGCGATGATGGCCGCGCTGGCCGCCGGCGGGCCGGTGACCTTGGACGATGTCGACCAGTTCGTCGACGGTGCCGCGGTGAACCGGGCCGGAACGTTGACGTATGCCGCACTGGCCGCGGCCGGCGACATGGTGTCGATCACCACGGTCGACGAGGGCGCGGTGTGCACCGCCATGCTCGACCTCTATCAGAACGAGGGCATCATCGCCGAACCCGCCGGCGCGCTGTCCGTCGCCGGCCTGCTGGAGGCCGACATCGAGCCGGACTCCACCGTGGTCTGCCTGATCTCGGGCGGCAACAACGACGTGTCCCGCTACGGGGAAGTGCTGGAGCGCTCGCTGGTGCACCTGGGTCTCAAGCACTATTTCCTCGTCGACTTCCCGCAGGAGCCCGGTGCGCTGCGGCGCTTTCTCGACGACGTACTCGGGCCCAACGACGACATCACGTTGTTCGAGTACGTCAAGCGCAACAACCGCGAGACCGGTGAGGCGCTGGTCGGCATCGAGCTGGGTTCGGCCGCGGACCGCGACGCTCTGCTGGCCCGAGTACAGGCCACCGAGATTCATGTCCAAGCGCTCGAGCCCGGCTCGCCGGCCTATCGCTACTTGTTGTAGCCACTGCGGAACGGATTCTCGACCCGTACGCCGGCGTAGTCTTCGCCGTCGGCGAGGTCCTCCGAGAGCACGACATCACACCTGAGCGCGCGGCCGGCTTCAATGATCGCGGCATCCCAGTACGACAGGCCAAAACGCCGACGGGTGGCAAAGGCGGCCAGCATCAGGTCGGCGGTAACGGAGGCCACGGGAAATCGCATGAACGATTCCACCAGCTCGACGGCCTGCTCATGGGTGAGCGGATCCGGCCGGCTCTTGCGAGTCGCCTGGACGTAGAACTCCTGCAGAACCTGAACGGACAGCGACAGGTCCCGGGCGGCCAGAATTTCGTTTGCGCGTTGCGCTTTGTCCCGCTCTTGTCGATCGCGCGAGATCGCGTAGAGCAGGATGTTGGTGTCAACGAACCGCACGGTCGTGGACGGCCTCGCGACTCAGACGGTCGCCTGCGCGGAAGCGCCGGATTGCACTTTGGACCCGCCGCTGCTTCGCCTCCAGCCGCACGAACTCCGACTCCCGTTCGGAAAGCGAATTCAGGTACTCCGCGACGAGGGCGCTCAGCGACTTGCCGAGTTCCGCAGCCCGAATCCGGGCCCGGTGGTAGACGTCTTCGGAGACCGAGACGGTGATATTTTTCACAGGCTCACAGTATCACAGTTCCTGTGCTGATGTTATCTGTCGGCGGGCCGCTGGCAATACAGCTTGGACGGAACCTCCGCCGAACCCTTTAGACCGCCCCTACGACAAGACAGGAGTGCGGTGACACAGCAGCCGGGACACTCGACAGCGGTCAACGACCAAGCCGATGCACCGCAGGAGGCGCGCCACACCACGGTCAACATGGACGAGCCCGGCGTTCGGCGGGTTCTCGATGTCGCGCTGCGCCTCGGGCAGCTGCTGCTGGGCTGCCAGGCGGGGACGGCAGACGTCGTTTCCACCATCGTGGTGGTCACCACCGCCTACGGTCTCCCCGCTACCCAGGTAGACGTCACCGCGAACTCGATCACGGTGTCGGTGCCCAGAGCGGTGCCGGGTGCGCCGGTCACCGCGATGTACGTGGTGGAGTCGCGGTCGCTGGACTACACCCGCCTGCAGTTGGCCACCGACCTCGCCCAGCACGTCGTCGACACCACACCGGAACCCGAGTGGATACAGGGGCAGTTGGGCACATTGGAACGCGCCGAACATCCCTACCCGGGCTGGGTTGCCACCGTCGCGTTCGGGGCGATGGCCGGCAGCTTTTCCCTGCTGTTCGGCGCCGGGGCACTGGTGGTGGCGATCGCGACAGTGACCACCGCGCTGATCGACCGGGTCGGCCGCATCCTCAACGGCTGGCACGTGCCGATCCTGTTCCAGCAGGCAGTCCACGCCCTGCTGGCCACCGGCGTCACCGTCGGACTTGACGCCGCCGGCCAGCTGCCCGCCGGCACCGCGCCATCAGTGGTGGTAGCGGCCAACATCGTGGCGCTGCTGTCCGGCGTGGCCACCGTCGGCTCTGTGCAGGACGCCATCACCGGCTACCAGCTCACCGCCGTCTCGCGGGCAATGGACATCGCGCTCTCGTCGGCAGGCATCCTGGTCGGTGTCACCATCGGGGTGCGCATCGGGGTGGCCGCCGGTGTGGACGTCAGCGTGAGCCCCGACGTGCCGGTCGGCCCCCTCGGCGTGCCAGTGCGTGTGCTCGCGGGCGCGATCGGGGCAGCTGCAGCGGCCGTCGCGAGCTACGCGCCGGTCCGGGCGGCATTGGCGGCAGGCGCTGCCGGGGCGACCGGCTCGCTGCTCTTCGTCGGGCTGTACGACGTCGCCGGGGCGAACCCCATCGCGAACTCGTTCGTGGCCGCCGCCGCGATCGGTCTCGGCGCGACTGTCGGCGCGCGCCGGAATGTCGCTGTACCGGGGCTTCGTCCACTTGGTCAACGGGCAACCGGCCACCGGGGCCGGCGCCCTTTTCGTGGCCGCAGGGACGGCGCTGGCGCTCGGTGCGGGCGTGGTGCTCGGGCCGTTGCTCGCGCCCTCCATCCGGCGCGAACTCGCCCGCTATCGCCCGCGCCGTCGGGGAGGTTCGCGGCGCCACCTGACCAGCCAGCACCGCATACCCCAACTCGCCGGCATCCGGTACAGCGGACGCAGGCCGGCTCGCTCGCAACCGTGATCATGCGACGGCGACAGTCCGCACGATGGCGAACGAATGCCCGGCCAGCTCGGTGGCGCTGCCGCCGACGGCCGGCGAGCCCCAGGCCAGCACCACCTCGCCGGTGACCGGAACCCGCGCCGCTTCCGTGCCGAGGTTGCAGGCGATGGTCAACCGGCCGCGGCGCATCGCGATCCAGCGCTGCTCCTCGTCGTAGTCGATGACCAGGTCGGTAAGCCACGGATCGGCCAGGTCGGGTTCTGTGCGCCGCAGCGCGATCAGGTCCCGGTAGGTGTCGAGCAGCCGCGCGTGTTCGCCGGCGCCGGCTTCGTCCCAGTCGAGTTTGGAGCGCTGGAAGGTCTGCGGATCCTGCGGGTCGGGAATCTCGTCGGCGTCCCAGCCGTGCTCGGCGAATTCTTTCCTGCGTCCCTCGGCGGTGGCGCGGGCCAGTTCAGGTTCGGGATGGGAGCTGAAGAATTGGAACGGGGTGGACGCGCCCCACTCCTCGCCCATGAAAAGCATTGCCATGTACGGTGATCCGAGTACCAGGGCAGCCTTGACGGCGAGCTGGCCGTAGGTCAGGTTCTGCGACGGGCGATCGCCCACGGCGCGGTTACCGACCTGGTCGTGGGTGCATGTGTAGGCCAGCAGCCGGGTGGCCGGAATCCTCGCCGTATCCAGCGGCCGGCCGTGCCGGCGGCGCCGAAATGACGAATACGTGCCGGCGTGAAAGAAGCCGTGGCGCAACGTCTGCGCCAGCGTCGCCAGCGATCCGAAGTCGGCGTAGTAGCCCTGGCGCTCGCCGGACACCGCGGCGTGGACGGCGTGATGGATGTCGTCGTCCCACTGGGCGGTGATCCCGTAGCCGCCGTCACCGCGGGGGGTGATCAGCCGAGGATCGTTGCGGTCGCTCTCGGCGATCAGCGACAGCGGATGAGCGAGTTGCCCGGCAAGCACGTCGGTTTCGGCGGACAACTCCTCGAGGATGTGGATCGCGGTGGTGTCCACCAGCGCATGCACGGCGTCCAGGCGCAGGCCGTCGGCGTGGAAGTCGCGCAGCCAGCGCAGCGCGCAGTCGATGATGTAGCGGCGGACTTCGTCGGAGTCGGCGTCGGCGATGTTGATGCCTTCGCCCCACGGGTTGCTCGCCGACGACAGGTACGGACCGAACCGCGGCAGGTAGTTGCCCGACGGACCGAGGTGGTTGAACACCGCGTCGATCAGCACACCCAGCCCGCGGCGATGGCACGCCTCGACGAACCGCACCAGCGCGTCCGGGCCGCCGTAGGGTTCGTGCACCGCATACCAGAGCACGCCGTCGTATCCCCAGCCGTGCGTGCCGGAAAACGCGTTGACCGGCATCAGCTCGACGAAGTCGACACCGAGATCGACCAGGTAGTCCAGCTTTTCGATGGCCGAGTCGAAGGTGCCATCCGCGGTGAACGTGCCGGTGTGCAGCTCGTAGATCAGTGCACCCTGGACCGATCGGCCGGACCAGTCGCCGTCGGTCCACGTCACCGCGGCCGGATCCCACAGCGCCGAGCGACCGTGTACGCCGTCGGGCTGGCGGGGTGAACGCGGATCGGGCAGCACTACCGGGTCGTCGTCGAGCAGATAGCCGTAGCGGGCGTCCGGCCCGGCGTCGACGGCGGTGCGCCACCAGCCGTCATCCGAGCGCGTCATGGGGTAGCATTCTCCGTCGACGTCGAGACGCACCTGCTCGGGTTTGGGTGCCCAGACCGCGAATTCGCGCATCAAGTGCGTTCCAGCAGAGCCACCGGCAGTTCGGCGAACAACTCCGTCGCCGGCACCGCCCCGCTGACCACGGCACCGGTCAGCGTGTCGGTCCACGAGCCTTCCGGCAGTGGCAGCATGGTGTCGCCCCAGCCGGCGTCGGCCAGCCGGACCGTCCAGCGGGTGACGGCCACCAGCACGTCCTGGGCGCGCCCAAACGCCACGATGTGGTCGGTGCCGCTTCCGGCGGCCAGCACCGGGTGATAGCCGCCGTGCAGAAAGGTGTCCGGGTGGGCGCGGCGCAACCGGAGCGCTGCGGCGACCACCCGGATCTTGGGATGCCGCAGCGATTTCAGCGCTGCCCGTCGCGCAGGGTAGTTCACCGGCCGCCGGTTGTCCGGGTCGACCAGGCTGTCGTCCCACAGTTCGGTGCCCTGATACACATCGGGTATCCCCGGCACGGTCAGCGCCAGCAGCTTCTGACCCAGTGCATCATTTTCGGCGTGCGCATCGAGCTGAGCGGCAAGGCTCGTCAGCTCGCGGGCGGCCGGCCCGTCCAGTACGGTATCCAGCCAGCTGTGCACCGCTTTCTCGAAGTCGGTGTTCGGGTCATTCCAGGTGGTATGCCAGGCCGCTTCCCGGATCGCCTTCTCGGTGTAGGCGTGTAGCCGGTCACGCAGCTCTCCGGTCACCTCGTCGTGCACCGGCCAGACCCCGAAGATGTTTTGCCACAAGAACAATCCGGTGGCCGGGTCCGGGGAGGGCGTGGCGGTCTCCCAGCGGGCGACGAACTCTGCCCACAGTGACGGGACCTGGGACAGTACACCGATGCGGGCGCGGACGTCCTCGCTGCGTTTGGTGTCGTGGGTGGACAGTGTCGTCATCGTCCGTGGCCACAGCCGGGCGCGAGTCGCGGCACGCTGGTGAAATTCTGCGGCGCCCACACCGAACCGCTGCGGGTCGCCGCCCACCTCGTTGAGCGACACCAGCCGGGCGTCCCGGTAAAACAGGCAGTCCTCGACCGATTTGGCCGTCACCGCGCCGCACAACTGCTGGAGCCGCACCGCGGGTTCACGGCCGTCGGCCAGTGCGGCGGCTACGATCTGCAAGGGCCGGCGCAATTCCGGGGCAGCCGACTCGGTTTCGGCCAGCGCCGCCGGCAATGTCGCGGCCAGGCCGAGGTAGTCGCAGCGGTACACGCCGATGTGGCCGACCAGCGCCGCCACCGCGTCGGGCAGCTGCGGATGGTCAGCACCCGCAGTGGCGACGATGCAGCGGCGCAGCCGGTCCAACTCGTTTGCCAGAGTGCCGTTAGTTGCGACCGCCTTCAGTTCGCGCAAGAGCGTGGGCAGGCGTTGGCAGTCGATGCCGGTCGATTCGAACAACGCTGTCAATGCCGGCGCGCCATTCGGGTCGACGAAAAGCCCGCCGATTTCGCGCAGCACATCGTAACCGGTGGTGCCGGCCACCGGCAGTGTCGGCTCGAGCGCCTCGTCGGCGGCAAGGATCTTCTCGATGACGATCCAGGCATCCGGCCCAAGCAGCGCCCGCAACCACTCCGAATACCCGGCGGGGTCGGATAATCCGTCGGGGTGGTCCACGCGCAGGCCGTCGACGAGTCCCTCGCCGCACCAGCGGGCCACCTGGGCATGCCATGCGTCGAACACCGCGCGATCTTCCTGGCGCAGCCCGGCCAGCGAGGTGATCGAGAAAAATCGGCGATAGCCACACAATCCGCTCCGCCACCCCACTAGCCGGTAGTGCTGGCGGTCGTGTACTTGCGCTCCGCTGCCCTCGCCGGTGCCGGGGGCGATCGGAAAAGCCAGATCGCCCAGCCGCAGCAGGTCGCCGTCCACGGTCAGGTCCGCGACGTCGTCGTCAGAACCCAACACGGGCAGGATGATTCGGCCGTCGCCGAGTTCCCAGTCGATATCGAAGAACCCGGCGAACGCCGACGATCGGCCGTGCCGCAACACGTCCCACCACCACGAGTTCTGCTCGGGCTTGTCAATGCCAACGTGATTGGGCACGATATCGACGATCAGGCCCATCCCGCGGGCTCGCGCCGCGGCCGACAGCCGCACCAAACCGTCGGCGCCGCCGAGCTCGGCGGACACGCTGGTCGGGTCGGTGACGTCGTAGCCGTGCGCCGACCCGCGCACCGCGGTCATGATCGGCGACAGGTACAGGTGCGACACCCCGAGTTCGTCGAGGTAATCCAGCAGCTTCTCAGCGTCGGCGAAGGTGAACCCGAACCCGCTGGGCGCACCCCGAAGCTGTAGCCGGTAGGTGGCCAGTACCGGAACAGCCATGTGTCACAGAGTCTTACGCAATAAGAGCATGGAGCGTGGCTGCAACGAGACCCCGTCGCCGGCGTTCACCACCAGATCGGCGTCTCCGGCAGGATGCATGGTGTCCAGCTCTACAGTCCACTCGCTGGCGTATTCGTCGCGCGGCATGACGAAGTCCACCACATGGTCGTGGGCGTTGAAGCACAGCAGAAACGAGTCATCGGCTATCCGCTCACCACGGACATCGGGCTCGGGAAGGGCGTCCCCGTTGAGCAACACCATCACACACTTCCCGAATTCGCTGTCCCAGTCCTGCCGGGTCATCTCCTGGCCGCCTGGTGACAGCCAGGCGATGTCGCGGACTTCGTCGGCGCCGCGGATCGGCCGGCCCTCGAAGAACCGGCGCCGACGGAGCACCGGATGGTCCGTGCGGCAGCGGGTCACCTTGCGGGTGAAGGCCAGCAAGTCGGTGTTCTTCTCGGCCAGCGACCAGTCCACCCAGGACAGCTCGGAGTCTTGGCAGTAGACATTGTTGTTGCCTTGTTGAGTGCGCCCGAACTCGTCGCCGTGGGCGATCATCGGAGTGCCCTGGGACAGCATCAGGGTGGCCATGATGTTGCGCATCTGCCGGCCGCGCAACTCCAGGATGTCCGGGTCGTCGGTCGGGCCCTCGACGCCGCAGTTCCACGACCGGTTGTAGTTCTCCCCGTCGCGGTTGTCCTCGCCGTTGGCCTCGTTGTGTTTCTCGTTGTAGGACACCAGGTCGCCCAGCGTGAACCCGTCGTGAGCGACGACGAAGTTGATGCTGGCAATGGGCCGTCGGCCGGTTGCCTCGTAGAGGTCGGAGGAGCCGGTCAGCCGGGACGCGAACTCGCCGAGGGTCTCAGGTTCGCCGCGCCAGTAGTCGCGCACTGTGTCGCGGTACTTGCCGTTCCATTCGGTCCACAAACCCGGAAAGTTGCCCACTTGGTAGCCGCCTTCGCCGACATCCCACGGCTCGGCGATCAGCTTGACCTGGCTGACCACCGGATCCTGCTGCACCAGGTCGAAAAACGTTGACAGCCGGTCGACGTCGTAGAACTCGCGGGCCAGCGTGGCGGCCAGGTCGAAGCGGAAACCGTCGACGTGCATGTCCAGGATCCAGTAGCGCAGCGAATCCATGATCAACTGCAAGGTATGTGGGTGCCGCACGTTGAGGCTGTTTCCGGTGCCGGTGAAGTCCTTGTAATACCTGGGGTCGTCGTCGACGAGCCGGTAGTAGGCGGCATTGTCGATGCCACGGAAGTTGATGGTCGGGCCGAGGTGATTACCTTCGGCGGTGTGGTTGTAGACCACGTCCAGGATGACCTCGATGCCTTCTTCGTGGAACGCGCGGACCATGGCTTTGAATTCGGTCACCGCGCCGCCGGGTTGCCGGGTCGCCGCGTACTGGTGGTGCGGCGCTAAGAAGCCGAACGTGTTGTAGCCCCAGTAGTTTCGTAAACCCAGCTCGAGCAGGCGGTGGTCATGCAAGAACTGGTGCACCGGCATCAGTTCGATCGCGGTGACGTTCAGCGACTTGAGGTGATCGATGATCACCGGGTGGGCCACCCCGGCGTAGGTGCCTCGCAGTTCCTCGGGAATGCCGGGATGGGTCTGCGTCATGCCCTTGACATGCGCCTCGTAGATGACGGTCTCGTGATATGGGGTGTGCGGCGGCCGGTCATGCGCCCAGTCGAAGAACGGATTGATCACCACGCTGGTCATGGTGTGGCCCCGCGAGTCGATCATCGGGGGAGCACCCGTCTCCGCGGGATCTTTGGCCGCAGCCGCCATGTCGTAGGAGAACAGCGCCTGACTGAACTCGAAACCGCCGTAGAACGATTTCCCGTACGGGTCGAGCAACAGCTTGCTGGGATCGCATCGATGACCGGCGGCCGGGTCGAACGGTCCATGCACCCGGAACCCGTAGCGCTGTCCGGGGGTGATGTTGGGCAGATACGCGTGCCAGACATGCCCGTCGACCTCGTCGAGGCTGTACCGGGTTTCGCTGCCGTCTTCGGCGATCAGGCACAGCTCGACCTGGTCGGCGATTTCGGAGAACAGCGAAAAGTTGGTGCCCGCGCCGTCGTAGGTGGCCCCCTTCGGGTACGGGCTTCCGGGCCACAAGGTGCTCAACGTGGGCGCTGCGCCGTCGGTGGTTCCCTTCGATGCCATCAATCCAACTTATCCGCGTCGCCGCGGGTCACCACCAGCCGGTGGCGGCAGCGACCTGTCGGCCCAGCTCGTTGGTCATGGTCCGCATGTAGGTGGCGGAGATGTGGTGGGCGTCGTGGTAGATCAGCACATTTCCCTCCACCGCGCGACACATCTGGGCACGGCACACCGTGTCGCTCATGTCCAGTGGTTTGAGCAGCGGGTACTGCTCGACGAAGTCGATAGTCGGGTTGGTCTCGGATAGCACATCGGCGCGCTTGATGCCGCACGACTGCGCGTTGCCGCCTTTGGCCAGGCAGTCAGCCGGCTCGAATGGGTTGCCGTCCTTGACCAGCCACGGCGTGTCACGCATCGCCAGGACCGGAATGTTGTTGTCGGAGAACGTCTGCCAGATGCCGATATAGGTCCCCGGCATCACATCGCCGGGTTTGATGTTCCACGGCCGGGTCGATGTGGTGAATACGAAGTCGGGGTGGTCGGCGATCAACTTCGCCATGGTCTTGCCCACCCACTCGTGGCACTGGGGATAGGCGGCGTTGTTGCCCATGATCATCGGAATTTCCTCGGTGGACAGCGCGCAGCCCATTTTGAGGTAGGTCACCACCTTGAAGTGGTGCATGCGGCCCAGCAGGTCGAGAGCGGTGAGCCAGTGTTCGGCATGCGATCCGCCGGCCAGCGCGATGGTGCGGGCGGCGTTTTCATCGCCGTACGTGCAGGTGATCAGCGCGGGGTTGGTGAAATCGCTGATGCAGCCGTCCTTGGTCGCGGCCGGCAGGTCGGCGCTGGCCTCCAACACGGTGGGCCGTATCCGCAGTTTGGCCACCCGCACGTGTTTGACCAGTGCGCGCGCCCCGGGATAGTCGTGCGAACTGAGCCCGGACAGCTCTTTGCCGTCGGCGCGTTGCACGGTGACGTGCTCGCACCAGGTGAACGACGTCGCGGTGAGTGTCACGCCCAGCAGGGCCACTGCCGAACCCAGGACCATCGTCGGACGGCGCAGCCGGGACCGCCATGGGATGGTCCGGACCAGCGTCGGCGAGGCGTTCACCGGCGCGCGATACCGCAGCGGATCCTCGACCAGTCGCATGGTCAGGTAGGCCAGCACACCGGAGATCAGCAACACCACGGTGCCCTCGACGAAGGTGGCGTGTCGGTGGCCTGTATACGACAGCCAGAAGATCAGCAACGGCCAGTGCCACAGGTACAGCGAATAGGCCATCGCCCCAAGCGTGAACAGCGGCCCGACCGCCAGGATCCGGTTGGGCAGCGGCATCCGGTCGCGGGTGCCCGGATGGGCCTGGCGGTTGGCTCCGGCGAGGATGAACAGCACCGTCGCCCCGACCGGGACCAGCGTCCACGGCCCCGGGAACTCCCGGACGCCGTCGATGAGTGCTCCGCAGGACAGGATCGCCGCCAGCGCGACGGTCGCGACCAGCGTGCGAAGCCACATCGGCCAGCGGATGTAGGGGACCAGCGCGCCGGCCAGCGCCCCGATCAGCAGCTCCCAGCCCCGCGCGAAGCTGTTGTAATACGCGGTCGCCTGGTTGGCCTGGTGAGCAAAGATCGCGTACCCGAACGACGCGGCGGTCAACGCGCTGAGCACCAGCACGTACATGCTCCGCTGCCGATCGCCCAGCCGATGTCGGCACAGATACGCCAACCCGAAGACCAGCACCAGAAACGCGACATAGAACTGGCCCTGCACCGACATCGACCAGATGTGCTGCAGCGGGCTGACCGCTTCGCCGGCCCGCAGATAGTCGGCCACCGTGTCGGCGAGTTCCCAGTTCTGGTAGTAGCCCAGGCTGGCCAGGCTCTGGTTGGCGAAGGCCTCCCAGCGGGTCTGCGGCTGCACCAGGATGGTCAGCAGCGCACAGCCCGCCAGCACCACCACCAGAGCCGGCAGCAACCGGCGGATCAGCCGGGCCACTTGGGGCAGCAACGACAGCGGTGACGCGGGATTGAGCGCGGTGCGCAGCACCTTGCCGCCGAAGAAGAACCCGGACAACGCCAGGAACACGTCGACGCCGCCGGACACCCGGCCGAACCAGACGTGGAACATCGCCACCAGCGCGATGGCGATGCCGCGCAGGCCGTCGAGGTCGTGGCGGTAGAAACCTGTCTTCCGGGTTCCCATCGCGGCGGGTGCCGATTCCGGAACGGCAGCGGGCGCCGGTCGGGTCGGGGACAGGGTCAGCATGATCAACTGACAATTTACCTAACTCGTCAGTCGCCTTCGGCCACGAAGGCTGAGCTGCCGCCCGATCAGGACTCGATGATCCTGGTCAGGTATGGAGTCATGTTGGTGGTACGTGCCGCTGAGACCGTGACAGCGGGCTCGGTGCCCTCGATCATCTGTCCGTTTCCGAGGTACAGCGCGACGCTTTGGCTGCCACCGGGGCCGTAGCAGAGCAGATCACCGCGGCGTGCCTGCGCTGGCGGGACCTTGCGGCCGACGTTGCACTGCTCGTTCGACCTCCGCGGCATCTTGATGCCGGCGCCGGCGAAGGCGTACTGAATCAGACCGGAAGCGTCGAATCCGACGGTGGTGCCGGGGAGGGCGCCGGTGCCCGGGGCAGTGCCGGGGAGGGCGCCAGTGCCGGGGGCCGTGCCGGGAATGGTGCCGACGCCCGGGGCGGTGCCGGGAATGGTGCCGGTGCCCGGGGCGGTGGTGCCGGGGAGGGTGCCAATGCCCGGGAGCGCACCCGGCCCGGTGGCGGTGCTTTGGCGGACCCCATTGGTGGGCCCTGACGCGTTGCCGCCGCCGTAGACATACGGCACGCCGCGTTGTGAAAGGGCTCGCTGGATCACGTAATCAATGGGCTGCCCATAGCCGGATGGTCGCGGGTCAGCGTTCGCCAGACCCGCGTTGGCCACCATTGCGGTCATCGCCACGGCCACGCCGGCCGTGACGGCGTAGATGCGCCTCATGTTGAATCCCACCTCTCCCGGCCTCGGCGCGGTGACTTCACGCAGCCGGAGACTAGTCACAACAGTCACTACAGTCACTTCTACAACAAAAGGCTGCGCTGGCCCATAGGTCGGGCGGGTTCGGAAGGATAACTTTGTCGTACCGTGACCGAACGGTGACCGCTTGTCTCGCCGGCGCTCAATCTTTAGTGCGCAGTTGTGATTTCGCTCTCACCCTGCGAATGCCGTCAGTGCCGATAATGTTCGCTGAAGGCGGTCATCGCCGAGCCGGCCACCGAGCAGAGAACGGTGATGGCGATAGCCAAGATCGGCCAGAAAAACATGTACCAGCCCTTGACCAGGGAAACGCACGGGCCGATCACCGCCGCGGTGACCGCCGCACCGATACCGCCCCACACCACCGGATAGATCCACAGATCGATGCCGAACGGCACTGGCGGGCAACTATCCGCGGGGCACACGTCCGCCACGAAGCCGAAGAGCCGCGAGGGCCAACTTGTGGTCGTGGCCACCACGAACAACGCCGTCCATATTGCGACGGTGCAGATCACGTCCCAGAGAATCAGCCGCACTCGCGGTGATTTCCGGTCGTCGGAGCCTTCGCCCGGGTAGCGGTCATCGGGCTGATGCGGCGGAGCCATGGGGTTCAATGCTTCCCGATGGCAGGCGTTTCTGCGACCGGCGCTGCATTACCCTCGATTTCCATGCCCGCGTTGACGCCCGAGCAGATCAGCGCGATCGATGCCGCCCATCTGTGGCATCCCTACAGCACGATCGGCGCCGAAGCAGTGCCGCCGGTGGTTGCGGTCGGCGCCCGCGGCCCCTGGCTGACGCTGATCCGCGACGGCACGCCGACCAGGGCGCTCGACGCGATGAGCTCTTGGTGGACCGCGATCCACGGGCACGGCCACCCGGCTCTCGACGCGGCGCTGACCACGCAGCTGGACACGATGAACCACGTCATGTTCGGCGGCCTGACCCACGAGCCCGCCGCACGGCTGGCAAAGCTGCTCGTCGACATCACTCCCGCCGGCCTGGAGACGGTGTTCTTCAGCGACTCCGGATCGGTGTCGGTGGAGGTCGCGGTCAAGATGGCGTTGCAGTACTGGCGCAGCCGCGGCCGGCCCTCCAAACGGCGGCTGATGACCTGGCGCGGCGGCTACCACGGCGACACCTTTATTCCGATGAGCATCTGCGACCCCGACGGCGGCATGCACGCGCTGTGGAAAGACGTGCTGCCCGCCCAGGTGTTCGCCCCGCAGGTGCCCGGTGACTACGACCCGGACTACAGCGCGGCGTTTAGGTCGCAGCTGGTGCAGCACGCCGACGAACTGGCCGCCGTCGTCATCGAACCCGTCGTGCAGGGCGCCGGCGGGATGCGCTTCCACGACCCGCGTTATCTGCGTGACCTGCGCGAGATCTGCACCCGGCACGAGGTTTTGCTGGTGTTCGACGAGATCGCGACCGGCTTCGGCCGCACCGGTGAACTGTTCGCCGCCGACCACGCAGACGTGAGCCCGGACATCATGTGTGTCGGCAAAGCGCTCACCGGCGGATACCTCGGCCTGGCCGCCACGTTGTGCACCACCGACCTCGCGCACACCATCAGCTCCGGTGCGGCCGGTGCGCTGATGCACGGGCCCACATTCATGGCCAACCCGCTGGCCTGTGCGGTCTCGGTGGCCAGCGTCGAATTGCTGATCGGCCAGGACTGGCGGTCGACGGTAGCCGAGATCGGCGCCGGGTTAGCCGCCGGGCTGCAACCGGCGTGGGACCTGCCCGCGGTGACCGACGTCCGGGTGTGTGGAGCGATCGGTGTCATCGAATGCGACCGGCCGATCGACCTGGCCGTCGCCACCCCGGCGGCACTGGATCACGGGGTATGGCTACGGCCGTTCCGCAACCTGGTGTACGCCATGCCGCCGTTCGTCTGTGGGGCCGCTGAGATCGCGCAGGTCACCTCGGCAATGGTCGACGTGGCAAGGCTCACCGGCTCTCGTAGGCTGTAGGTCGATGAGGGCACCGATCGATGTTTCACCGCTGGCCTGGCTGGAGGTGGTCGAGCAGCAGCGCCGGCACGCCGGGCTGCGGCGCTCGCTGAGCCCGCGTCCGGCGGTGGCTCCCGAACTGGACCTGGCGTCCAACGACTATCTGGGTCTTTCGCAACATCCGGAGGTCATCGAGGGCGGTGTGCAGGCGCTGCGCACCTGGGGCGCCGGCGCGACCGGTTCACGCCTGGTCACCGGTGACACCGAGCTGCATCAGGAATTCGAGTCAGCTTTGGCTGAATTCGTCGGTGCAGCAACAGCTTTGGTCTTTTCATCTGGATACACCGCGAATCTGGGGGCGGTTGTCGGATTATCGGGCCCGGGTTCGCTGTTGGTGTCGGACGCCTATTCGCACGCCTCGCTGGTCGACGCATGCCGGCTGTCGCGGGCCCGGGTGGTGGTCACCGGCCACCGCGACGTCGACGCGGTGGACGCGGCGCTGGCCGCGCGGGACGAGGAACGCGCTGTCGTCGTCACCGACTCGGTGTTTTCCGCCGACGGCGCGCTGTCGCCGGTACGGCGGCTGCACGAGGTGTGCCGTCGCCACCGCGCGCTGCTGATCGTCGACGAGGCGCACGGTCTCGGGGTGCGCGGTGTGGGCGGGCGTGGCCTGCTGCACGAGCTCGGCCTGGCCGGGGCGCCCGACGTGGTGATGACGACCACGCTGTCCAAGGCGCTCGGCAGCCAGGGCGGTGCGGTGCTCGGTTCGGCGGCGGTACGGGATCACCTGATCGACGCCGCCCGGCCGTTCATCTTCGACACCGGTCTGGCCCCGGCGGCACTTGGCGCGGCGCTGGCCGCGCTGCGGGTGCTTGCCGCCGACCCGTGGCGGCCGCGAGCGGTGCTTGCGCATGCCCGCACCCTGGCCGAGATCTGCAACGTGACGCCGGAGCCGCAATCGGCCGTGGTGTCGGTGATCCTCGGCGATCCGGAAGTGGCGCTGGGCGCCACAATCGCTTGCCTGGACGCCGGGGTGCGGGTGGGTTGCTTCCGGCCGCCGACGGTTCCCGCAGGTACGTCGCGGTTGCGGCTGACCGCCCGCGCGTCGCTGGATAGCGACGAGCTCGCCCTGGCGCGGCGGGTGCTGACCGACGTACTCGCGACGGCGCCGCGTTGACGGTCCTGGTCGTCACCGGGACCGGCACCGGCGTCGGCAAGACGATCGCCACCGCGGCGCTGGCCTGCCACGCCCGGCGGGCCGGTGTGGACGTTGCGGTATGCAAACCGGTGCAGACCGGCACCGACGCCGGTGACGACGACCTCGCCGAGGTAACCCGGTTGTCCGGGGTGACCGAAGTCGCCGCGCTGGCGCGCTATCCGCAGCCCATGGCGCCGGTGGCTGCCGCCGAACGAGCCGGACTACGTCTGCCCACCGGCGCCGACGTGTTGGCTCTCGTCCGCGGTGTCGACTGGCCCGGGCGGTTGACCCTGGTCGAAGGCGCCGGCGGGCTACTGGTCGAAATCGCCCGCGACGGGATCACGCTACGCGACGTCGCCGTCGATCTCGGAGCCGCGGTGCTGGTGGTGGTCACCGCAGAACTGGGGACCCTCAACCACACGGCGTTGACATTGGAAGCCCTTGCTACGCATGGACTCTCGTGTGCCGGACTGGTGATTGGCAGCTGGCCGGCGCGGCCCGCCGCAGTGGAGATCTCCAATCGCGCGGCACTGGCCAAGCTGGCGCCGGTGCAGGCGGTGTTGCCGGCCGGGGCGGGGTCGCTGGACGCCGCCGAGTTCGCCGCGCTCAGCACGGGCACGTTCGACGGCGGCTGGGTAACCGCGTTGGTCGGCTGATGGTCCATTCGATCGAGCTGGTCTTCGACGCCGACACCGAAGCGGCGATCCGCCAAATCTGGGACGAGCTGGCCGCCGCCGGCATACCCAGCCAGGCGCCGGCGTCGCGCCCGCACGTGACCCTGGTGGTGACCGACCGGATCGCTGCGGAGGTCGACGAGCTGCTGTGCCCCGTGGTCGAGCGCCTGCCGCTGTGCTGTGCCGTCGGCGGGACACTGCTGTTCGGCAGGGCGAAGCCAATCCTGTCACGGCTCGTCGTGCCGACGGCCGAGTTGCTGGTCCTGCACGCAGAAGTGCACCGACTGTGCCACCCGCACCTGGTGCCCGAAGCGATGCCCAACAGCCTGCCCGACCAGTGGACACCGCACGTCACACTCGCCCGACGGGTCGGCGGGAGTCAGCTGGGCCGGGCGCTGCGCATTGCCGGAAGACCATCGCAGATCGACGGCAGCTTCGCCGGCCTACGCCGGTGGGACGGCAACAAGCGGGCCGAGCACCCGCTCGGGTGCTGATTGCACGGCCAAACCGTCGATCAGCAGCCGCAGCCCGAAGGCGAAATCGCGGCTCGGGTCAGCTGCCGGGGGCGTTACCGAAGCACCCGCTGCATCCCACTGCAGGCGGGATTGCTCGTCGGCGGTGACGCCCAGCACGTAGTAGACGATGGTGCGCGCGGCCGGCAAGGACTGGGCATCGGCCAGCCCGGCGTGGGTGGCGGCGTCGGCCAGCAGCGACAGGATCTGCGCGATGCCGCGGGATTGGCCGGCCGCGAAGCTCGCCGAGACCAGCTCTGCGGCGTCGGTATGCGACAACAGGGCATCGCGTAGCCGGACGCAGACCGTGCGCACCCGCCCGCGCCAGTCGGTGGCCGGGCCGAGCCCGGAGTCGGTGCAGGCCGGGCGTAGCACCTGGTCGGCGACGGCGCCGAGCAAGTGCTGCTTGTCGGCGAAATGCCAGTACAGCGCCCCGGGAGTGATCGCGAGCTCGCGGGCCAACCGGCGCATCGTCAAATCGGCGAGCCCGTAGTTGTCGAGGATCGCCGTGGCGGCTTCGACCACGTCACGTTTGTGCAGCTGCACACCGCTACCCTAACCTGAACACTGTTCAAGTTCGTCCCGACGAGCAGGAGAACATGTGAACCGCGCCGACGACATCTTGGCGGTGGCCCGGCAACAGGTGCTGGAGCACGGCGAACCACTGAACCAGGACCAGGTGCTGGCGGTGTTGCAGATGCCCGACGACCGCCTCGAGGAGCTCTTGGCGCTGGCTCACCAGGTCCGGATGGCCTGGTGCGGACCCGAAGTCGAGGTGGAAGGCATCATCAGCCTGAAAACCGGTGGGTGCCCGGAGGATTGCCACTTCTGCTCGCAGTCGGGTCTGTTCGCCTCGCCGGTGCGCAGCGCCTGGCTGGATATCCCGAGCCTGGTGGAGGCGGCCAAGCAGACCGCCAAGACGGGCGCTACCGAATTTTGCATCGTGGCCGCGGTGCGCGGCCCGGATGAGCGGCTGCTGGCCCAGGTGGCCGCCGGCATCGAGGCGATCCGCAACGAGGTCGACATTCAGATCGCCTGCTCGCTGGGCATGCTCACCGAAGACCAGGTGGAGCGGCTGGCTGCGATGGGTGTGCACCGCTACAACCACAACCTGGAGACCGCCCGCTCGTTCTTCGTCAACGTCGTGACCACCCACACCTGGGAAGAGCGCTGGGAGACGCTGCGGATGGTGGGTGAGGCCGGGATGGAGGTGTGCTGCGGCGGCATTCTCGGCATGGGGGAGACGCTGGAACAGCGCGCCGAATTCGCCGCCGACCTCGGCGAACTCGACCCCGACGAGGTGCCGCTGAACTTCCTCAACCCGCGGCCGGGCACTCCGTTCGGCGACCTGGAGGTGCTGCCGGCCAGCGAAGCGCTGAAAGCTGTCGCCGCCTTCCGGCTGGCGTTGCCACGCACCATGCTGCGTTTCGCCGGCGGCCGCGAGATCACCCTGGGTGACCTGGGGGCCAAACGGGGCATGCTGGGCGGGATCAACGCAGTGATCGTCGGCAACTACCTGACCACGCTGGGCCGCCCGGCCGAGGCGGACCTGGAGTTGCTCGACGATCTGCAGATGCCGATCAAGGCGCTCAACGCAAGCCTGTAAAAGTGGCTGGCGGTAGAAATAGGAGCATGGTCCGCGATCTGCCCGCGCTCCTCGGCGCGGGCGTCTACAACGTTTATTCCGGCCTACGCCGGGATGAGCCGGCCGGCCCCTCGGAGCCGGCGGCCGCCCGACTCGGGCTCGAGCCGCCCCGGTTCTGCGCCGAATGCGGCCGACGGCTGGTCGTGCAGGTCCGGCCCGACGGCTGGTGGGCGAAATGTTCGCGACACGGGCGGGTGGACTCCGCCGACCTGCAGGCACAGCGATGAGCGCGGTGGCTCCGGGCGCACCCCGCACCTCACGGCTGCGGGCCATCGGCATCGTGGTGGCAGGTTTGCTGCTGACGGGTGCACCGATCGGCGCGTTGTGGGCGTGGATGGCGCCCGCGGTCCACGGTGCGGTGGCTCTCACCCACGACGGGGACCGGGTGCACGACTATCTGGGTGCCGAATCCGAGCACTTCTTCGTCGCTGCGGTGCTGATGTTCGGACTAACGAATGTGGTCGCCGTGGTGGCGGCCGTGCTGGCCTGGCAATGGCGCCCGCATCGCGGGCCGGGGATGGTCGCCGGGCTTTGCGTCGGTGTGCTGGGGGCCGCCGCGGTCGCTGCCGGCACAGGTGCGCTGCTGGTGCACTTACACTACGGCACAGTCGATTTCGATGCGGCGCCGGTGACACACGATAACCCGGTGTACTACTTCACTGAGCCGCCGCCGGTATTTTTCGGTCACACCGCGCTGCAGATCGCCTGCACGCTGCTGCTGCCGGTAGCGACCGTCGCATTGGTGTATGCCTTGCTGGCTGCCGCAAGCGCGCGTGACGACCTGGGCGGTTATCCCGTTATCGAATCGCCTGCGCCTGAGCCGGTTACAGCGGACGTCGGTGCACCGTCCGGCCGGTGATCACCTTGGCCGCGATCACGGCGAGCCGCGCCATACCCACATAGGTGGCCGGGTTGAACATCGTCGGCCACTGGGTCCGGATCAGATGATCGGTCAGTGGTCGACGCGTGAAGCGATCCTGTAGCCACCGCAGCGTCATCGGCGCCGACAGCGGGTGCAGCAGGATGTGCTCGCAGAACGCGTCGCGATGATAGGTGACATTCGTCCCACCGGCTGAGTAGGCGTCGGCCAGCTCGTCGATGTCGTCGACGTCGATCAGGTAGTCGTGCACGGCCTGCACGATCAACACCGGTGGCGCAGGCGCCGCGGTGCCCAGCTTGGTGCTGTCGAAGACGTGCGCGACCTCCGGCATCGACAGGATCTCGTCGAGCGGGCGATCCAGGTAATCGCCCATGTCCTTTCTCGCCATCCGGATGACTGCCGCCGCGGTCGTCATCGTCTCCAGCTCGCACAGCAGGGCACGCCCCTCGTCACTGGTGTGCTCCTTGATCACCCGATCCAAGTCGGGGTAGACGTGCGCCAGCGCGGCCACCACCATCGCCGGCAAGCCGGAAAAGAAGGTGTGATTCAGCCGGCGGAAGGTGTGACCAAGATCACCGACGGGTGAGCCGAGCACCGCGCCGACGATGTCCAGCTCGGGTGCGTAGCCGGCGCAGATTTCCGCGGCCCACGCGCTGGCCAGTCCGCCGCCGGAATATCCCCACAGTGCCACTGGGGCCGACGGGGACAGCCCCAGGCGCTCCGAGCCGAGCGCGGCCCGGACACCGTCGAGGATGTAATAACCCGGCTCGTACGGCGCGCCCCACGTCCCGTGGGGACCCTCGTGGTCGGGCACCGAGACCGCCCAGCCCTCGGCCAGCGCGGCGTTGATCAGCAAAAACTCCAGCTGTGCCAGCGCCCCGATGGCTTTGGCGTGCCGCCGCAGCGCGTAAGACGGGAAACAGCGCGACGTCACCGCGTCGATCGCGCATTGGTAAGACAGCAGCGGGCACGGCTGCTGTCGATCCCGGCCGGGAGGCACGATCACCGTGGTCACCCCGGCTTCCGGCAGCCCATTCATGTCCGTTGTGCGGTACAGCAGCTGCGTCGCGTTGACACGCTGTGGGACCAGGCCCAGATAGGCGAGTTCGACCTCGCGTGAGTGCAGCACCGTTCCGGGCGAGGCGTGCTCAAAGCCGGGCGGCGGCTGGTAGAAGGGGTCCTCCGATGGCAGCAGCGGGCGGGCGCCCGGCTGCAACTCCTCATGCTGCGGCCGACCGATCCACTCGGCACCGGTTGTCTTCGCGAGGCTGCCAATGTCCATCGGGGCATTCTTACTTAAGAACCGGTTAAGAATCCAGTCAACCCGCTCAGCCGGGGGGTCGTAATGCGGCGAACTCGTCGGTGACGCGTAACTGCGAATCGGTGAAGCGGTGCAGCGCCGCCGGGCGTCCGCCGCTACGGCCGGACTGCGCGACGGTGCCGGTCTGGGTGATGACACGCCGGCGGGCCAACACCCGTTGCAGGTTCGTCGCGTCGACCTGATACCCGAGCGCGGCGCTGTAAATGTCGCGCAGCGTTGACACAGCGAATTCTCTTGGCGCCAAGGCAAACCCGATGTTCGTATAAGACATCTTGGCGGCCAGCCGGGTCCGGGCGTGCGCCACCATCGGACCGTGGTCGAACGCCATCGTCGGTAGCGCGGTCACCGGATGCCAGCGGGTGTCGAACGGCAGCTCCGGAGTGGCCGGGGAGGGCACCAGACCCAGGAACGTCGATGCGATGGTGCGGGTACCGGGTACCCGCACCGGATCGGAGAACACCGCGAGTTGCTCCAGGTGAGCCACCTCCCGCAGATCCACCTTCTCGGCCAATTGCCGCCGAACCGAGGTCGTCATGTCCTCGTCATCGCGCAGCCGGCCGCCGGGCAGCGACCACGTGCCACGCTGCGGATCCCGCGCCCGCTGCCACAGCAGCACGGTGAGCTGCGGGCCGCGAACCTGGAACACGACGGCGAGCACTTCATGGGCAGTGCTACTATGGACCACGTTTTCGATTATAAGTCGAAAACTTGGTGGGGCGGAAGGAACGGCCATGGCTCACATGTTGGCGCCGGCGGATGCCCTGGCCGCTTCGATCACCAACTCGCCCACCGGTTACTCAGGCATCGACGGCGACGAGCAGTGGGCGGCCGAGATCCGCCGGCTCGCCGAACTGCGCAACGCCACCATCCTGGCGCACAACTACCAGCTGCCGGCGATCCAGAACGTCGCCGACCACGTCGGCGACTCGCTGGCGTTGTCGCGGATCGCCGCCGACGCGGCCGAGGACACCATTGTGTTCTGCGGGGTGCATTTCATGGCCGAGACCGCCAAGATCCTCAGCCCGGACAAAACCGTGCTGATCCCGGACCAGCGGGCCGGCTGCTCGCTGGCGGACTCGATCACCCCCGAAGACCTGCGGGCCTGGAAGGACGAGCACCCCGGCGCCGTCGTCGTCTCCTACGTCAACACCACCGCCGCGGTGAAAGCGCTCACCGACATCTGCTGCACCTCGTCGAACGCCGTCGACGTGGTGGCCTCCATAGACCCCGACCGCGAGGTGCTGTTCTGCCCCGATCAGTTCCTCGGTGCGCATGTGCGCCGGGTGACGGGTAGAGAGAACCTGCACGTGTGGGCCGGCGAGTGCCACGTGCACGCCGGGATCAACGGCGACGAACTCGCCGACCAGGCCCGCGACCACCCGGACGCCGAACTGTTCGTCCACCCCGAATGTGGTTGCGCCACTTCGGCTCTGTACCTTGCCGGTGAGGGCGCCTTCCCGGCGGACCGGGTCAAGATCTTGTCCACCGGCGGCATGCTCGACGCCGCCCGGGCCACCAACGCCCGCCAGGTGCTGGTGGCGACCGAGGTCGGCATGTTGTATCAGCTGCGCAAGGCGGCGCCCGACGTCGACTTCCAGGCCGTCAACGACCGTGCGTCGTGCAAGTTCATGAAGATGATCACGCCGGCGGCGCTGCTGCGCTGCCTGGTCGAGGGCGCCGACGAAGTTCACGTCGACGCCGAGACCGCCGGGCTGGCCCGGCAGAGCGTGCGGCGGATGATCGCGATCGGCCGGCCCGGCGGCGACGAATGATCACCGGTCGCCTCTGGCAGCAACGCGCCGACGTCGTCGTCATCGGCACCGGGGTCGCCGGCCTGGCCGCCGCGCTGGCCGCGCATCGGTCCGGCCGCAGCGTCGTCGTGTTGTCCAAGGCCGACCGCCGGCCCGGGGTGACCGCCACCCACTACGCCCAGGGCGGGATCGCGGTGGTGCTGCCGGATACCGATGACACCGTGGAAGCGCACGTGGCCGACACGCTGGCCGCCGGCGCCGGCCTGTGCGACCCGGACGCGGTGACCTCGATCGTCGCCGACGGCTACCGGGCGGTGATCGAATTGGTCAGTGACGGTGCGCGATTCGATGAATCAGGCCCGGGCCGATGGGCGCTGACCCGGGAAGGCGGGCACTCGCGGCGGCGCATCGTGCACGCCGGGGGCGACGCCACCGGCGCCGAGGTGCAGCGCGCGCTCGACCAGGCGGCGACCACGCTGGACATCCGCACCAACCACGTCGCGCTTCGCGCGCTGCACGATAGTTCAAGCGTGACCGGAGTACTCACGGTCAATCCCGACGGGCCCGGCATCATCCACGCGCCGTCGGTGATCCTGGCCACCGGCGGGCTGGGACACCTGTACGGCGCGACCACCAATCCCGACGGCTCCACCGGCGACGGCATCGCGCTGGCGCTATGGGCCGGTGTGCCGATCAGCGACATCGAGTTCATCCAGTTCCATCCGACCATGCTGTTCGACGGTCACACCGGCGGCCGGCGACCGCTGGTCACCGAAGCGATTCGCGGTGAGGGCGCTGTTTTGCTTGACGCCCAAGGTAATTCGATCACCGCGGGCGTGCATCCGATGGGTGATCTGGCGCCGCGCGACGTCGTCGCCGCCGCGATCGACGCGCGGCTGCGCGCCGCCGGCGACCCGTGCGTCTATCTCGACGCCCGCGGCGTCGCCGACTTCCAGACGCGCTTCCCGACCGTCACCGCCGCATGCCGGGGCGCCGGCATCGACCCGCTCCGCCAACCGATTCCGGTGGTTCCGGGCGCGCACTACAGCTGCGGCGGCGTGGTCACCGACGTCGACGGGCAAACCGAACTGCCCGGGCTGTACGCCGCCGGCGAGGTGGCTCGCACCGGGATGCACGGCGCCAACCGGTTGGCATCCAACAGCTTGCTGGAAGGCCTGGTCGTCGGGGGCCGGGCCGGGCGGGCCGCAGCCGCCCATGCCGCGGCCGCCGGACACGTGCGCGCGACGGCGGCCGAGCCGCTGTACGGTGCCGCGCTGCGCCGCGGCGATCTGCACCGGGCGATGACTCGTGACGCGTCGGTAGTCCGTGACGCCGACGGTCTGCGCCGGCTGACCGACACACTCTCCGAGGCACCGGTACGCCGGGTGGTGCGCCGTGGTGACCTCGAAGACGTGGCGTTGACCCTGACTGCCCGCGCGGTGGCCGCCGCTGCGCTGGCCCGAACCGAGAGCCGGGGCTGCCACCACCGCGCCGAATACCGTGCCGCCGTCTCGGACCGGCCGTGCAGCAGCATGGTCCGGCTGGCCGGGGAAGACACCGCGGTATGCGTCGAGGCGCTGGCGGCGGTCTGATGCCCCTCTCGGACTGCGAGCTCACCGAGGCTCGCGCCACGATCGGCCGCGCACTCGACGAGGATCTCCGCTACGGGCCGGACATCACCACGCTGGCGACGGTGCCCGAGGGTGCGATGGCCACCGCGGCGCTGGTGACCCGCGAACCCGGTGTGATCGCCGGGGTGGACGTCGCGCTGCTGGTGCTCGACGAGGTGCTCGGCCCCGACGGCTACCGGGTACTCGACCGGGTCTCCGACGGCGCCCGGCTGGAGCCGGGGGCGCCGCTGCTGACGGTGGAGGCCCTCACGCTCGGTCTGCTGACCGCGGAGCGGACCATGCTCAACCTGGTCTGCCATCTGTCCGGGGTTGCCACCGCGACGGCCGCCTGGGTCGATGCCGTGCGCGGCACCAAGGCGAAGATCCGCGACACCCGTAAGACGCTGCCGGGCCTGCGTGTACTGCAGAAGTACGCGGTGCGGGTCGGCGGCGGCGTCAACCACCGGATGGGCCTGGGCGATGCGGCGTTGATCAAGGACAACCATGTCGCGGCCGCAGGGGTGGTCGGCGCGCTGCGGGCGGCACGGGCCGCCGCGCCGGATCTGCCGTGCGAGGTGGAGGTGGACTCGCTCGAGCAGCTTGACGACGTGCTGACCGAGACGCCCGAACTGGTATTGCTGGACAACTTCCCGGTCTGGCAGACCCAGATCGCGGTGCAGCGCCGTGACGCGCGGGCGCCCGCGGTCAAGCTCGAGTCCTCCGGCGGACTGTCGCTGGCCACCGCCGCCGACTACGCCGGTACCGGGGTCGACTATCTGGCCGTCGGTGCGCTCACCCACTCGGTGCAGGTACTCGACATCGGCCTGGACATATAGGCGGGCGGCCTCGGTCGCGACGTCCAGCGGCACGTTCGAGTCGATCAGGTATCCAGTTGGTCCATCCGGGTCAGTACTTACTTTTCAGAGTAAGAATCGGTCATCCGGTCACGCGACGTGCTGCCACGCTCGGGGGCGACCTGCGCCGATCACGATGGCGGCAGCACGCCTCCCCGGCCGAGTAAGGTCGACTGACCTAATTTCCGCTTCGGCCGCACGAGGGGATGTTGCCGGAAGTTGCCCGCCAGCATCGGCTGCGGGTCGGTTCCCTCGATGATGGCTCGACACGGAGCGTTGAATTCGCACACCCGACAGTGCGCGCCGAAAGTCGGGTAGACGGTCGGCCAGCTGGTCATGTCGGCGACCTCGGCAGCGATCAGCATGCCGACAGCGGTGATCTCGTGGCGGCTTCGGCGGATGTGCGTTCGGCGCAGCACGCCCGCCGTGCGCTGCTCGGTCCGGTTGGTCACCTCGGGTCGTAACGCGCGCGCCATCACCCGTTGGTGCTGCGGGATTGACCGGCCGCCGCCGCTAGGCTCGTTTTGCCCGACCTTCCGAGTCATCATGCCTGCTTTGGTTTTCCGACCCGCGGGGGGAAAGTCGAGCGGGCCGCCGATACGAAGCTCGTTGTGGATGGTGCCGACGATCTGCACGCCGAGGTAATCCTGCTCGAACGCCCAGCAGGCGGCCACTGCCTCCTCGTCGCGCACCAACGTCTCCAGGTCTTGCCACTCGTCGACGACCTGATGGCAGACCACCCAGTATTCGTCGGCCGCGTCGGCCGCGACCAGATCGATCAGGCACCGATAAAACACCGGGGATCCATCGTGGACCAACAACCCGCGCTCGGGCTCGTCGGGATTCGGCACCATGGCTTGCACGTCGAGGTTGATCTTGATGGGCGCGAAGTCGTCGACGCTGTCTGCCCAGGCGTCGTAGCAGTCGAGCAGCGCGTCAGCGTTCTCAAGCAACTCGGCCGCACCCGCGTCATCCAGTGAGCGTTTGAGCGCCTTGTGCACCAGAGGTTGTGTCACCGCATGCTGCCAGTCCCAGGTACCCGGGTAGTAGTAGACCGCGAGGGCATCCTTGAGCGCGGCCGGCAGTGCGGGCTCGACCAGTCCGGTGGGTTCCAGGTCGCGGCGGTGCGGCGAAGCGAAATCCCATTGACGTCGGCAGCGTTTGAACCTGGCACGCTCGTCGGCGGTGATCCGGTAGTCGACCATCTTCGCCTCCGATCAGTGATGGTGCGGCCAGGGCTCGTCGATAGGCCACCGGCACCGGTCCGCGGTGTCGGCCATCGACTCCAACTCGGCGAGCAGGTCGTCGAAAAACGCCTGCAGCCGCGCCGACTGGTCGAAGGGCCAGGCCGCCGAAAACGACATCCACACGTCGGGTGTCGCGGTGGACGATGGCATGTCATGGTCGGCCACCAGATGCCACTGATATGCCTCGCCGCTGCGCTCGAGGTACACGATGTCATCGCGACCGGGGCGTGCCGCCACGATCGAGGCGAAGAGTTCATCCCGAGTCATGCCGCGCCCCGCCTGTCCAGGATAAGGCAGCGCGTGCTCAGGCGATATCGGCGACGAGGACGGCGACCCGTCGGCCCTGTAACCGGGCCAGCCAGGGCACCTCGTCGCCACTGGCGCCTGCCGGCAGGATTCGCGGGTTGGTGATGTGCACATCGCGGCGAAACAGCCGCACGTCGGCTTCACCGGCGGCCAGCACGTTTTTGACCCAATCCGCCTTGCCATGGCCCAGCGCGATCGCCAGCAGGTTGCCTTTGCGGTAGGTGGTCACGACCGTTTCGTACGGCCTGCTGGACTTGCGACCTTGGTGTTTGATGATCGAGGTCCCGGGCAGATAGCGCGCGGTCCTTTTCACCACCGGGTTCATGTACTTGATCTGCAGCCGGTCCAGCCACGGCGGAAACAGCACCGGGACACCGGGGGCGCTTTTGGGGTGATCCTGTGCGGGCATGCGGTCACTGTACCGTGGTGCCGTTCAGGCGATATCGGCGACGAATATCCCAACCCGATGTGCACCCAGCCGGGCGATCCAGTGCAGCTCGCTGGTATCACCGCCGACAGGCACCACTCGCGGGTTGATGATGTGCAAATCGCGCCGGAACATGCGCACGTCGGCCTCGCCCGCGGCCACGATGTTCTTGACCCAGTCGGCTTTGCCGTGACCCAACAGGACCGCTAAAACCGAACCCTTGCAGTAGGCACGCACGACGGTTTCGTAACGTCGGCCCGACTTGCGGCCCCGATGTTCGACGATCGCGAAGGTAGGAAACCGCTGGAACCGTCGAACCAACGGAGTCTCGAATCTGGCCTGCAGTCGATCCAACCAGCCCGGGAAGATGTACGGCACGCCGGGAAGGCTCTTGGGGTGATCCTGCGCCGACACGTCAAGCTCCGTTCGCAATGTGAGTCTGGAGTCACTGTACTGACGCGCGTGAATTTCAATTTGCGCTGCTCTGGGACAATGGTCGGCGTGAACATGATGGCCCGCATCGACCTGCGCGGCGCCGAGCTGTCCGCTGCCCGGCTGCGGGCGGCGTTGCCGCGCGGCGGCGTCGATGTCGACGCGGTGTTGCCGACGGTGCGCCCCATCGTCGAAGCGGTCGCCGAGCGGGGCGCCGAGGCCGCACTGGACTTCGGTGAGTCGTTCGACCGGGTGCGACCAGCGATGGTGCGGGTGTCTGCGGAGGAGCTGGACGGGGCGCTGGCCGGGCTGGACGCGGGTGTCCGCGACGCGCTGCGGGTGGCGATCGAGCGCAGCCGGGCCGTGCATGCCGACCAGCGTCGCACGGACGTCACGACTTCGCTGGGCGCCGGCGCCACGGTCACGCAGCGGTGGGTTCCGGTCGGACGTGTCGGGCTCTACGTGCCCGGCGGCAACGCGGTGTACCTGTCGAGCGTGGTGATGAACGTGGTGCCGGCCCAGGTCGCCGGCGTCGGCTCGCTGGTGGTGGCCAGCCCGCCGCAGGCGGCCTTTAACGGCCTGCCGCACCCGACGGTCCTGGCCGCGGCCCGCCTGCTCGGCGTCGACGAGGTCTGGGCGGTCGGCGGGGCGCAGGCGGTGGCGTTGCTGGCCTACGGCGGCACCGACACCGACGGCGCAGAATTGGCGCCAGTCGACATGATCACCGGGCCCGGCAACATCTACGTCACCGCCGCCAAGCGGCTCTGTCGCTCGCAGGTGGGCATCGACGCCGAGGCCGGCCCCACCGAGATCGCGATCCTGGCCGATCACACCGCCGACCCGGTCCATGTCGCCGCCGATCTGATCAGTCAGGCCGAACACGACGAGATGGCCGCCAGCGTGCTGGTGACATCCAGCGCTGAGTTGGCCGACGCCACCGACCGGGAGTTGGCCGCCCAGCTGGAGACCACCGTGCATCGGAAGCGCGTGGCGGCCGCGCTGAGCGGCCCGCAGTCGGCGAT
>NZ_JBOHHI010000181.1:0-49204 GCF_050700595.1 Mycobacterium sp.
CCAACTCGACGACTTCTGCCACGGCCTCGGTCGCCGCGACGTACTCGCGCGGCGGCAGCACCCGCAGCGCCGCCATGTCGTCACAGAACAACGTCACCTCGCGGGCCGCGAGGTCACGCCAGTCCACGCCGTCGCGATCGGCGCGTTCGAACAGCGGATCGTCGACGTCGGTGACGTTCTGCACGTAGTGCACCTCGTGGCCGAGGTCCAGCCACAGCCGGTGAATCAGGTCGAACGTCAGGTACGTGGCGGCATGACCGAGATGGGTGGCGTCATAGGGTGTGATCCCGCAGACGTACATGGTGGCGGTGTCATAGAGTCGCAGTTCCGGTCCGCGACCGGGCAGAGCCGGTGGCGGTGTGAACGGCCAGGACTGCATACCGTCGACTGTAGGGTGTGCGTTCAACTCGCCAACCGAATGGCACCCAGCAGCACGTCAGCCAGCTCGGAGCGACACATCAGAAAGTCGGGCAGATAGGGGTCGGGCCGGTTGTAGACCAGCTCGGAGCCGTCCAGCCGGGACGCGTGCATACCCGCGGCCAGCAGCACGGCGGCCGGTGCGGCCGAATCCCACTCCCA
Organism: Mycobacterium sp.; assembly: GCF_050700595.1. Classification (GTDB taxonomy): domain Bacteria; phylum Actinomycetota; class Actinomycetes; order Mycobacteriales; family Mycobacteriaceae; genus Mycobacterium. The sequence goes on from NZ_JBOHHI010000181.1 coordinate 580, forward strand.
CTGCCCGCCGGCGTGGATATACGCGTCGGTGTCGCCGCGCACCACCGACATCGCCTTGGCCCCGGCCGAACCGATCGGTACCACTTCGATGTCCAGCCGATTGGCCAGCCGGTACAGCACCGCAGGCGGGCGGTTGGCGCTGGCGGCGATGCGGATCGGCCCGGAATGCGCAGACTCATCAGCGCGGACGGTATCGCTTCGGTACAGCTCACCCATCGCGGGTAGCGCGACCGCGGCGTCGGTGATCGCACCGCGCGAACCGCCGTCACGCCGCCACAACGCCACGTGCACGGCCCAGTCGTCGCGTCCGGGTGTGGAGAATTCACGGGTGCCGTCCAGCGGGTCGACGATCCACACCCGGTCGGCCTGCAACCGGGTCAGGTCGTCGTAGGCCTCCTCGGACAGCACCGCGTCACCGGGCCGCTCGGCATGCAACCGCCGCAGCAGCAGCGAGTTGGCCCGGCTGTCGCCCGCGTCACCCAGCAGCCACGGATGGCCGAACCCCACCTGGTCGCGGACCGCCAGCAGCAGCTTTCCGGCATCGGCGGCCAGGTCGGCGGCCAGCGCCGCGTCGGTCAGATCCGGGCTCACCCGATCCAGTATTGCTCAGGCTTTCGCGTTGATGCGATGAAGGGGCGGGGCCTCCGCTCCTTCATCGCATCAACGTTGCGACGAAACTAAAACGCCGGCCAGGGAATGGGCCGATGCCGGTCCGGGCTGGGCATCACCGGATTGTTCAGCAGCACTCGGGCGCGACGGCATAGCGCCGCGATTTCGGCGGCGGTGATGTGCCCGGCCAGCTCATCAGCGAGCGGGCCGGCCAACGCGTCGACCAGCCGGGTCACCGCGTCCAGGATCTCGTCATCGACAGGCTTGCCGGCCCAACCCCACAACACCGTGCGCAGCTTGTCTTGAACATGCAGACACACCCCGTGGTCGACGCCGTAGATTCGGCCGTCGGTGCTGCGCAGGACGTGGCCACCCTTGCGGTCGGCGTTGTTGATCAGGATGTCGAACACCGCCATCCGCCACAGCCTGATGTCGTCGGCGTGCATCAACACGACTTCATCGCCCGCGTAGTCGTAGGCCTGTAGCACTGGCAGATAACCCGGACGCAACCTGCCAGCTGGAAACAGATCCACCAGGTCGGGGCCGGAGTCGGCGTCCAGTTCTCGCGCGTCGGGTGTATCGCCGGGTTGATCGATCCACTGTTGCAGCATGCCACGACCGGCCGGTCCAACCCGAATGATGGTGTAGGGCACGATGTTCCAGTCCAGCTGCGTCGACACCAGGTAGGCGCCGAGTTCGCGGCCGGCCAATGTGCCGTCGGGAAAGTCCCACAGTGGCTGCTCGCCGGCGATCGGCTTGTACACGCAGTGCACGCTGTGCTGGCCAAGTGTTGATTCGCAGATAAAGGTGGCGTTGCTCGCCGAGCGAATGCGTCCCAGCACGGTCAGCTCGCCGCGCCGCAGCACCTCGCGATCGTCAGTCCTCGACGTCATCGTCAGACCCCAACACAGCGCTACGCCGGTAGCCGTTGGTGCGCGCACAGATGTGCCCGTCGGGGTCCAGCGGTTCGTCGCACAGCGGGCATGGCGGACGCCCCGCTGAGATCACCCGCGTGGAGCGGGTGGCGAACTGCCGTGCCGACTCCGGTGTCAGGAACACCCGCACCGCGTCGGGACCCTCGTCGGTGTCGTCGAGCACTACCGACGCGTCGAACTCGGTGTCGGTGACTGCCAGCAGTTCGACCACCACGGTCTGCGCTTCGGAATCCCAGCCCAGGCCCATGGTGCCGACCCGGAACTCGGCGTCGACCGGCGTGATCAGCGGGCTGAGGTCGTCGACCTCGCTGGGTTCCGGCGGCACCGGTGTGCCGAATCGGCGATTCACCTCGATCAGCAACGCACCGATGCGCTCAGCGAGCACCGCGACCTGCTGCTTTTCCAGCACCACCGACACCACCCGGGCGTCGTGCACCGCCTGCAGGTAGAAAGTGCGGTTCCCGGGCTGCCCGACGGTCCCGGCCACGAAGCGGTCGGGTGTCCGGAAAACGTGGATTGCACGAGGCATGGTAGCTCCAAAATACCGGCTATTGCCGCTGCGTCGTAATGCCTTAGCGGTCAGCGGGCCATCGGACTCAGTCGGTCGAACCGCCAACCACGGCGTCGCCGGGCGGCGGCTCACCGTCCTGCTCACCGGTCGCCGAACGCGTGGTCGTCACCGCCGACGACAGCCGCGCACCGGTGTGGTTGACGTGCAACACGAACGGGCGTAGTTGGGTGTAGCGGATCACACTCATCGACGCCGGGTCGGCCATGATCCGCTGGAAGCCGTCCAGGTGCAACCCAAGCGCGTCAGCAACCACTGCCTTGATGACATCGCCGTGGGTGCAGGCCAGCCACAGCGCGTCACCACCGTGCTGCTCGGCCAGCCGCCGGTCGTGCTCTCGGACCGCGGCCACCGCACGCGCCTGCACCTGCGCCAACCCCTCACCGCCGGGGAACACCGCCGCGCTGGGCTGAGCCTGTACCACCGCCCACAGTGGCTCTTTGGTCAGATCGGCGATTTTGCGGCCGGTCCAGTCGCCGTAGTCCACTTCGGCCAGCCGTTCATCGGCGAGCGGTGCCACGCCCAGCGCCTCGGCGAGCGGTTCGACGGTGCGGCGGCACCGCAGCTGCGGTGAGTGCACCACCGCCCGGATCGGCAGGTCGGCGATGTGATCGACCAGCTCGGCGACCTGGCGGCGGCCCTTCTCGTCGAGGTCGACTCCATCGGAACGGCCGGCCAGGATGTGCGCGGTGTTGGAGGTGGACCGCCCGTGCCGCAACAGGATGACGGTCATGTCGGGCTCAACGCTCCGGTCGCCAGCAGGATCAGCACACCGATCCCGACGACCACCCGGTAGCCGACAAACCAGTACATCGGGTGCCGGAGCAGGAACCGCAGAAACCACGCCACCGCGGCCAAGCCGACGACGAACGCGATCGCGGTGGCCACCGCCAGCTGTGGGCCCGTCGCGCTCATCCCCTCACTTACCGGGTGAAAAGCGTCGGGCAGCGAGAACAACCCGGACGCGAACACCGCCGGAATGGCCAGCAGGAAGCCGAACCGGGCAGCCAACTCCCGGTCGAGTCCCATCGCCAATCCAGCGCTGATGGTGGCCCCGGACCGCGACACGCCGGGGACCAACGCCAGCGTCTGGGCGATCCCCACCACGACGCCGTCGCGCCAGGTCAGCTGGTCGATGTGACGGGTCTGTCGCCCGAGGTACTCCGCGGCGGCGATCACCGCGGAAAACACCACCGACGCCGTCGCCACCACCCACAGGTTGCGCACACCCGTGCGGATCTCATCGGTGAACAGTAAGCCCAGGACGCAGATCGGGATGGTCCCGATGATGACGTACCAACCCAGCCGGTAGTCGGCAGTGCGATTCTCGGTGGCGACCAGGCCGCGCAGCCACGCAGTGACGATGCGCACAATGTCGCGCGCGAAGTAGACCAACACCGCGAGCTCGGTGCCCAGCTGGATAACGGCGGTGAACGACGCGCCGGCATCGCGAGCGAACAGGATGCGCGACGCGACCGCCAGGTGTCCCGACGACGAGACCGGCAGAAACTCGGTCAGCCCCTGGATCACGGCCAAAACGATGACCTGCCACCAAGACATCGCCGGCGCCGCAGTCACGACGACGACCGTACCTGTTGCGCGGGGGCGAACTACGCGACAGCCAGCGCAACCGAATCCCGCACCGCAGCCGCCAGGCTGCGCTCGTCGCTGACGTCGATGTCGACGACGCTTCGCCGCTCGGTCGCCACCACGTCCTCGGGCTGCGGGACCGGCCCGCTCAGCCTGGGCCGGTACACCTCGACGAGCAGCCACTGACGTTCGATGCGGAAAGCGAAACTGCGACCATCACCGACCTGACCGAACCCACTGGCCAAGACCTTGCCGGAGAAGACGCCCGTCCACATGTCCTCGATAGCGAAATCGCAATCGTCCCATCGGCGGTGTTGAGTGAGGGTCATGCGCCGACCCTACCTCTGCGCGACCGCCGCACATGGACGACGGGGCCGGGTCGCACCCGACATTGTTCCTTACAATCGGACCCCGATTCGACATCCCGTCGCATAGTGAAGAAAGTTACCCATTGCCGTCAGACTGTAAACCCGGTGAACACCCAGCTCGCCGCCATATCGCCGGCCTGCTGCTGGTGTTGACGCTGGTCACGGGGTGCGGGTCGAAGCCGCTCGATGACTCGCCACCAACGATCCAGCCGGCGCATCCGGCCGAATCGCCGCCGGTATCCAGTCCTCCGGCCGGTGTGGTACGCCCGCTCGGAGGCCATCCGCGGGCCGCGATATTCGACAGCCGCACCGCTGCACTCGCAGTGCTGGTCCCCGGGCCGGACCCGGCTGCACCGGCGAGCCTGGCCGTACTGGGTGCCGACCAAAACCCGCCCCGCAGCATCGAGCTGCCCGGGCCGGCGACGGCACTGACCGGTGACGGCGCCGGTACGGTTTTCCTGTCCACCCGCGGCGGTTACTTCGCCGTGGATCTGTCCGCCGGCCGGGTCGCCCGCGTCGACATCGGCGAAGCGCAAAACGTGGAGTTCACCGCGATCGCCCGGCGCGCCGACGCCACGATGGTGCTGGGTACCGCCGACGGCATGGTGTACACGCCTGCCTCCGGAACCGCCGCCAACCGGACGAAAATCTATGCCCGAGTGGATTCTCTTGTGGCGCAGGGAAATACCGTGGCGGTCTTGGACCGCGCGCAGACCTCGGTCACCACGATCGGCGCCGACGGCACCCTCGGGCAGGCGCTCCGCGCCGGCCAGGGCGCCACCACCATGGCCACCGATCCGCTGGGCCGGGTACTGGTCATCGACACCCGCGGCGGCCAACTGCTGGTGTTCGGTGTCGACCCGTTGATCCTGCGTCAGGCCTACCCGGTACGGCAGGCCCCATACGGCCTGGCCGGGTCCAAGCGGTTGACCTGGGTGTCGCAGACTGCGGCCAATTTGGTGATTGGTTACGATCTGGACACCGGAATCCCCGTGGAAAAGGTACGTTACCCAACCGTGCGGCAACCCAACTCGCTGGCCGTCGACGACACGTCGGACACGCTGTACGTCGTGTCGGGTTCCGGTGCGGGAGTCCAGGTGATCGAGCACGCGGCGGGTCCGCGTTGACGGCGGCACGATGGGCCCGGTTGCCGGCGGGATGGGACGCCGAGATGTCCGACGATTACGAGTGGGTGCCGCTGCGCCTGCCGCCGGAGGTGACCAGGGTCAGCGCGTCCACCCGGCTATCCATCGAAGCCGAGTACCGCGGCTGGGAGTTGACCCGGGTACGGCTCTACACCGACGGTAGCCGTCGGGTCTTGTTGCGCCGCAAGAAATCTCGCGTTGACAGCGAGCGGTCAGCCGACCAGCCGGGACTGTGAGCCACCCGATGTACGGCGCGCTGCGCCGGGTGCTGTTTTTGCTGCCCGCCGAACGCATCCACACGATGGTGTTCGCGGCGCTGCGGGTCGCGACCGCCGCAGCCCCGGTTCGCCGGCGAATGCGCCGGCTATTGGCGCCGATCGACCCCGTGCTGGCCAGCACCGTGTTCGGTGTGCACTTCCCGGGACCGTTGGGGCTGGCCGCGGGCTTCGACAAGGACGGCCGCGGACTGGATAGCTGGGGTGCGCTGGGTTTCGGCTACGCCGAGGTGGGAACGGTCACCGCGCACGCGCAGCCGGGAAACCCGCCCCCTCGCCTGTTCCGGCTACCCGCCGATCGCGCCCTGCTGAACCGGATGGGGTTCAACAACTCCGGCGCCGGCACGCTGGCGTCCCGGCTCGCGCGCCATCGCCCCGACGTGCCGATCGGGGTCAACATCGGCAGGTGCAAAGGCACCCCGCCCGAGCGGGCCGCCGATGACTACCGGGCCAGCGCCCGGCGCCTCGGCCCGCTGGCGTCATATCTGGTGGTCAACGTGAGCTCGCCGAACACGCGGGGGTTACGCGATCTGCAGGCAACCGCCGCGCTGCGGCCCATCCTGTCCGCCGTGCTCGAGGAGACCTCGACGCCGGTGCTGGTCAAGATCGGGCCGGATCTGGCCGACGCCGATATCGACGACATCGCGGATCTGGCGGTCGAGGTGGGTCTGGCCGGCATCGTCGCCACCAACACCACGGTGTCGTACGACGGTCTGGCCACACCCGGGCTCGACACGCTCGGCCCCGGCGGCATCTCCGGGCCCCCGCTGGCCCCGCGGGCCACCGAGGTGCTGCGCCGGCTCTACGACCGGGTCGGCGATCGGTTGGCACTGATCAGTGTCGGCGGCATCGAGACCGCCGATGACGCCTGGGAGCGCATCACCGCGGGCGCGTCGCTGCTGCAGGGCTATACCGGCTTCATCTACGGCGGCGGGCTGTGGGCCAGACACATCCACGACGGCATCGCCCGTCGGCTGCACGACGGCGGGTTCGCCTCGCTGAGCGAGGCCATCGGCTCGGGTAGCGCTGAACGTGACGGGCCGCTGGGTTAGTTTGCGCCTTCTTACCCGTGCCCCGCTTGACGACCCTGTTGTTGCCGCTCCGGGGTGTCGGCCTCACGCTGCATCCGCGCGCGAAACCAGCTCGGTGTCGCTGTCCGTCGAGCTCCTCTGATCACGCGATCGCGTTGACCGCGGTCTCCAGTTTGGATTGGAACGACTTCGGCACCGGAATGTATCCATACTGGTCCAGATCATCTTGGCCGGCGCCGATTGCGGCCTGCATAAACGCTTTTACCGCCGGGCCGGTCGCGGGATCCGGATACTTCGAGCAAACGATCTCATAAGTTGCCAGCACGATCGGGTAGGCGCCGGCTTGTGTCGGCTTGTAGAACGACGACGTGTCCAGCACCAGGTCATTGCCCTGTCCCGCGAACTTGGCCCCGGCAATGGTCTTGCCGACCGAGTCTTTGGTGATCGACACCGGATCCGGACCTGCGGACGTGATGATCTGGGCCATGTGCAACTGACGGCCCACCGCGAACGACCACTCGTTGTAAGTGATCGACCCGTCGATGCTCTGCAGGATCGTCGATGTGCCATTATTGCCCGCGGCGCCCTGACCGACTCCGCCGTTGAAGGTCTGGCCCGCGCCTTTGCCCCACGCACCGTTGGATGCGGCGTCGAGGTATTTCTGGAAATTGTCTGTGGTACCTGACTTGTCGCTGCGGAAGACGACGTGAATGGGCGTTGAGAGCAGGGTCATGCTCGGATTGAGCGCCTTGATCGCCGGGTCATCCCAGCTGGTGATGCCGCCGTTGAAGACCTTGGCCGTCGTGGGCCCGTCCAGGTTCAGCGAACCCACGCCATTGAGGTTGTAGGTCACGGCGATCGGGCCGAACACCGTCGGCAGATTCCACGCCGGCGAACTGCATCGCGCCGCCGCCCTCTGCGGCTCCCCCGTCGATGAATCCAGCGCCACGTCGGAGCCCGCCAGATCGGTCTGGTTCGCGACGAACTGCTCCACTCCTTTGCCGGAGCCATTTGCGGCGTAGTCCAGCGTGGAGCCCGGGCACGCCCGGATATAGGCGTAGACAAATTGTTCTATCGCGTGTTGTTGCGCGGTCGAGCCGCTGGCATGGAGTTTCGTCTTACCGCCGCAGTCCACTGGCGCCGACTCGGCACCGGATCCAGACGATCATGGTGAGGCATTTGTATTGGTAACGCATGCCGACAACACCAGTGCGCCGGCGGCCAGGAGGCTCAGTGTGGTACCAGGTCGGTTGAACTTCACGAAACTCCTCCGAAGAGCCAGGGTGACGAACACACTCACTTCACCACCGAGCCGACGCCTTAACCCGCAGATGCGCCGCAGCTCGGCAACAGAACGATGAGCTTACCCGTGAAGTAGTTAAAAGTAGACATTTGCCTATTTAAATAGCATTTAGTTCACGAAATTGATGAACTCTGGCGGGCCGCCGCGCAGACGTCGAAGGTCACCGGCTGATGGCGCTACCGCTGTTCGTAGGTGCCGTAGATGACTGCCCGCGCAATCGCGTGCTGGAACAGGTTGAAGCCGAGGAACGCGGGGCTGGCGTCCTCGCCCAGCTCGAGTGTGTCGACGTCGACCGCGTGCACGGTGACGTAGTAGCGGTGCGGACCGTGGCCAGGTGGCGGCGCGGCGCCGACGTAGCGACGCATACCGGCGTCGTTGACCAGGGTGATCGCGCCGCCCGGCAGCTCGCGGCCGTCACCGACGCCGTCGGGCAATTCGTTGACATCGGCGGGAAGGTTGGCCACCGCCCAGTGCCAGAACCCGGACAGGGTGGGGGCGTCGGGGTCGTAAACGGTGACCGCGAAGCTGCGGGTCTGCTTGGGGAAGCCCGACCAGCTCAGCTCCGGGCTGACGTCTTCGCCGCCGGCCCCCATGATGCCGCTGATCTGTGCGGTGGCCAGCGGCTGTCCGTCGGTGAGGGACGCCGATTCCAGATGAAACGACGGCAGCTTGGGCAGCGTGGCATACGGGTCGGGCGGTGCGATCATGGTCAGTCCTCTCGTGTCGCCTAGCAGTGTGTCAAAAAGTGTGCTAGCACTCCGGTACCGAACTTCAACGCGTCGACGGGTACCCGCTCGTCGACCCCGTGGAACAACGCGGCGAAATCCAGTTCCGGCGGCAACCGCAACGGGACGAAGCCAAAGCAGCGAATACCCAACCGCGCGAACGCTTTCGCGTCCGTCCCACCGGAGAGCATGTAGGGCACGGTCCGGGCCCCGGGATCGGCCGCCAGCAGGGCGGCGTTCATCGCGTCGACCAGGTCGCCGTCGAACCCGGTCTCGTACGACGGCAGCGACGTGATCCACTCCCGGGTCACGTCAGGACCGATCAGCTCATCGACCTCGGCTTCAAACGATGCTTGCCGCCCGGGCAGCACACGGCAGTCGACCGTGGCCTCGGCCATGGCCGGGACGACGTTGGCCTTGTAGCCGGCCCGCAGCATCGTCGGGTTGGCGGTGTCGCGCAGGGTGGCCTTCAGGATTCGGGCAATCGGTCCCAGCTTGTCGATGGTTCCCTCCAGGTCGGGGGAATCGGCGTCGAAACTGTGCCCGGTCTCGTCGCCGACCGCGGCCAAAAACTGCACGACGGTGTCGGTCAGCACCAGCGGGAACTGGTGGCGGCCCAGCCGGGCGACCGCCTCGGCGACGGCGGTGACGGCGTTGTGGTCGTGCACCATCGAACCGTGGCCGGCCCGGCCGCGCGCGGTCAATCGCATCCACTGCAGCCCCTTTTCGGCCGTCTCGATCAGATACAGCCGGCGCTCCCCGCCGTCGCGGCGCGGCACCGTCAGTGAGAAGCCGCCGACCTCGCCGACCGCCTCGGTGACGCCGTCGAACAGGTCGGGTCGATTGTCGACCAGCCAGTGCGACCCGTATTTGCCGCCGTTCTCCTCGTCGGCGACGAACGCGAACACCAGGTCGCGGGGCGGGACAATCCCGGCGCGGCGGAACTGGCGGGCGACCACGACCATCATGCCGACCATGTCTTTCATGTCGACCGCTCCGCGGCCCCAGACATAGCCGTCCGCCACCGCGCCGGAGAACGGGTGCACACTCCAATCGGCCGCCTCGGCGGGCACCACGTCGAGATGACCGTGGATCAGCAGCGCGCCGCGGGAGCTATCGGCACCCGCGAGCCGGGCGAACACGTTGCCACGGCCGGGGGCGCCGGACTCGACGTACTCGACCTGGTAGCCGGCATCCTGCAGTTGACCGCCGACCCACCGGGCACACTCGGCCTCACCTTTGGTGGTCTGCACGTCGCCGGTGTTGGTGGTGTCGAACCGGATTAGCCTGCTGACCACGTCCACCACTTCGTCGGCCAGGTCGAGGCCAGCATGGGTTGGGACGGTCACAATCACCTTTCCTACCATCGGAAGGGCCCGCAGGGTTCATTGGCGGCGACCCGCCGCACTCGGCTCCGCCGAGCTTGCGATCGCCGCTGGGTTTGGGTCCGGCCCCGCCGATCCGATAGCCTTAGCTGCCAAATTGGTTGGCTTGGTCCGAGTGGCGGAATGGCAGACGCGCTAGCTTGAGGTGCTAGTGCCCTATTACTGGGCGTGGGGGTTCAAGTCCCCCCTCGGACACTCCTCTGCGAATCCGCATGCTGCACAACAGGCTTCGAAACAGACCGGACGAGTGCGACATCCAACATCGCCTGGAAGCCGCGCCGACTTCGAGGTCGCACGATACGACACAGCCCGAAGCGGTTTCACCTCGCCGCTGCCCGGGAAGCCCTAATCGAGCACACGGTCCCGGTCGGTCGTAGGCTTGGTATGGCCGGCACGGCAAACAATTGCGAGTACGACGCATGAACCCATCGGGTGGCTTTTTGCGGCGGGAATCCCGACGCACGTTCAGTAACCGCAGGGAAGCCGGTCGAGTACTGGCCGAGCAACTGGCGGCATATCGCGGCCAAAAAAGGCTGCTGGTGCTCGGGCTGGCCCGTGGTGGGGTTCCGGTCGGCTGGGAAGTCGCCGCGGCGCTGGACGCCGAGTTGGACGTATTCCTGGTGCGCAAGCTGGGTGTGCCACAGTGGTCCGAACTCGCGATGGGCGCGTTGGCCAGCGGGGGCGGCGTCGTGATGAACGACGACGTGGTCTCGAGCCTGCGCATCAGCGACGAGCAGGTGCGCGCGGTGATCGATCGTGAGACGGCGGAGCTCACCCGGCGCGAGCAGGCGTACCGCGGCGACCGGCCGGCAGCCGACCCGCACGGCAAGATCGTGATCCTGGTTGACGACGGCATCGCCACCGGCGCGAGCATGCTGGCTGCGGTGCGCGCGCTGCGCGCCGCCGGGCCGGAAGCGGTCGTGGTCGCGGTCCCGGTGGGGCCGCCGTCGGCGTGTCAGCAACTGGCGCGGGAGGCCGACGCCGTGGTCTGCGCAACCATGCCACCCGATTTCGAGGCGGTGGGCCAGGTGTTCGCGGACTTCCATCAGATCACCGACGACGAGGTCCGCGAATTGCTCGCCACGCCGACGGTGCGCGAGTGAGCATCGCCGCCGGCTGTCGCCAGCAGGCCGTCGGCCCCGATTAAGCCTTCGGCTCGTCGCCGTCGTCGGCGTCGTCGTCGGAGCCGGAATCCGCCGATCGCACCGGAACCTGTTCGCCGCCCGCCTCTTCGGTGCTCTCGTCGTCCTCGCCGGAGGCGTCCTCGGGATAGTCCGTGTAGTGCACTTCCTGGGTGCCGGCATCGCCCGCGGCGCTCACCTGGTCATAATCCGCGGTAACTTCCTCGGCACGTGGCTTGGGACCGTCCTGCCCGGCGGCATTGGTGGCGGTATCGGTCTGATGCCGCTTGCGTTCTTGCAGGGCATCGATAACCAGCAGCACCACACCGATAACACTGGCGGCGATGCACACCCACGCCACCAACTCATTGCTGGTGACGACCGCGAACACCAACGCGGCAAGGCCTATCACCGCTAAGACCAGCGCGATTATCAGCATCGGTTAACCTCCAGCCGGCGGGTTGGGACACCTAGACAACCGAGACTGCACGGTACCAACCACCGGCCCGGCACATTCGATCCAGTTAGTTATTACCCCGATTGAACTGGTTGAATCCCCCGGCTTCGTTGGTTGCGCTGGAGTCGACCGGCGCGGCCGATCCGCGCTGTCCCAGCTCCTCGAGCTGCGACTCCAGGTAGGTCTTGAGCCGGGTGCGGTACTCGCGTTCGAAGGTGCGCAGCTGTTCAAGGCGGCCTTCGAGCACGGTGCGCTGTTGATTGATGGTGCCCATGATCTCGGAGTGCTTGCGTTCGGCGTCGGCCTGCAACGCATCGGCCTTTTCCTGAGCCTGGCGCAACTGGGTCTCGGAGCGGGTCTGCGCGTCGGTCAGCATCGCGTCGGCTCGCTGCCGGGCGTCGGCGACGGTGCTGTCGGCTTCGCGCTGGGCGTCGGACAGGATCTGGTCGGCGTTGGCGCGGGCGTCGGCCAATAGTTTGTCCGATTCGGCCTTGGCCGTGCCGGTCAGCCGGTCGGCGGTGTCCTGGGCCAGGCTGAGTACCCTGGCGGCCTTGATCGCCTGTTCCTCGCTGACGCTGGCAGCGGTCGCGGCGACCGCGGGCTCCGGCGCTTCGTACGCCGGTTTGGCCGGTGCGGGTTCCGGCTCGGGTTCGTGCACCGGCATGGCCTTGGTGGGTTCGGCGCTGCCGCCGGCCTGGGTGCTGGCCAGCTCCTGGTCCAGCTCGCTGACCCGCTGACGCAGATCCGAGTTCTCCTCGATAAGCCGGATCAACTCGGTCTCAACCAGGTCGAGGAAGGCGTCGACCTCATCTTCGTTGTAGCCACGCTTGCCGATCGGCGGCTTACTGAACGCCACGTTGTGGACGTCGGCTGGTGTCAGCGGCATTATTTGCCCCCTCGGGTCTGGACCGGTCAAACCGACCCCGCAGAGTGTAGATCGGTATGAACAGTGTGGTAGCTGTAGTGCAACTGCCGCCCATCCTGTCACAACAGACCCGCCGGTTGCCTATCGGTCGATAATTAAGACCGAATTTCACAGTTTAAGAGGACACAAATCGTGGCTCAACAAACAAATGCCGCGGATGGAACCGTCTAAAGCGCATTGGCAGAGGCGGTCGCGGCTCACCCGTGATAAGCCAGCGCCTGATCCCAGGCGATGAATGTCACCAATAGCAACACCATAATGGACAGGTCGAAACGGATTGCACCGATAGTGAGCTGCGGTATGAGCCGGCGCAGCAGCTTCACTGGTGGATCGGTGATCGACATGATGATCTCCAGGATCACCGCGGTGGCCCCGCGCGGGTGCCAGTCGCGGCTGAACGACCGGATGAACTCGATGACGATGCGAGCGATCAGCAGCAGCCAGAAGATGAACAGCGCAAGGCCCACGATCTGAATGAACTGCGCCAACTAAAGCCGACCTTACTGGTGTGGATGTGACAGTCACGGCAGCGCCGACTGCGACCGGCGCTGCGCTAGCCAGCCTACCGGGTCCGGCGGTTACTGGTAAGCGTAGAAGCCGGTTTCGGCGATTCGGCGGCGTTCCTCCGGAGACACGTCGACATCGGCGGGTGAGAGCAGGAAGACCTTGGTCGCAACCTTGTCGAACGAACCGCGCAGCGCAAACGCCAGCCCGGCCGCGAAGTCGACGAGTCGCTTGGCATCGGCGTTGTCCATCGACACCAGGTCCATGATCACCGGGGTGCCGTCGCGGAAGCGCTCGCCGATGGTGCGGGCCTCGCTGTAATCCTTGGGTCGCAACGTGGTGATCTTCGACAGCGGGTGACCCTCGTCGAACAGCATCGCCATCCGGCGCGGATCCATCGCCAGCGCGCCACGGGTGGACGCGCGCAACGAGCCGAATCGCGGCCGGGACAATTCGCTCCGGTCGTAGTCGCGCGGCCCGAACCGGTGGTCGTCGCCGTAGCTGCCGCGGTAGCTACCCGGCGGGTAGTCACCCGGTTCGCCGTGCGGGTCGTCGTACTCGCGCCCGTCGAAGCGGCCGTCATAGCGGCCGTACCCGTCGTCGGCGAACCGGTGACGGGGGTAGCCGCGGGCGGGACCGCGGTCGTCGTCGTAGTACTCGTCGTCGTAGTCCTCCATCGGGGCCATACCGAAGTAGGCCTTGACCTTGTGCAGTGTGCTCATCGCTGGACCCTTCTGCCTCGGTGTCTGTGATGAAAATGTGACGGGAGTGACTATTCACGGTGACGGTAACGGTCGCTGACCCAATAACGCGGTACCGACACGCAAACAGGCCGAAGCATGTTTGAGCGCGCATTCCAGGTCGTTTGACATGCCGGCCGACCGTCCCGCCGCATTCGGATGGGCCCGGTCTCCGATTGCGGGCGCTCGAAGGCCGCATCTGGATCTCACTGAAACGGCGGGATACCCATCAACCCAACAAGTTTCGAAGACTCGGCGGTCAACGGACCGGCCGATTCTGATTCCCGGCTCACGGCGCTCAATCCATCCACACCACCGACGCCAGGCGTCCGGTCGGCGCGCCGCGGCGATGACTGAACAAATTGACGTCTTCCACTGTGCAGCGCGGGTCGATGTCGATCGCGATGACTCCCAGAGTGTCGAGTTGGCGAGCAATTCCGGCGCGCAGGTCCAGTCCGGGAGTGCCGGCCGAGGTGGTGGTACGGCTACCCGGCAACGTCGCTTCGACGTCGTCGGCCATAGCGGCGGGCACTTCGTAATTGCGGCCGCTGACCGCCGGGCCGAGCAGCGCGGAAACATCCTCGACATGCGCACCGACGGCCAGCATCGCCTCCAGCGCGCGAACCACCACGCCGTCACGCGCCCCGACGCGACCGGCGTGCACGGCGGCGACCACTCCGGCGCGCGCGTCGGCCAGCAGCACCGGCACGCAATCGGCGGTCAGCACGGCCAGCGCCAGCCGCGGCGTACCGGTCACCAGGGCATCGGTGCCCACCTTGCCGCCGACCGCGGCGCACTGCGGTCCGTCGACCACGGCAACCCGGTCGCCGTGTACCTGATTCATCCAGATCACCCGGTCATCGGTCATCCCGATCACCGCGGCCAGCCGGGCCCGGTTGGCGGCCACCGCGGACGGGTCGTCACCGACGTGGTCGCCCAGGTTGAAAGTGTCGAACGGCGCCGCCGAGACGCCGCCCGCCCGGGTGGTCGTCACCCGCCGGATGCGAACGCTCACCCGCCCAGTATCCGGCACGCGCAGGTGGGCTAGCGGCGCATGAATGGCGGCACGTCGACGTCCTCGTCGTCGTCACCCCCGATGTCCAGGGTGGAGCCGTTGGTCGGCAGCGGCACGCTGATCGCGTCGGCGGGCTCGAACAATGGCGAGCTGACCTTGCCTGCCTTGGCCGACGCGATGGGCTGGGCTTGATTTGCCCCGACGACCGGCTTGCGGCCGGGCCCGGTGGCGTCGAAACCCGCCGCGATCACGGTGACCCGCACCTCGTCGCCGAGCGAGTCATCGATGACGGTCCCAAAGATGATGTTGGCGTCCTGGTGAGCGGCGTCCTGCACCAGCGAGGCGGCTTCGTTGATCTCGAACAGGCCCAGGTCGCTGCCTCCCGCGATCGACATCAGCACACCCTGCGCGCCTTCCATGGAGGCTTCCAGCAGCGGCGAGTTGATCGCGATCTCGGCAGCCTTGAGCGCCCGGCCATCGCCGCGGGCTGAGCCTATGCCCATCAGCGCGGTGCCGGCGCCGCTCATAATGCCCTTGACGTCGGCGAAGTCGACGTTGATCAGCCCGGGGGTGGTGATCAGGTCGGTGATGCCCTGCACCCCGTTGAGCAGCACCTCGTCGGCGCTGCGGAACGCGTCCATCAACGACACCGCGGCGTCGCCCATCTGCAGCAACCGGTCGTTGGGAATCACGATGAGCGTGTCGCAGCTTTCCCGCAGCGTGGTGATACCCGCCTCGGCCTGGTTGCCGCGCCGGTTGCCCTCGAATGAGAACGGCCGGGTCACCACACCGACGGTGAGCGCACCCAGCTTGCGGGCGATGGTCGCGACGACGGGTGCCCCGCCGGTGCCGGTGCCGCCTCCTTCGCCGGCCGTGACGAACACCATGTCGGCGCCGCGGAGCAGCTCCTCGATGTCGTCCTTGGCGTCCTCGGAGGCCCTGCGGCCGACCTCCGGGTCGGCGCCGGCGCCCAATCCGCGGGTGGAGTCGCGCCCGACGTCGAGCTTGACGTCGGCATCGCTCATCAACAACGCCTGCGCATCGGTGTTGATCGCGATGAACTCAACACCTTTGAGGCCTTGCTCGATCATCCGGTTGACGGCATTGACGCCGCCACCGCCGATACCGACGACTTTGATGACGGCCAGGTAGTTATGCGGGGGGGTCATCATTGAAGTCTTCCTCCCTGGTGGGATTGGCGTAGTGCCGCCTTATCTGCTGGGCAAACCCTCAACCTCAACCAGAGGCTTAGAGTTATGTCAAGTAGTTCCGCGCAACCAAAACGGTAGGACCACCACACCGGCTATCCGTGCAGGCGCGCCGACGCGCCGCAACTTTTTCTCAGCGCGCCGCGAGCGTCACGGTGGAGCAACGCTCGACGCCGAGCGTCACGCGGGAGTGACGCGCTGGCCGGCCCGCCCTATTTGACCGTCGGCAGGTCGGGGCTGGACACGTCGTAGGTCCGCCCGGGCTGGGTCAACAATGCCGCCAGCTTCTCGGCTTTTTCCGCGGTGCGATCCGTGGTCCCCCAGATCACCGTGCGTCCGTCGGCCAGCGTGAGGGTGATCGAGGCCACCGACGGAGCCGCGATCCGGCCCACCTGAGCAACCACCTCGGGACGCAAGGCAAGCAGCACCTCGAGCGCCGCCTTGGTCGCCGGATCGGTCGGACCGGGATCGGCGACGTCGATGTACGGCAGCGCCGGTGGTGGTGGGGCGGTCGCAAAGTCGACGCCGTCGCGGTCGTAGAGATGCGGACCGTCGGGAAAGTCCTTGACCACCACCGGAACCCGTTCAACGATGGTGATTCGCAACGCCGACGGGTACTGGCGCTGCACCCGGGCGCTGGCCACCCGGCGGATCGCCGCCACCCGGTTGGCGACCTGGTCGGTGTTGATCTGCAGCAGCGGCGTACCGAGCCGGACCCGAGCCACATCAAGTACCTCGTCGCGGGTCACCGCCCCGGTTCCGGAGACGATGATGCTGCGTGCCGACATCACCGGCGTGAAGTAGAGGATCAGGCCGAGTGCGACGACCACCGCACTGAGGACCAGCGTCGCCAACGCCACCTTCAGGCCCCGAACCGCGCCCCGCGGGACGGGTTTCGGCTCGGGCCGTCCGCGGGCTTTGCGTTTGGCAACACGTCGGGCCTGCTCGATCGCCGTAGCGCGCGCCTGCGCTGCGCGGCGCTCGGCGCGTTCCCGGCGGGCCTGCCGGCGCGGTCCCTCGACCGGATCCGCCGCGCCCGCCCGGTCGGGCGCCGCGGGTATCGGTTCGGTGACAGTGGTTTCCGCTACCGGGTCGCTCACTGCCTCGCCTGCCGGGCCGCCGTTCGGTTCGCTCACCACAGCACCCCCGACCGGCCCGGCGCGCTGCGATTGGCGCGAAGCCGCAGCGCGGTGACGATCTCCGGGCCGAGCATCGTCACGTCGCCGGCGCCCATCGTGACTATGACGTCGCCCGGCCCGGCGGCGGCGGCCACCGCGTTGGCGACTGCCGACAAGTCCGGCAGATAGTGCACCGGCACGCTGACATGCTCGGCGACGCTCGCGCCGCTTACACCCGCGAGGGGTTGTTCGCGAGCGGCGTAGAC
This sequence comes from Mycobacterium sp., assembly GCF_050700595.1. Taxonomy (GTDB): domain Bacteria; phylum Actinomycetota; class Actinomycetes; order Mycobacteriales; family Mycobacteriaceae; genus Mycobacterium. The sequence goes on from NZ_JBOHHI010000181.1 coordinate 17,868, forward strand.
GTCGAGCACGAAAACCTCGTCGGCCGCATTCAGGGCGGCGCCGAATTGTGCGGCAAAAGTCTTTGTCCGCGAATACAAATGCGGTTGGAACACCACCAGCGACCGGGCGGACCCGCTCTGCTGCAGCAGGGTGCGGACGGCTGCCAGCGTCGCGCTGATCTCGGTCGGATGGTGGGCGTAGTCGTCGAACACCCGCACCGACCCGGCGATCCCGATCAACTCGAACCGCCGACGAACGCCCTCGAAACCGGCCAGCCCATCCAGTACACATTCGGGTTCCGCGCCGATCTCAATCGCGGCCAGCAGCGCCCCCAACGCGTTGAGCGCCATGTGTCGACCGGGCACCGACAGCCGCATCACCCGCGGGTGGACTTCACCGGGCAGTGCGACGTGCGCGACCGCGCCGGTGCCCTGCTGTTCCCAGGACAGCAGCGTTCCGGCCAATGCGTCGGACCCCTCGGGCGACGAGCCGTACCGCAACACTCGAATCCCCAGCGCCGCAGTCCGTTCGGCCAGTGCCGCTGCACCCGGGTCGTCGGAGCACACGACGACCGCTCCGCCGGGGGCGAGCCGCTCCGCGAACGCGTCGAACACCGCGGTGTAGGCGTCGGCGCTGTCGAAGAAGTCCAGGTGGTCGGACTCGATGTTGGTGACGACGGCGACATTCGGCGTGTACTCCAGCAGCGAGCCGTCACTCTCGTCGGCCTCGGCGACGAAATATTCGCCACTGCCATGGTGCGCGTTGGTGCCGGCCTCGCCGAGTTCGCCGCCGACCGCGAAGGACGGGTCCAGCCCGCAGTGCTGCAGCGCGACGATGAGCATCGACGTCGTGGTGGTCTTGCCGTGTGTGCCGGTGACCATCAGTGTGGTGCGCCCGGCCATCAGCTTGGCCAGCACCGCCGGCCGCAGCACCACCGGGATGCCGCGGCGCCGGGCTTCGACGAGCTCGGGATTGGTCTTCGGGATCGCGGCATGGGTGGTGATCACCGCGGTGGCGCCGCCGGGCAGCAGGTCCAGCGACGACGCGTCGTGGCCGATCCGGATCAGCGCACCGCGAGCGCGCAACGCGCGCACCCCCCGGGACTCCTTGGCATCCGACCCCGATACCAGCCCGCCGCGGTCAAGCAGAATGCGGGCAATCCCCGACATGCCCGCTCCCCCGATGCCGACCATGTGCACCCGCCGCAGCTCCGGCGGCAACGGCGCGGTCATCGGCGCCCCCTGCCCGCTTCGTGCGCCTCTTTTGCCAGGTCCAGCGCGACCTGAGCCACCCGTCGGGCCGCGTCGCGGTGCCCGACCCGTGCCGCCGCGGCCATCATCGCCGCCAGCCGCGACCCATCACCAAGCAATCCGGCCACCGTGTCGGCCACGAAACCCGGTGTCAGGTCGGCGTCGGCGACCAGCAGGCCACCACCGGCATTGACCACCGGCAGCGCGTTGAGCCGCTGCTCACCGTTGCCGATCGGAAGCGGCACGTAGACCGCCGGCAATCCGACGGCCGACACCTCGGCGACCGTCATCGCCCCGGATCGACAGATCGCCAGGTCGGCGGCCGCATAGGCCATATCCATCCGGTTCAGGTACGGCACGGCCACATACGGCGGATCGCCAGGCCGGGTGGGCCGCAGGTCGAGGGTGTTCTTCGCGCCGTAAGCATGCAGCACCGACACCCCGGCGGCGGCCAGATCGCCGGCGGCCGCGGCGACCGCCCGGTTGATCGACGCCGCCCCCTGCGAACCGCCGAACACCAGCAGCACCCGGGCATCCTCGGGGACCCCGAAGTGGGCACGGGCCGCGGACCGCAGCGCCGCGCGATCCACTGCGGTGATCGCCGCCCTTACCGGCACGCCGACCACCTCGGCATCCGGCAGGCCGGAATCGGGCACCGCGGCGAGCACTCGCCGCGCGCTGCGCGCACCCACCCGATTGGCCAGTCCGGCGCTGGCGTTGGCCTCGTGGATCACCACCGGGACGTGCCGGCGCCGGGCAGCCAGGTAGGCCGGCAGCGCCACGTAGCCGCCGAAGCCGATCACGACGTCGGCGGCGACGTCGTCAAGCACGGCTCCGGTTTGCCGGATGGCACGCACCACCCGCACCGGCAGCCGGGCCAGGTCACTGCCGGGTTTGCGCGGCAGCGGAACCGCCGTGATCAGCTCGAGCCGGTAGCCGCGCTCGGGCACCAAGCTGGTCTCCAGCCCACGCTGGGTGCCCAGCGCGGTGATCTGGACCTGCGGATCCAGCGCGACCAGCGCGTCGGCGACGGCCATCGCGGGCTCAACGTGGCCGGCGGTGCCACCGCCGGCCAGCACCACCGACACCGACGTGCGGCCGGACCGGGCCCTCGAGTCGTTGCCCCGCCCGCTGGCCGGCTGCCTGATGCAGTCGTTCACCCGTAACGTTGACCTTCCAGTGCGGGAGCACGCCCACCACGCCCATGACGCTGGGCGGTGTAGCGCTTGCGATCGCCACGTCCATGATGCACCGACCGGCGGGGCTGTCCCGGTCGCATGGCCCGGTCGGCCGCCGGCGTCCGATCTTGCGGCCGGGCCCGCAGGCGGTCACGCAGCGCCTCGACCCGGGTCGGCGCGTAGGGCTCGGGCAGCGGCAGCCGCAGCAGCCGGTTCATCCGGTCGTCGCGGCCGGCACGCAGCGCGGCCACCGCCTCCGGTTCGTGGCGGGCCGCGTTCGCCATCACTCCAATCATCAGAAGTGTTGTCGCGCTGGCTGTTCCACCGGCGGAGATGAGCGGCAGCTGCAGGCCGGTCACCGGCAGCAGCCCGATCACGTAGCCGACGTTGATGAACGACTGCCCGATCACCCACATTGTGGTAGTTGCGGTCAGCAGCCGCAGGAACGGGTCAACGGAGCGCCGCGCGATGCGCATCCCGGTGTAGGCGAACAACCCGAACAGCGCCAGCAACCCGAACGCACCGACGAAGCCGAGCTCCTCGCCGATGATCGCGAAGATGAAGTCGTTGTGGGCATTGGGCAGATAGTTCCACTTGGCGGTGCCCTGGCCCAGGCCGTCACCGAAGATACCGCCGTTGGCCAGCGCGAACTTCGCCTGTTTGGCCTGGTAGCCGGAGCCTTGCGAGTCGGCGGCGGGATCGAGCCAGGACCGCACCCGGTCGGACCGGTAGCCCTCCGACACCGCCAGGATCGCCGCCGACACAATGACCGCCAACAGCGAGCTGCAGAAGACGCGCAACGGCAGGCCGGCATACCAGAGCAGGGCCAACAGGATGATGCCCAGCGACACCGTCTGCCCCAGGTCGGGTTGGGCGACGATGAGGGCCAGCGCGATGACGGCCGCCGGCACCAGCGGCACCAGCATCTCCCGCAGTGACGCCCGCTCCATCCGCCGAGCGGCCAGCAGGTGCGCCCCCCAGATGGCAAAGGCGATCTTGGTCAATTCGGAGGGCTGCATCGAAAAGCCGGCGATCACGAACCATCCGCGGGAACCGTTGGCCATCTTGCCGATTCCGGGCACCAGCACCAACACCAGCAACACGATGGTGAGCGCGAAGCCGGAGAACGCCATGCGCCGCATGAACCGCACGGGCACCCGCAACGCGAGATAACACGCCACCAGCCCGATGACCGTCCACAGCACCTGCCGACCGAAAATCACCCACGCCGACCCGTCGTCGTCGTAGGAGCGCACCCCGGAGGCAGACAGAACCATGATCAGACCGAGGGTCGTCAATAGCGCAGCGACGGCGATGATCAGGTGAAACGACGTCATAGGCCGGCCGAGCCAGGCGCCGAACCGGGTCCTGGGCGCGGTGGCGCCGGATGCGGCGGATTCCTCCGCGATCTCAGGCGGCTGTCCGCCGTTGGTTCCCCGGCGTAACAACCGGGCCAGCGCATTGGTCACCGTCGCCTACCTGGCGATGGCGCGCACGGCGGCCGCGAACGCGTCGCCGCGCTCGACGTATCCGCTGAACTGGTCGAAGGACGCCCCGGCCGGCGCCAGCAGCACCGTGTCACCGGGTCTGGCCAGGTCTGCAGCGGCGGCCACCGCGGCGGTCATCACGCGAGTGCCGACCGTCTCGCCGGACCGAAGAATAACTCTGGTCACACGAGTAACAGGAGCCTCAGCAGCCGCATGCATATCAGCATCCTCGCCCGTCACAACCTGCACGACGGGGACATCGGGCGCGTGTCGCGATAACGCCTCGGCAACCTGGCCCCGATCACGGCCGATCAGCACCACGCCGACCAGCCGGTTCGCCACCCGGGCGACCGCCGCGTCGACCGAGGCGCCCTTCAGCAGACCGCCGGCGATCCACACCACCTGCGGGTATGCCAGCAGCGACGCTTCGGCGGCGTGCGGGTTGGTGGCCTTGGAGTCGTCGACGTAGCTGACCTGGCGGACGGTGGCCACCACCTCGGCGCGGTGCCGGCCCACCCGAAACGACGCCAACGCGTCGGCGATCGGCCCGGCGCCGACGTCGACGCTGCGGGCCAGCGTCGCCGCCGCCAGCGCATCGAGCACGCCCACCGGTCCGGGTACCGATATCGAGGAGATCGGCGCCAGGGCCAGATCTTCGGCGAACGCGCGGTCGACGAGCATGCCGACGCGGACACCGAGTTCGCCGGCGGCCGGCTCACCGAGCCGGAAGCCGACCCGAACGGGTGCGGGCGCGGAAACCAACAGTGCGGCCGCGCGGGCGTCATCCAGCCCGGCCACCGCGACGCGGCCGGTGAGCACGCGTGCCTTGGCGGCGGTGTAGTCGGCCATGTCGGCATGCCAGTCCAGGTGATCCTCGGCGATGTTGAGCACCACACCGGCGTCCGGCCGCAGCGACGGCGCCCAGTGCAGTTGGAAGCTGGACAGTTCCACCGCCAGCAGGTCGGCGGGTTCGCCGAGCGCGTCGAGCACCGGGTTGCCGATGTTGCCGCACAACTTGGCGTCAAGGCCCCCGGCGGTCAGCATCGCCTGCAACATCGACGTGGTGGTGGTCTTGCCGTTGGTGCCGGTGACGGCCAGCCAGCGCCGTGGCGGCCCGTAGTGTCCCGCGGCGTCGAGCCGCCAGGCCAACTCGACGTCCCCCCAGACCGGTACCCCCGACGCCGCGGCGGCGGTCAGCACCGGCGCGGTCGGCCGGAAGCCGGGACTGGTCACGACCAGCGCATAGTCGGTGATGCGCTCGGCGGCGGTCGACGGGCTGACCACCGGCGTCCCGGCGTCGGCGTGCCGCTGCCGGGTGACCGGGTCGTCGTCGCACAGCGTTGCCCTCGCATCCAGCGTGTCCAGCGCCGCCAGCACCGAGCGGCCGGTGACCCCGCCGCCGGCGATCAGCACGCGGCCGCCGGAGTCAAGCGGATGCATCGTCATGTGCGCCGCTCCTCCTCATCGCTTCGTCCCCAGCTTCGCGGGGGCCCACCGCATCGTCGCCGGCGCGGCCATGTCAACCGCCGGTCGCGGCCAGCCACTCGCTGTAGAACAGCGCCACACCCAGCCCGCAGCTGATCGCGGTCAGCAGCCAAAACCGGATGATCACCGTGGTTTCGGCCCAGCCGACCAGCTCGAAATGGTGGTGGAACGGCGCCATCCGGAAGACCCGTCGGCCGGTGGTGCGGAACGCCAGGACCTGCAGCACGACCGAGGTGATCTCGGCGACGAACAGCGAGCCGAGCACTATCGCCAGGATCTCGGTGCGGCTGGTCACCGACAGCCCCGCGATGATGCCGCCCAGCGCCAGCGACCCGGTGTCGCCCATGAAGATTTTGGCCGGCGCGGCGTTCCACCACAGAAAGCCGATGCACGCGCCCGCCGTCGCCGCCGCGACGAGCGCCAGGTCCAGCGGATCGCGCACGTTGTAGCAGCCCAGACCCGGAGCGGTGGCGCAGGCATTGCGGTATTGCCAGAACGTGATCAGCACGTAGGCGGCGGTGACCATCGCCATGCTGCCCCCGGCCAGCCCGTCCAGACCGTCGGTGAAGTTCACCGCGTTCGACCAGGCGTAGACGACGACCACGCAGAACAACACGAACAGCACGGGAGCCAGTGTGACGGTGGCGATTTCACGTACGTAGGAAAGGTCGGCGCTGGCCGGCGTAAAGCCGTCGTTGTTGCGGAATCCCAGCACCAGCACACCGAACAGCACGGCGGCGCTGATCTGCCCGACCGTCTTGGCGGTCTTGTTCAATCCGAGGTTGCGGGCGCGGCGGATCTTGATCAGGTCGTCCACGAATCCGACGGCGCCCAGCACGGTGGCCAAAAACAGCACCAGCAGACCCGACGCCGACGGCCGTCCGCCGTCGAACGCCATGCCGGCGAGGTGGGTGCCCAGATAGCCGGCCCAGATGCCGGCCAGGATCGCCACCCCGCCCATCGACGGTGTGCCGCGCTTGGTGTGGTGGGTGGGTGGGCCGTCCTCGCGGATTTCGTGGCCGAATCCCTGCTTGGTGAACAGCCGGATCAGCAGCGGGGTCAACACAATCGACACCGTCACCGCGATCGCGACGGCGATGAGGATCTGGATCATCGGGAAACGCCCCGGCCGTCATCGGCGATCAGGGCGTCGGCGAGCGCTCCCAGCCCGGCGGTGTTGGATGCCTTGACCAGCACCACGTCCCCCGGCTGCAGTTCGGCCCGCAACAATGCCAGGGCGGCATCGGCGTCGGCGACAAGGCTGGCCTCCGCCCCCCATGAGCCCTCCATCACCGCACCCTGGTGCATGGCGCCCATAGACCTCCCCATTCCGACGACAACGAGTCGAGACACATCTAAGCGCACGGCTAACCGGCCGATGCGGTCATGCTCGGATATCGCGTCGTCGCCGAGTTCGGCCATCTCGCCGAGCACCGCCCAACTGCGTCGCCTTCCCCGTGCCACCCAGGCCAGTGCCTGCAGACCGGCCCGCATCGAATCCGGGTTGGCGTTATAGGCGTCGTCGATCACGGTCACCCCGTCGGCGCGGGTAATCACCCGCATCCGGTGCGCTGACACCGGATGCGCATCGGCCAGCGCGGCGGCCACCTGCTCGGCGCGGGCACCGCACTGCAGCGCGACCGCCGCCGCACACAGCGCGTTGCTCACCTGATGGTCGCCGTGCACAGCCAGCGCGACGTCGATGGCGTGTTCATCGGTGTGCAGGGCGAAGTGTGGCCGGGCCAGCTCGTCGAGCCTCACCGCGCCGGCCCAGACGTCGCTGGGCCCGGCGGTGGTGTGCGGGGAGCGGCTGACTTTGATCACCCGTGCGGCGGTTTTGTCGGCCATCGCCGCCACCGCCGGGTCGTCGACATTGAGGATGACCACGCCAGATCGTGGAACAGCTTGTGGCAGTTCAGCTTTGGTATCCGCGATGGCCTCGCGTGTTCCGAACTCGCCCAGGTGTGCGGTGCCGACGTTGAGCACTACCCCGATCGCGGGTGGTGCGATGGCCGCCAGCGCGGCGATGTTGCCGGGATGACGTGCCGAGAGCTCGAGGACCAAGTAGTCGGTGCTTTCGGTGGCGCGCAGCACCGTCCAGGGATGGCCGAGCTCGTTGTTGAACGACCCCGGTGGCGCCACCACCTCGCCGAGCGGCGCGAGCACCGCGGCCAGTAGGTCCTTGGTCGAGGTTTTGCCCGACGAGCCGGTGATCCCGACAATGGTCAGTCCCTTTTCGACCAGGCGCGCGGCCACCGCTGTCGCCAGTTTGGCCAGCGCGGCCAGCACCGCCGCGCCCGACCCGTCGGTGTCATGCTCGAGCACGCCGGAGCGGCGGGCTGCCTGCGGGTCGGGTGCGACCAGGACCGCGGGTACGCCGACCGGGCGGGCGGCCAGCACGGCGACCGCGCCGGCCGCCACTGCAGATGCGGCGTGGTCGTGCCCGTCCGAGCGGGCGCCGGGCAGCGCCAGGAACATCCCGCCCGGCGTGACTCGGCGCGAGTCGAACTCGACGGTGCCGGTCACGCGCAGCCCGGCGGCGGCGGCCGGCGAGATGTCGGCCAGCTGTCCGCCGACGATCTCGGCGATCTCGGCGACGGTCAGGGCGATCATTCCCGCTCCTGAAGGGCGGCGGCCAGTTCGACCCGGTCATCGAACGGGCGGGTCTGCCCGCCGGCGCTTTGCCCGGTTTCGTGGCCTTTGCCGGTGATCAGCACGATGTCACCAGAGCCGGCCCAGGCGACCGCACGCCGGATCGCGGCCCGCCGGTCGCCGATTTCGGCGATTTCTGCGCCGCTGCCGGCGTCGGCGGCGCCGGCCAGAATCTCGCGGCGAATCGCCGCCGGGTCCTCGCTGCGCGGGTTGTCGTCGGTGACGACGACGAGGTCGGCCAGCTCGGCGGCGATTTTGCCCATCGGCGCCCGCTTCCCGGGGTCCCGATCGCCACCGGCCCCGAACACCACCGCCAGGCGGCTGCCGGAACGACGAACGGCCTGCAGCACCGCACCCAACGCGCCCGGCTTGTGGGCGTAGTCGACCAGCGCGAGAAAGTCCTGGCCGCGATCGATCTGCTCCAGCCGGCCCGGCACACTGGTGTCACGCAGCCCGAATGCGGCCTGCTCCGGAGAAACCCCGAGCCTGTCCAGAATCGCCAGTGCGACAAGGGCATTGGCGATGTTGTAACTGCCCGGCAGCCCGATGCCCACCCGATGATGCACGCCCGCCGGGTCAACCGCAGTGAACTCGGCCCCGCCGGCGTCGGCGGCAACGTCTTCGGCGCGCCAGTCCGCGGGCCGGTCGGCGGCGCTGACCGTGATCACGCTGCCGGCCCGAGCGGCCATCGCTTCACCCGCGTCGTCGTCGACGCATACCACCGCGGTGCGGGCATGCAGCGCTGAGGCCGGGTCGAACAACCGCGCCTTGGCCTCGAAGTAGTCGGCCATGCTGGAGTGGAAGTCCAAGTGGTCGCGGGACAGGTTGGTGAAAGCGCCGAGCACGAAGCGCACACCGTCGACGCGGCCCAGCGTCAGCGCGTGGCTGGACACCTCCATCACGACGGTATCCACACCACGTTCAGCCATCACGGCGAGCTGGGCCTGCAGCGCGGGCGCCTCTGGTGTGGTCAGCGCGCTGGGGACGTCGGCGCCGTCGATGCGGATGCCGATGGTCCCGATCAGCCCCACCGTCCGCCCCGCCGCCCGCAGCCCGGCCTCGACCAGATAAGTCGTGGTGGTCTTGCCTGAGGTCCCGGTGATCCCGACAACGGCCAGCCGCTGCGACGGGTGACCGTACGCCGTGGCGGCCAGCTCACCGAGCACGGTGCGCGGCGCCGGGTGGATCAGCACCGGGACCGCTGTGGCCATCTGCGCGACTCCGTCGGCGTCGGTGAGCACCGCCACGGCCCCGCGCTCGATCGCTGCGCCGGCGTAGCGGGCACCATGGGTCGACGCGCCAGGCAGGGCGGCAAACAGATCGCCGGGCAGCGCGTCCTGTGCTCGCAGCGTCACGCCGGTGACCCGTAGGTCAGGGACCACGCTCCGGTCGGCGGATACCGCGCCGACCTGGGCTGCCAGCACCGACAGCGGCACGCCCGCACCGACGCTCGGGCGCAGCACAGCGGCCACCGTCATCACCTCCGTTCGCCGCCTGTTCCGGACGCCATTAACGGCCATGACACCTTATCTAGCGCGGCAACGTCGCAGGGCCGGGTAGCGACGCGCTGCGCGGATACCACCCCGGCCGCAGGGCGGAGCCCAACCAGACCAGTCAACGCGCACCGTACGGTCGCGCAAGCCCGTTACGGGCGTGGGTTTTCCTTGGATGCGGCCATCCGGGTTCTGTGCCATATAACCAGCAAGCTGTTAAACTGGGAAAATGAAAACCACGCTGGATCTGCCCGATGAGCTGATGCGCGCCATCAAGGTCCGCGCGGCTCAGCAGGATCGCAAGATCAAGGATGTCGTGGCCGAGCTTCTCAGACGCGGCCTGTCTCAGGCAGACAGCGGGCCCCCGATCTCACCCGCACGGCGGGTGCGGCTTCCACTCGTGCACTGTGAACACCCGGCTCGCCCCGATCGCGAGATGACGCCGGAGCGTGTCGCCGCCGCTCTGCTGGACCAGGAAACCGACTGGGCGTCCGGGCGTGACGATGCAGCTCTGTGACACCAACGTCTGGCTCGCCCTGGCACTTTCCAGACACCCCCACCACCCCACCGTGCGAGCGTGGCTGGACGCCGTCGACGAGCCTGCGGTCATTCACTTCTGCCGCGCAACCCAGCAGTCGTTGCTACGGCTACTGACCAGCCGCGCGGTCCTGGGCGCGTACGGCAATGCTGCGCTGACCAACGCCGAAGCATGGTCGGTCTATGCCGCGTTGTTGGCAGACGATCGCATCACGATGACCGGTCAGGAACCCAATGGTCTGGAAACCCAGTGGAAAATGTTCGCGGTTCGCCAGTCGGCCTCACCCAAGATCTGGATGGATGCCTATCTGGCCGCATTCGCGTTCACCGGTGGATTCACGTTGGTGACCACTGACACTGATTTCAGGCAGTACCAGGGAATCGATCTGCGGCTGTTGACTCAATAGGTGTTTGACAGCGTCAGCACCCAGCAGCCATGGTGCTGCGCCGTGGGCTTCGAACAGGCACGCCAGCGCATATGCGGCGGCGCGGATCGCATCGGGGCTTGCGGCGGGATACTGGCCGGCCAGTTGCGCTTTGACCGCGACGAGCGCGCGAACCAGTGAACTCCGTAATGCCGTCCTACATCGCTTGCAGCGTCAGCCGCGGCCCGGGGTCGGGTGACAGCGGGACATTCTCGCGCTGCATCAGCCAGGATGCGATGTTGTGGAACAGCGGTGCCGCCGATGTCCCGGGTGAGCCGTCGGCGGCGTGGTGCGGGTTGTCCATCATGATTCCGATCACGTAGCGCGGGTCGTCGGCAGGGGCCATACCAGCGAACGTGATCCAGTAGACATCATCGAAGTAGCAACCACAGGCCGGGTTAATCTGTTGTGCCGTACCGGTTTTTCCGGCGATCTGATAGCCCTCGACCGCGGCCTGGGGCGCAGTGCCCTGCTGGGTGCCCATCGGGTCGCGCTGCACCACCGCGCGCAGCATGTTGCGCACGGTGTGCGCGGTCTCTGCCGATACCACCCGAACGCCTTGTGGCCGCGGCTCTTCGGTGCGGCTGCCGTCGGGCGCGATCGTCGCCCTGACGATGCGCGGCGGCATCCGCAGCCCGTCGTTGGCGATGGTCTGATACATGCCGGTCATCTGCAACAAGGTCATCGAAAGTCCTTGACCAATAGGCAGGTTGGAGAATGTGCTGCCCGACCACTGGTCGATCGGCGGCACCAGCCCCGCACTCTCACCGGGCAACCCGACACCGGTGCGCTGACCCAGCCCGAACCTTTTCAGCATGTCGAAGTAGCGCTCCGGACCCACCCGTTGGGCCAGCATCAGTGTGCCCACGTTGGACGACTTCCCGAACACGCCGGTGGTGGTGTAGGGCATCACGCCGTGGCCCCAGGCGTCGTGCACGTCCACCCCGCCCATGTGGATCGAGCCGGGCACCGACAGCACCTCGTCGGGATTGGAGAGGCCGTATTCGATGAGCGCGGACGCGGTGACGACCTTGTTCGCCGAGCCGGGCTCGAACGGCGAGGACACCGACAGGTTGCCCATCTGCTTGTTGCCCTGCCGGCCGACGTCTTGGGACGGGTCGAAAGTGTTGTCGTTGGACATGGCCAGCACCTCACCGGTCTTGGCGTCGAGCACGACGGCCGAGACATTGCGGGCGCCCGCAAGATTCTTGGCCTGCTGCACCTGCTGCTGGACGTAGAACTGGATGTCATCGGCAATGGTGAGCTGCACGGCCGAACCGTTGACCGCCCGGTGCTGGTTGCGGTAGCTGCCGGGGATCACCACGCCGTCGGATCCGCGGTCGTAGGTGATTGAGCCGTCGGTTCCGGCCAGCGCAGCGTCCAGCGAATCCTCCAGGCCCAGCAGACCGTGACCGTCCCATGCGACGCCCCCGACGACGTTGGCCGCCAGCGATCCGCCCGGATACTGGCGCAGGTCCTGCCGCTCGGCGCCGACTTCGGGATACTTCGCGGTGATCGCGCTGGCGATCGCCGGATCGACCGCGCGAGCCAGATAGACGAACGTCTGGTCGCTGCGCAGTTTCTTTTCCACGGTGGCCGCATCGGGCTTGTTGTTCAGCCGGGTCGAGACCTCGTTGGCGATGTCGTGCAGCCGCTGCTGCAGGTCAGGAGCGTTGGCATCCTTCTGGTTGGCTTCGGCCAGTTGCTTGCGGATCTTGCGCGGTTGGAACGTCAGCGCGCGGGCTTCGACGGTGAAGGCGAGTTGATCGTTATCACGGTCGATGATGCTGCCGCGCACTGCTTTTTCGGCGTCGGTGACCTTGAGTTGCCCGGCCGCCTCGGCGCGCAGGCCGGCGGCGCGCGGCACCTGCAGATAGAACAGCTGGGTGGCGGCCACGATCAGCGCCAAGAAGATGACCACATTTCCGGCCCGGTAACGGAAGAGGAACGACGCGCCGGCCACCCCCAAATCGACGGCTTGCCGGGTGCGGCGGTCGCGCGCCGAATGGCCGGTCGCGGCCGCCCGTGTCCGCACGTCGTTTTTGGAAGCCTTGACCTTCTTGGAAGCTTTGGGCTTCTTGGGCTTCTTGGCCGGGTTGACTCGCGTTGTCCGTTCCCGCCTCTGGGCGCGGCTTGCGCCGCTCATCTGGTCGCACCGGGCGTCGTGGCGGTCACCGGACCGAACTGCTCACCGCCCAGCGGCATAGCCGTCGGCGGCGCGGGTGGCGCAGCGGGAGGAGCCGGCGCGGAATCGGCGGGCCCGGGCGCGTTCAACTGGCCCGGTAGGTGCTGGGTGCCCAGTGTTGTCGCACCAGCAGGGTCGCGGACCAGAACTTGCGGTCCGGACCCCGGCATGCCCGGCACGCCGATACCCGGCGATATCCGCACCGGCACCTCCACCGGATTGACCGGCGGGGCGGGCGGGGGCGACGGCTTCTCGTCGGGCAGCTTGGTGTTCAGCGGCGGCGGCGGAGCACCCTCGGCCGGCTTGGGCGTGCCGACCACCACCCAGTTTCCGGTGGGATCCTGGACCAAATGGGCGGTATCCCTCGACGGGATCATCCCGAGGTTGCGGCCGGCCTCCGCCAAAGCCGGCGCCGACTGCGCCTCTCGCACCTCGCGCTCGAGCGCCTCCTTCTGCTGCTGCAATATCTGGTTCTTTTGGCGGGCGCTGCCCAGCTGGTAGGAACGCTCGGCGGAGTCGGTGGACAACCACAACGTGATGCCCAGCCCGGCGCCAAGCGAACCGATGACCAACACCACGAACGGCACCTTGCTGGCCAATGTGCGTGGGCGCAGATCAATCGACGCCAGCCGGTGCAGTAGGCGGTCTCGTAACGGAGGCCGAACTACCTTGGGGGCCTTGGCTTTGCGCGCCTTCGCCCTGGCCTTGGCCTGGCTGGTGTTCTTGGGCCGGGCCGGCCGTTCGGCCGGCCGGGAAATCGGCGTGGTTTGCGGCGCAGACCGGGGCACCCGTGGTTCACGAGCAGGCGCCGACGCCTTTCCCGCCCGCGTCCGCGCGCGGCGTCCCGATGTCTTCTCGACCGTTCGGCGCCCGGCCTTTCCGGGGGCAAGTTCGTGTCCGCGGCGACGGTCGTCGTTACGGCGCGGTAGCGCGTCGCGCTTGGCCTTCATCAATCCCCCTCCTTGCTGGCCGGTACCCCGGTTTCGACCCGCTGTAACGCCCGTAGTCGCACTCCGGCGCTGCGCGGGTTGTGCAGTATCTCGTCGTCGCCGACGCGTTCGGCACCGCGCGTCAGCGGCCTGAATTGCGGCCCGAGCCCAGGCAGTTCGACCGGCAAACCGCTCGGTGTGGCCGACGCGGTGGCGTCGGCGAAAGCACGCTTGACGATGCGATCCTCAAGCGATTGGTACGCCAGCACCGCGATGCGCCCGCCGGCGGCCAGCGCGTCCAGCGCGGCCGGCAGCGCGCTGGTCAACGAGTCCAGTTCGCCGTTGACCGCGATACGCAGCGCCTGGAACGTGCGCTTAGCCGGATGCCCCCCGGTGCGTCGCGCCGCGGCCGGGATCGCCTGGTAGAGCAGCGATACCAGCTCACCGGTCGAGGTGAACGGGGTGTGCGCCCGGCGGCGGACGATGTGCGCGGCGATGCGACGCGCGAACCGCTCTTCGCCGTAGCGGCGCAGGATGTCGGATAGCGCCACCTCATCGTAGGTGTTGACGATCTCCGCGGCACTCAGCGGGGACTCGGGGTCCATCCGCATGTCCAGCGGTGCGTCGTGGGCGTACGAGAATCCCCGCTCGGCGCGGTCCAACTGCATGGAGGAGACGCCGAGGTCGAAGAGCACCGCGTCCACCGAACCCGTTGCGGCATAGCCTGATTCGATAAGGGCGGCGGCGATGCCGTCGTAGCGGGTCCGGATCAGCGTCACCCGGTCGGCGAAGCGCGCCAGCCGCGTGCGCGCGATGTCCAGCGCGGTCGGATCGCGATCGAGGCCGATCAGCCGCACCCCCGGCAGCTCGGACAAAAACCGCTCCGCGTGGCCGCCGGCACCGATGGTGGCGTCGACGAGCAGTGCCCCGGATCCGTCGGGCGCCTGCCGCCTCAGCGCCGGGCTGAGCAGCGCGGCACAGCGTTCAGCCAGCACGGGCACGTGACCGAAATCGCCCCTGGTGTCAGGCACGACAACACCTCCCCGACAAGCGGTCCGTCGGCGGACGGGCCAGTGCGCGGCTGCCCCTGCACCGAGGTCCCTGTCCGATAGCACGAACCTGGCGTTGGGGAAGTACGTCAGGGTCGGTTCGGGCAGAGGCCACGGTGCACGGGCATGCGTCTCAGATGATGTCGCCGAGTGCTTCATCGCTGGCCGCGGAGAAGTTCTCTTCGTGGGTCTGTTGGTAGTCGTGCCAGGCCTGCGCGTCCCAGATCTCCAGGTAATCGACCGATCCGATCACCACACAGTCCTTGGACAGGTTGGCGTAGCGGCGATGGTCGGCCGACAACGTGATTCGGCCCTGGGCATCGGGATGCTGTTCGTCGGTGCCGGCGGCCAGGCTGCGCAGAAACGCTCTCGCCTCCGGGTTGCTGCGCGAAGCGCCGCTCGCCCGGCGGGCAAGTTGCTCGAATTCGGCGCGAGGGTAGACGGCCAGGCTGTGGTCTTGGCTCTTGGTGACCATCAACCCTCCTGCCAGCGCGTCGCGGAACTTGGCGGGCAGCGTCAGCCGCCCTTTGTCGTCGAGCTTGGGCGTGTGGGTGCCCAGAAACATCTGGCCACCTCCCGCCACGGCGCAGGGCCCGCGCGCCACCTCCCGACTTCAGCCACCATACCCCACAATCCCCCACTCAGCCCCATCTATTTGATAACAGGTGGATGTTTTACCGGTACGCACACCACGCCGGCCGGACCGGCCTCGGATACCGGAGCGTTATTTATAGAGGAATCCCCAGATCAACGACGATCCGACGGTAAGTGGGGCGTTGTGGGGCCCGGCTTGCCCGGGCATGAAAAAGGGGCAGCCGACGATGGCTGCCCCGGGTCGACTGGACGTTACGGGTCGAAGCGGCGGCGGAACCGGTCTTCCATTCGGCTGGTGAAGGACCCACCGGCACCCTTGGCGCGACGCTGGCGCGGCGCCTGCCCGGAATCCCGCCTGCCGGAAAGCCGCGGACCGGTGATGGCGAAAATCACGCCGCCGAACATGACCACGAACCCGACGACGGAAAGAATCGGGAAGGTCCAGATCATGGTGGCCTTGAACGCCACCCCGGAAACCAGCATGCCCAGGCCGATGACGAACAGCGCTGCACCCTGTAACCGACGCCGTGCCGTCGGCGCCCGCAATCCCCCGCCCCGGACACTGGAAGCGAACTTGGGGTCTTCGGCGTAGAGAGCGCTCTCGATCTGGTCAAGCATCCGCTGCTCATGATCGGAGAGTGGCATTCGTCCCTCCTTGCCGACTAGATGTCCGTTAGTGGACACCTACCTCAGATGATACGAGGTCCGTGTGCGCCGTACCACTGGGTTCGTCAGCCGATTGTAGCTGCGACCGATTGCCGTTCGATACGCGCGGCGCGACCCCGATAATGGCAAGGGAGCTGTGCCGCAGATGATCGCCGAGGAGGGCACCGCGAGTTGGCGACATTCCTCATCGACCTACCGCCGCATGACATGCGGCGCCGTCTCGGTGACGCCTTGGGCGTGTACGTCCACGCGATGCATTATCCCCCCGGCACCGAAAACCAACGCGCGGCAATGTGGTTGGAGCACACCCGCCGGCAGGGCTGGCAGGCGGTGGCCGCGGTGGAGGCGGACAGCCGGCCCGGGGACACGCCGTCGGCCGCGAAGCTGAGCAGCGCGCCCTTGCTGGGCGTGGCTTACGGGTACTGTGGCGCGCCCGATCAGTGGTGGCAGCAGCAGGTGGTATTGGGGTTGCAGCGCGGCGGCTTTCCCGGCGCCGAGATCGCCAGGCTGATGGCCAGCTACTTCGAGTTGACCGAGTTACACATCCATCCCCGGGCGCAAGGCCATGGATTGGGCGAGGCGTTGGCGCGACGGCTGCTCGCCGGACGCGCGGAGGAGAACGTGCTGCTGTCGACCCCGGAAACCAACGGTGAGGCCAACCGCGCGTGGCGACTGTACCGGCGGCTGGGGTTCACCGACATCATGCGCGGCTACCACTTCGCCGGCGACCCGCGAGCGTTCGCGATCCTGGGCCGCAGGCTGCCGCTATAGCGGATCGGTCTGGCACGATGACCTGATGCGTGCCCGCTGCCTGTCGCTCCCGGCCCGTCGTGGTCGATTGCTCGCGCTGCTCTTGCTGCTGTTGGTGGTGCCCACGGCCGCCGGATGTGTGCAGATCAAGGCGTCAATCACCATCTCGCCCGACGACCTGATATCCGGGCAGGTCACCGCCGCGGTTAAGCCGCGCAACGACAAGGACGCCGGGCCGCAATTCGATTCCAACCTGCCGTTCAGCCAGAAAGTGGCGATCTCCAAATACAACCGCGACGGCTATGTGGGTTCGCAGGCCGTGTTCTCCGACCTGACGTTTGCCGAACTGCCGCAGCTGGCGAACATGAATCCAGACGCCGAGGGCGTGAATCTGACCTTGCGCAGAGCCGGCAACCTGGTGATTTTGGAAGGCCGGGCCGATCTGACCACGCTGACCGATCCGGACGCCGATGTGCAGCTGAGCGTGGCCTTCCCCGGCCCGGTGACCTCGACCAACGGTGACCGCGTCGACGCAGAGATGGTGCAGTGGCGGCTCAAGCCGGGCGTCGTCAGCACCATGACCGCCCAGGCCCGCTACACCGATCCCAGCACCCGTTCCTTCCGCGGCGCCGCGTTGTGGCTGGGGCTGTCGTCAATAGCGGTGGCCGGATTGGTGGCGCTGCTGGCCTGGCTGGGTCGAGACCGCTCTCCCCGGTTCGCCGAACCCCGCGACTACGGCGCCGGCGACCAGTAATCGAGCATCTCCGCGAACGTCTCGAACGCCGCTGCCGACACGCCATACGTCGCCTCGAGATGAATGCTCAGCGGAAAACCCAGGTCGGCGATGCCATCGATCACCCGCTTGTAGAGGTCGACCATGAGTTTGCGCCGTTGCGCGGGCTCGCTGTTCGCCAACGTCTTGACGAACGCCTGCTCGTCGGCGACGGCGGCGTTGCCCGGATCCTGGATGAGCCAATTGATGAAACCCACCCGGTTCTCCACCTTCGGGACGAAGCCGAACGACAGCAAGATCTCGGGCCGATGGTCCGTGTTATTGGCAAACTCGGCCAGGAAACCTCCGATGGCATCGGAATACAACAGCTGGGTCTGAGCGAAGGTCGCACCCCGATCGCATTTGAAACGAAAGCGGCCCTGTTCGCCCTCTCGGGTGGGGATCAGGATCACGCCGCGGTTGTGCACCGACCCGCGATAAATGGAAAGGGCATCAGTTGGCGCGACGCCGGAGCCTTCGCCGTCCTGCATGGTGCGCGGTACGCCAACGAAGACGATGCCCTCGATTCCGGCAGCCACCAAATCGGTGAGCCGCCGGCGCAGGGAGGGCTCATCGGAGAAAGCGGTGACCTGGCTGCACAGTCCATTCACCCCGGGCAGCTCCGGTTTGATGATCGACCAGAACTCCAGCACGTCCAGTTTTGGTTTCATCTCGACGGGCCGGTCATCCTCCTCGGCGATCAACCCCGGCATCATCACGTGCCCGATGCGGCCCTCGATGCCGGAGTCCGCGGCGAACTGCAGCACTTTTCGGGCGTCTTCGATTGCCTGCTGCGAACCACGATCAACGTTCGGCGGCACCAGCTCAATCGCGATGGTGTTCAGGGTCACCGGGCTGCTCCTCATTGGATGGCTACGACAGCATAGGTGTCAGATAGTGAGCCTGTCGAAGCAACTGGTCGGGCGACCGCCGACATAGACTGTCGGCGCAGGACAGCTATAGCAGAAAGGGGTGCCGCGCTGAGCCTCCAAGCAGCGGCAACCGTCAAGTTCGCCGACGCCATCACCGAAGCGCTGCGAGCGTATTTGCACGACCGCCGCACGGACTCCGCGTATATCGGGAGCGACTACGACGGCCTGATCGCCGGGCTGGAAGAGTTTGTGCTCAGCGGCGGCAAGCGACTCCGGCCGGTCTTCGCTTACTGGGGCTGGCGCGCGGTGGCGACCAAAGAGGCCGATGCGCAAGTGATGCTGCTGTTTTCCGCGCTGGAGTTGCTGCACGCCTCCGCACTCGTGCACGACGACGTGATCGACGGCTCGGCGACCCGGCGCGGCCGGCCGACCACGCACGTGAAGTTCACCGCCTTGCACCGCAATCGGCGGTGGCGGGGATCGCCGGACCGGTTCGGGATGTCGGCGGCGGTACTGCTCGGTGACTTGGCGCTCGCCTGGGCCGACGACATCGTCGCCGGCGTCGATCTGCCATCCGATGCCCGCCGCCGCGTCCGCCAAGTATGGGCCGATATCCGCACCGAGTTGCTCGGCGGCCAATACCTGGACATCGTGGCCGAGGCCAGCGGCGCCGAGTCGGTCTCCGCGGCGATGACCGTCAACGCGTTCAAGACCGCTTCATATACGGTGTCGCGGCCGCTGCAATTGGGGGTTGCCGCTGCGGCGGACCGGCCCGACGTTCAGGAGCTCTTCCATCAGGTCGGCACCGACCTGGGGGTGGCGTTCCAGCTACGCGACGATGTGCTGGGCGTGTTCGGAGACCCGGCGGTCACCGGCAAGCCGGCCGGTGACGATCTGCGGTCCGGCAAGCGCACCGTGCTGCTGGCCGAGGCAATGGAATCGGCCGACAAATCGGATCCCGTGGCCGCCAACATGTTACGGACCTCGATCGGAACCGACCTGACCGACGCGCAGGTACGCGACGTGTGTGGTGCCATCGAAGCGGTGGGCGCGCTGGCCGCGGTGGAGGACCAAATCGAGCGGCTGACCCGACGGGCATTGGCCACCCTGGCCACCGCACCGATCGACCCGGCGGCAAGGACAGGGCTGTCCGAGCTGGCTCGGCTGGCCGCCAACAGGGTCACCTGAGCCTCATGCCCACCCCGACACCCGCATCGACCACCAGCTCGGCCGCCGATGGCCCACACCATATTTCGCGTCTCCGGGAATTCACCGCATCGCACGACGCACGCCCGGCGATGCGGGGCTGCCTGGGTGCGGTGCTGATCACCGCGGGCGGGCTCGGCGCGGGCAGTACCAAGCCGCACGACCCGCTGCTGGAGTCGCTGCACTTGTCCTGGCTGCGCTTCGGCCACGGTCTGGTGCTGTCCTCTGTGCTGTTGTGGTCCGGTGTCGCGTTGATGCTGATCGCGTGGCTTGGGCTGGGCCGCCGGGTCATTGACCGCAGCGCTACCGAATACACCATGGTCGTCACTACCGGCTTCTGGCTGCTTCCGTTGCTGGGATCGGTGCCCGTCTTCAGCCGCGACACCTATTCGTACCTTGCTCAGGGGGCGCTGCTGCGCGACGGCCTGGACCCCTATGCCGCCGGTCCGGTTGACAACCCGAATGCGTTGTTGGACAACGTCAGTTCCATTTGGACAATCACCACTGCGCCGTACGGTCCGGCGTTCATTCTGATCGCGAAGCTGGTCACGATGCTGGTCGGCAATCATGTGATCGCCGGAACCATGCTGCTACGTCTGTGCATGCTGCCCGGACTGGCGCTGTTGATCTGGGCGGCGCCGCGGATTGCCCGGCATCTCGGCGCCGACGGGCCGACCGCGCTGTGGATCTGCGTACTCAACCCGCTGGTGATCATCCATCTGATGGGAGGCGTGCACAACGAGATGCTGATGGTGGGTTTGATGGCCGCCGGCATCGCGCTGACCTTCGAGTGCCATCATGTCGCGGGCATCGCGCTGGTTGCCGTCGCGATAGCGGTCAAGGCCACCGCCGGAATCGCGCTGCCGTTTTTGGTCTGGGTGTGGATGCGTCATCTGTCCGACCGACGGGGATACCGGTCGCTGCCGGCATTCGCTTCGGCCACCGCGACGTCGGTGGTGATCTTCGTGGCCGTCTTCGCGGTGTTGTCCGCGGTGGCGGGGGTGGGTCTGGGCTGGCTGACCGCGCTGGCCGGTTCGGTGAAGATCATCAACTGGCTGACCGTGCCAACCGCGGCGGCCAATCTGGTGCATGCCATCGGCAGTTGGTTTTTCGCCGTCAACTTCTATGCGGTGTTGCACGTCACCCGGATTGCCGGGATCGTGATCATTGCCGTGGCGCTGCCGCTGTTGTGGTGGCGATTCCGGCACGACGACCGCGGGGCGCTCACCGGCATCGCGTGGGCGATGCTGATCGTGGTGTTGTTCGTGCCCGCCGCGCTGCCCTGGTACTACACCTGGCCGCTGGCGGTGGTGGCTTCGCTGACCCAGTCACGGCCGGCGATCGCGGCGATCGCCGGGTTTTCTACGTGGATCATGGTGATCTTCAAACCCGATGGCGCGCACGGCATGTACTCGTGGCTTCACGTCGGGATCGCGACGAGCTGTGCGCTGATCGCGTGGTACTCGCTGTACCGGGCACCCGAGGTGCCGGTCAGTACGCCGCTCAGCAAGCCATAGCCTGTGCCCGGCGCAACACTTCGCGGGCCTGGTGTGCATGCAACGCGTCGACTGGCCGCGCGTTGCTGATGGCGTCGCGTGTGCCGTCGCGGGTGACGGTCAGCGACGGGTCGGGGGTGAACAGCCAGCGCACGATCTCGGTGTCGTGGTAGCCGCCGTCGTGCAAGACCATCAGCAGCCCCGGCAAGCTCTTGACCACGTGACCGGACTCGGTGAAGAAAACCCGCGGCACCACCACGTCACCGGCACGTCGGACCGCGACCAGATGGCCTTCCCGCAATTGCTGGTGCACCTTGGTTACCGGCACGCCCATCAGCTTCGCGACGTCGGGCAGCTCGTAGGTGGGTTCGTCGGGGTCCAGGACGTCGTCGCCGGCCGGAATGCTGCTCATCGCGTTCAGTCTAGAACCGTTTGCGGCACGCTGAGTGTGCGTTTCGGGCGGAAATCGCAGTGCCACCTACGATGAGCCCGTGGCAGCAGCTGCGGCGGATCCCCTAGTCGGCACGATGCTCGACGGGCGGTACCAAGTTGTGGGCAAGATCGCCACCGGCGGTACCTCAACGGTGTACCGCGGCCTCGACGTCCGCCTGGATCGCCCTGTCGCGGTGAAGGTGATGGATTCACGCTACGCCGGCGACGAGCAATTCCTGACCCGGTTCCGGCTCGAGGCCACGACCGTCGCCCGACTCAAGGATCCGGGCCTGGTCGCGGTCTACGACCAGGGCCTTGACGCCCGGCACCCGTTTTTGGTGATGGAGCTCATCGAGGGCGGCACCCTGCGCGAGCTACTGACCGAGCGTGGTCCGATGCCGCCGCATGCCGTGGCCGCCGTGCTGCGTCCGGTGCTGGGCGGGCTTGCCGCCGCGCATCACGCCGGCCTGGTGCACCGCGACGTCAAACCCGAGAACGTGTTGATCTCCGACGACGGTGAGGTCAAAATCGCCGACTTCGGGTTGGTGCGTGCCGTCGCGGCGGCCGGAATCACCTCGACCAGCGTCATTCTCGGCACCGCAGCCTACCTGTCCCCCGAACAGGTTCGCGACGGAAAGGCCACCCCGCGCAGTGATGTCTATGCGGCCGGGATCGTGGCCTACGAGCTGCTCACCGGGGACACACCGTTTTCCGGAGACTCCGCACTCTCGGTCGCCTATCAACGGCTGGACGCCGACGTGTCGCCGCCGAGCACGGTTATCGACGGTGTGCCGCGTCAGTTCGACACACTGGTGGCGAGCGCGACCGCGCGCGACCCGGCCGAGCGGTACGCCGACGCGCTCGACATGGCCGCCGAGCTGGATGCGATCGTCGACGAACTGGCACTGCCGCGATTCCGGGTCCCGGCGCCCCGTAACTCCGCGCAGCACCGGTCTGCCGCGCTGTATCACAGCCAAAAACAGCGACCACCCGTGCGCCACCCCACTCGCCAGCTGACCCGTGACTGGGCGGCCAAACCGGAATACCAAAGACGTGGCGGTGCAAGACAATTCGCTGGAATCGAGTTGAGCGAGTTCGCACTCGCTCGTCAGCACGCCCGGCGGATGGTGCTGATCTGGCTCGCGGTCGTGCTGGCGGTCACCGGGCTGGTGGCCGCCGCAGCGTGGACGATCGGCAGCAATCTGGCCGGCTTGCTGTGAGCGCGAGCCGCCTAGTCGCGCAGCATCTCGGCGACCAGGAACGCCAGCTCCAGCGACTGCTGGGTGTTCAGCCGTGGGTCACACGCCGTCTCATAGCGGCCGGTCAGGTCGGTGTCCGAAATGTCCTGCGCGCCACCGAGACACTCGGTGACGTTCTCGCCGGTGATCTCGACGTGGATACCGCCGGGATAGGTGCCCAGCGCCCGGTGCACCTCGAAGAAGCCCTGGACCTCGTCGACGATGCGATCGAAGTGCCGCGTCTTGTACCCGTTGGATGACTCGTAGGTGTTGCCGTGCATCGGGTCGCACTGCCAAATCACCTGATGCCCGGTGGCCTGCACTTTCTCGACGATCGGCGGCAGCAGGTCGCGCACCTTGTTGTTGCCCAGCCGGCTGACCAGGGTGAGCCGGCCCGGCTTGCCCAGCGGGTCGAGCCGCTCGACGTATTCGACGGCCAGCTCCGGGGTCGTCGTCGGCCCGATCTTGACCCCGATCGGGTTGGCGATCACCTCGGCGAACGCGACGTGAGCGCCGTCGAGTTGCCGGGTCCGGTCGCCGATCCACAGGTAGTGCGCCGACAGGTCATAGAGCAGCGGCTCGCCATCCTCGCCGTCCGACAACCGCAGCATGGCCCGCTCGTAGTCCAGCACCAACGCCTCATGGCTGGCGTAGATCTCGGCGGTCTGCAGGTTGCGGTCGGCCACCCCACAGGCGCTCATGAACTTCAGGCCCCGATCGATCTCTGCGGCCAACGCCTCGTAGCGCGCGCCGGCCGGTGAGGTTCGGACGAATTGCCGGTTCCAGTCATGCACCAGATGCAGCGACGCCAGCCCCGAGGAGGTCAGCGCCCGCACCAGATTCATCGCCGCGCTGGCGTTGGCGTAGGCCCGTACCAGGCGCGACGGGTCGTGTTCGCGTGCTGCGGCATCCGGTGCGAATCCATTGATCATGTCGCCGCGATAGGACCGCAGGCCCAACGCATCGAGGTCTGTCGACCTCGGCTTGGCGTACTGTCCGGCGACGCGGGCCAGCTTGACCACCGGCAGGCTGGCGCCGTAGGTCAGCACCACCGCCATCTGCAGCAGCGCGCGCAGGTTCGCCCGGATGTGCGGTTCGGTGTTGTTCACGAACGTCTCCGCGCAGTCACCACCCTGCAACAGGAATGCCTCACCCCGCGCGACCTGCGCCAGCATGTCCTGCAGCCGGACAACCTCGGACGCTACCGTCACCGGCGGCACGCTTTCGAGGACCGTGCGCATCGCCTTGGCCTGGTCTTCCGACCAACTCGGCTGCTGGGTAGCGGGCTTGGCCAACGCGGCATCGAGCCGGGCCCGCAGATCGGCCGGCAACGGCGGCAGCGACGGGAGCTGGTCGATCGGTACGTCGACGGTCCAGTTCACCCGTCTATGGTAACTGGCCCTGTGATCAGGGCGAACCGTCGGCGGTGAGCACCCGGAATCGGCGCAGCTGGTCGCGAGCGTCGATCAGCGCGTCGTGCGCGTCTGGCGACCGGCGCGGCATCCGGGGGCATCCCCGGTCCTCCCACAGCTGGCGCAGTTCCCGGGTGAAGCGGGGTATCGCCGTCGGGAGTTCGGTCATCGGGCCCCACAACTGGCACAACGCGACATGGTCGTAGGCACCGACCCAGGCCCACAGTTCGATCGGCTCGGCGTCCCGGACTCCGAAAAAGGCCTGCAGCTCAGCGCGGATCTGGGCGCGCGAGCGCCACAACGCCGAAGCCGGCGGTGGCAACTTGGGCAGCACGTGGGTGCGCACCCAGCTGCCGGCCCGCTCCGGATCGAACTCGGTGGACACGGCATAGTATTCGCGGCCATCCTCGGCGGCCACCCCGATCGAGATCAGTTCGATGGTGCGGCCGTCCTCGATGAATTCGGTGTCGTAGAAGTACCGCACGACGACCTAACCGCCGGCTGCCAGGGCGCGCTGGGTGCCCGCGGGCGGCGGTGCGGCGTGGACCTCGCGGTCGAGGTGGAAGTCAACGATGCGTTTGTCGGGAATGCGCGGCGTTCCGGCGATGACGTTCTGCAGCCACAGCTTGGCCCGCACGACCGGCCGCCGCAGCTCGCGTTCCCGTTGCAACGCGCGGCGCATCTTGTCCAGCTGCGAGTTGTATCTCCAACGTGCCCACGGGGCATGTGGACGCGACAGCCGGACCGCCCCGATGAAAAGTAAAACGACGAAGAACATGCCGATCAGGCCGGTCCACACCTTGCCTTTCAGCAACACCACGGCCGCCAGCGGCGGAGTGAGCACCATACCGGCGATCACGACGGCCCGCCAGACCGGTGAGTGGGTGGTGTCGTGCCACAGCGCGATAAAAAACATCAGTGGATGCAATCCGAGCACCAGTAGTCCCGCCACCGCGACCGCAGCGAATACCGCATCCACCGAGGTGCGGCCGTCTTCTTCCCAGTAAACGTCGGACAGGTGCAGGATCAGGGCGTACTCGTCGAGCACCAGCGCCGCGCCGATACCGAAAAGGGTCGCCACCGCGGTGAATTCGATCCTGCTCGGGTTGACGGACAAGCTCACCATGGCCACGCCGGACACCATCACCAACACCACGCCGATCACCACGTGGTGGATGTGCACCGACCCGATGTGCACGTTGCGCGGCTGCCACCACTTCGCCGGTAGGCCCAGCTCGGTGCGGCGGCGGATGTAGCGCACGAAGGTTCGCGTCACGAAGAACGTCAGGATGAACGCGACCAGGCAGGACACCATCGGCAGACGACCGGTACCGATGATGTCTTCCTGCAACCAGCGGAGCACCTTAAAAAAACTACGCTCCGATCCGGCCCGGCGCTCGCCGCGACACCGCCCGGCCGGATCAGCACCGATAAGCTGTTCTCCGACATGAGGACATGGCGGTCGCCCGACGTGGGCAGTGCGCGCGGGCGAGTAGCCATCCGGCAGGTCGTCGGACGGGGGTTGCTGGGGCTACTGGCGGCCGCGGCACTCGGCTACGCCGCGTGGCGGCTGCTCGGGCACCCGGCCTACCGCATCGACATCGACGTCTACCGGATGGGCGGGCAGGCCTGGCTGGATGACCGTCCGCTCTACACCGGCGGGGTGATGTTCCACACCCCGATCGGGCTGGATCTGCCGTTCACCTATCCCCCCCTGGCAGCCATCATGTTCTGTCCGTTCGCCTGGTTGGGGCTGCCGGCCGCGAGCCTGACGATCACGTTGACGACGTTGGCGCTGCTGATCGTCTCGACGCTGATCGTGTTGACCCGCCTCGACGTGTGGGCAACCTCCCGGATGGTGCCCGGGCCGGCGTCGCTGCGCCGGTGCTGGCTGGCCGTGCTCATCGCGGCCGCGGCGGCGATCTGGCTGGAGCCCATCGCGTCGAACTTCGCCTACGGGCAGATCAACGTCGTGCTGATGACGCTGGTGGTCGCCGACTGCCTGCCCCGCCGGACAGTCTGGCCACGCGGGGTATTGCTCGGTATCGGTATCGCGCTCAAACTCACCCCGGCCGTGTTCCTTTTGTACTTCTTGCTGCGGCGCGACGCCCGGGCAGCGCTGACCGCGATCGCGGCATTCGTGGCGGCGACCCTGGCCGGTTTTGTGGTGGCGTGGAGCGACTCGTGGGAGTACTGGACCGACACGGTGCGCAACACCGACCGCATCGGCGCCCCCGACTTGAACACGAACCAGAACATCGCGGGCGCGTTGGCCCGGCTTTCTCTGGGCGAGGATCAGCGCTTCGCGCTGTGGCTGGCCGGATGCCTGCTGGTGCTGGCGGTGACCATATGGGCGACGCGACGGGTGCTGGATGCCGGTGAGCCCGCCCTGGCGGTGATCTGTATCGCCCTGTTCGGCTTGGTGGTGTCACCGGTGTCATGGTCACACCACTGGGTCTGGATGCTTCCTGCGGTGTTGGTGACCGGGGTGCTGGCATGGCGGCGCCACAGCGGCGCGCTGGCCGCGGCGGCCGCGGCCGGGCTGGCATTGATGGTGTGGACGCCGATCGACCTGCTCCCCAAGCACCATGAGTCGAGCGCCGCCTGGTGGCGACAACTTGTCGGGGCCTCCTACGTGTGGTGGGCAATGGCGACGCTCGTGACGGTGGGCATTGCCGTCACCGTCCGCCGTGCGCCGCGGGAATCGACCATCTGCGACCCCACACCGGTCTCGGCGGTCGGCTAGCCCGCCGCCGTCTCCGGGATCCGGGTCGCCTCGCTGGCCGATGTCGTGCCGTCGCCATCCTTGACCGAGGCGGCGTAGATGTCGACGTATTCCTGACCGGACAGCCCCATCAGCTCGTAGATCACTTCGTCGGTGACCGCGCGCTCGATAAACCGGTTGCCGGCCAGCCCGTCGAACCGGGAAAACTCCATCGGCGTGCCGAAGCGCACGGTGACCCGGCCGAACCGCCACATCTTGCGGCCGGGCGGATTGACGACGTTGGTGCCGGTCATCGCCACCGGTATCACCGGAACACCGGTGTGCAGCGTCAGCCGGGCCAGCCCGGTCTTGCCCTTGTACAGCCGGCCGTCCGGGGAGCGGGTGCCCTCGGGGTACATGCCGAGCAACTTGCCTGTGCTCAACAGTCGCTTGGCGGTGTTAAGCGCGGCCGCCGCGGTGTCGGCGTCGGTGCGGTCAATCGGGACTTGTCCGGTGCTGCTGTAGAACCAGCGGATGAACCAACCCTTCAACCCGGTGCCGGTGAAGTATTCCGACTTCGCCAGGAAGGTGATGCGCCGCCGTACCACCAGCGGCAGGTAAAAGCTGTCTGCGACCGCCAGATGGTTACTGGCCAGGATCGCCGGTCCGGACTGCGGGATATTTTCCAGTCCTTCGACCCTAGGCCGGCCGAGCATCGCAAGCGGCGGGCCCAGGAAAATGTACTTGAAAAGCCAGTACCACATGGCCCTCCCTCTCGCCCGCACCGGATAGTGTTCTGCGCCAAGAGTACCGATCGAGTGTGGATGCGACCACACGCACGGTCGCGCCTAGCTCCGCCGCGCTTGCGATCGCGCTCACCTTGTCCGGCGGCGACCCGCCGCGATCGCCACTAGTCTTCGACGGTGACGGCGATGGGCTGGTACCGGCTTTTCGCGGGGGCATGGGCGGGCATCTCGGCCCCGACCCCGCCGTCGGGCGGGCCGTTCGGCGGCGGAGGGGTCACCGAGGCGCCCGCGTCCTCGATGATGGTGCGGATCACCGCCAGCAGCGTGACGCTGTGCTCCGCGATGACCGTCAGCAGCGGATGCTGCTCGCCGGTCACCAGCGCGGCCAGCGCGCACAGCGGACACCACACCTGCTGGCACTTGCCGGTGCCGATACCGCCACCCGAGGCCCGCGCCGCCGCCATCCGCACCGCGGGATCGATTCCGTCGAGAATGCTCTGGGCGAGCTTACGCAACTCGGGACCGATGTCGGGATGAACGCCAGTCATAAGCGCCGCTCCTCCTCATCGCTCCGCTCTGCATCGTCGCCGGCGGTCATGCCGGCCACACCTTCGGATCAGGTCGAAAACGCACCGTCAGCTCGCTACCTCGAAGATGCGCGTCGGCCACCCTGCATCGCCGCAGTACGGACGCCAACCGGACTCTGCGCCGCATCGCGCCGGCACCGATGATCAGATCGTCGTCGACCCGACCCAGCCTGAGCGCACCGGAATCGATTTGCGGCAACTCTAGCCGCAGTCGGTAGACGGATTGCAGCCCGGATCCCGATTCCAGGTCCACCACCGGGCGCAACGGCCCGGGCGGCGCGGATCCGTCGCGGCGGCGCACACTGTCCATCAGTTCGGCCAGCGCCTTGGTGCCGATCGGCTCACCGGACAGGTGTGGCGCCAGCACCAGCGCCACATCGCCGATGGTGGCCTCCAGTTCGTCGAGCACGGCGCGTTGCTCACCGATGCGTTCTGCGTACCAGTCGAAGGCCGGATGATCGGGCAGATTGCGATATTCATACGAAGCATCTTGCACCAGAACCTGATTGACGATCAGCTCCTCAACGCGCACGCCCATCAACGCCAGCGAACCCAGCGTGCGGACCGCTTCTGCGGCCACCACCCGTTCGGCGGTCAACACCAGATGCGCACCAACCAGCGCGCCGTCGGTCAGCAGCGCCGACAGTCGCTCGACGCCGGCGCTGACCCGCTCGGCCAGTTCCACCACCGCGGTCGAGCGGGCGTCGTCGGCGGCCGTCGAAAGTCTGCGGTGCCGTGGCCAAGCCCGCTCGACGTAAAGCGCGAACGTGGCGGGCAGGGTCAGCATTCGCAGCGCATCAGCCGTGGAGGCACAGTCGACCACGACGTGGTCCCATGACCCAGCCGCGGCCAATTCGCCGACCTCGTGCAGTCCGAGGACCTCCTGGACACCGGGTAGCGCCGAGAGTTCTTCGGGCGCAATGCTATCCAACTCGGAATCGGGAAAACGACTGCCCAGGGTATCGACCACGTCGCGCCAGCGGAGCTCCAGCAGTGCCAGGGTGTCCAGCGCCAGCGCATCAAGAAAACCGCCGCCGGTGTCGACTCCCCCGGTTTCGAGGTCGGCCATTACCCGGACGGGGTCGCGGCGACCGGTCGGCGGGACCGCGATGCCCAACACATCACCCAGCGAATGTGCTTGATCGGTGGACACCACCAGCACCCGCCGGCCGGCGCGCGCATCGGTAATGGCGGTGGCTGCCGCCAGGGTGGACTTTCCTACCCCGCCCTTGCCGACGAAAAGACTGATCCGGGCCCCGGCGGGCGCTGCCGACTCACTCAGCCTCGACTCGTTTCTTCAGATCCTTCAATGCGGTATCGGTAAGTCTGCGCTCGGCCTTACGTTTGAGCAACCCGATCATCGGCATTGCCAGGTCGACGGTGAGTTCGTAGGTGACGTCGGTGCCAGACCCCTTGGGCGACAACAGGTATGCACCATCGAGCGAGCGCAGTAGCGAGCTTGACACCAGCGACCACCGTACCGAGCCGCGGTCTGCGGGCCAGTTATAGGAGAACACCAGGGTGTCCTTGAGAATGGCGGTGTCCAGCACCATCCGCGCTACCTTGGGGTAGCCCTCGTGGTCGGCCTCGAGTACTTCAGCCTCCTTGTACTCCGACACCCATTCCGGGTAGGAACCGATGTCGGCGATCACATTCATCACCGTACTGGGGTCGGCATCGATGTAGATGGTCTGCGCCGTCTTCTCTGCCACCTGATTGCTTCCCTTTCCCCCGCAAGCGGGTGCCATCCCCAGCCTCTTTCGCTGAAACGGTACTCCCGCGCCGGACCGGACCGGGTCAAGTCACCGGTGAAACCCCGAGGGGGCGGGAGTGCTCCAGCGTCCCCTTTATCTCGAAAGCCATCTTCTTGCCCGCGACCCGGCGGCGGTGCGTCATCCGGGCGAGGTTCATCCGGGCCAACTGCCAGGCCGATACGCCCGACGGCTCGGCGTGCAGGAAGTAGTGCAGCAACACGCCGTCCAGCGACGGTTCGAGCCAGATTTCCATGGTGCCGGTCAGCGCCCCGGTCACCGCCCACCTGATTCCGTTGTCGCCACGCTCTTCGACAACCGCCAGCCGCAGATCAGGCCACCACCGGCGCCAGCCGGCCGGGTCGGCGACGGCGGCACCGACCCGTGCCGGGTCGGCGGCGATAAACGTCTGGTCGGCGACTTGCACGCTGTGCACGGCCCTAGCTTCACACACGTCGGCGTCGCCGCCCACCACGGGCTCGGACTAGGCTGGTCGATACCCAGCGACGTCAAGCGAGGTCAGAAGAGTGCGTGAATTAAGTGTCCCCGCCCCCTTCACGGTGGCCGAACGCGACAACATCGTCGCCGCGGTGTTCGAGCATGAGCGTGATGATCCCGACTTCGTCATTTTCCAACGCCTGATCGACGGCGTGTGGACCGATGTCACGTGCGCGATGGCGGCCACCCAAATCCGCTCGGCCGCATTGGGTCTAATCGACCAGGAGGTGCAGGCGGGTGATCGGGTGGCGATCTTCTCGGCCACCCGCTACGAGTGGGCGATCCTCGACTTCGCGATTCTGTCGGTGGGTGCGGTCACTGTCCCGATTTATGAGACGTCGTCGGCGGAGCAGGTGCGCTGGGTGCTGGCCGACTCCGGGGCGGTGCTGGTATTCGCCGAAACCGACGCCCATGCCACGGTGGTCGCCGAGCTCACCGGCGACCTGCCGGCCCTGCGGCGGGTCCTGCACATCGACGGCCCGGGTCCCCGGGCGCTCGACCAGCTCGCCGAAGCCGGCGCGTCGGTCGACGCAGCCGAGCTGACCCGCCGGCTCGAAATGCTGCGGGCCGAAGACCCGGCCACGCTGATCTACACCTCGGGCACCACTGGGCGGCCCAAGGGCTGTCAGCTGACCCACGCCAACCTGGTCTACGAGACCCGCGGCGCCAAGGAAGCCGTGCCGACGCTGCTGTCCAAGGGCGAGCGCCTGCTGGTGTTCCTGCCGCTGGCGCACGTGCTGGCCCGGGCGCTCACGCTGGCCGCCTTCGCCAACAAGGTGACGGTCGGGTTCACCAGCGACATCAAGAATCTGGTGCCGATGTTCGCGGTGTTCAAGCCGACGGTCGTGGTGTCGGTGCCGCGGGTGTTCGAGAAGGTGTACAACACCGCCTCGCAGAACGCCGCCAATGACGGCAAGGGCCGGATCTTCGCGATCGCGGCCCAGACCGCGGTCGACTGGAGCG
>NZ_JBOHHI010000182.1:0-52660 GCF_050700595.1 Mycobacterium sp.
GCTGACCTACACGGGGGCATAGCTTCTATCTGTCCACCGCCCGGAACTTATCCCGTTGGACAGGTGGCGGCCGCCTGACGCAATACATCCGCCGACGGCTGGTCGACGGGCAGCGCGTAGCCGCGCAAGACGTCGATGAACTGCATGCCGTACTGGCACCAGAATGCTTGGTTGGGTGGCATCCACCGCGCCGGCTGCGAATCACTCTTGTCCTCGTTGGGTTGTCCGCCCACGGCCAGCAGGTTGGCCGGATCGTTGGCGAAGCGCACCCGTTCGGGGAACGGCCAGTCGTAGGCACCCATGTCCCAGGCAAGCGCCAGAGGGACGATGTGGTCGATCTGCACCGACGCGCCGACTCGGGCACCGCGCTGAAAGTCGATGGTGGCGTTGGTGTACGGGTCGTGCAACGTGCCGGTCGCGACGGCATCGGGGCAGCGTTTGATCGACACGTATGTCTTGTCGACGAGATCACGGTTGAGGATGTCGTCGCGGGTGTCGCAGCCGTTGTGCCCGCCGGGCGCGTCGTTGTCATCGGTCCAGGCGTCACCGAACGCGGCACGGCGGTAGTCGTAGCGATGAATCCTCGCCGGCACCACCACGATTCCGGCCAGCACGTCGGTGCCGGGCGCCACCGTCGGAATGTCAGCGCGCGCGGCGAACTCGTCCGCGCGGTCCACCTCGGTCGATGTCAGCACCTGGTAGGCGACCACCACCGCGAGCACGGCGGTCACCGACAACGACAGCAGCGTTTTGCGGGTCATGATTTGTCCAGGTACTCGATGCGCTCGGTCCCGCTGAACGGTGCCGCCAGCAACGCCATGCCGACATCTGACGGGTTCTCCGCATAGATCCGTTCGCAAATCTCGCGCGCGATCTCAATGACTTGGCGGTGCTTGGCCAGCGACAGCAGCCGTAGGGTGATGGGGTGCCCGGATTGACTGCGGCCCAGGATATCTCCTTCATGACGCTCTTTGAGATCAAGATCGGCCAGCGCGAAGCCGTCCAGGGTGCTCGCCACTGCGCGCAGTCGGCGGCCGGCTCCCGAATCCGGCGCGGTCCAGCTCACCAGCAGGCACAGGCTGGCATGTGCGCCGCGGCCGATGCGGCCGCGCAGCTGATGCAACTGGCTGATGCCGAACCGGTCAGCGTCCATGATCAACATCACGGTCGCGTTGGCGACATCGACACCGACCTCGATCACGGTGGTGCACACCAGCACATCGATCTGGCCGGCCCGAAACGCCGTCATCACGGCGTCCTTCTCCTCGGCGGGCAACCGACCATGCATAAGGCCCAGCCGCAGGCCGGCCAGCTGATGACTGCGTAACCGGTTGAACAGCTCTACCGCTGTCGCCGAAGGTCTTCCACCCTCCTCGGTCTGGCCGCTGTCATCGGTCTCGTCGATCCGGGGCGCCACCACATAGGCTTGCCGCCCCGCGGAGACCTCCTCGATGATGCGCTGCCACCCGCGGTCCAACCATGTCGGCTGGTCTTTGATGAAGATGGTGTTGGTGCTGATCGGCTGTCGTCCGCGCGGAAGTTCGCGCAGTGTCGCCGTCTCCAGGTCACCATAGACGGTCAGCGCGACCGTACGCGGTATCGGCGTCGCAGTCATCACCAGCAGGTGCGGTGTGATACCAGCAGGAGCCTTGGCCCGCAACTGGTCTCGCTGCTCGACACCGAACCGGTGTTGCTCGTCGACGACCACCATGCCCAGCCGGTAAAACTCGACCGAGTCCTGCAGCAGGGCGTGGGTGCCGATGACGATACCGGCCAGACCGCTGGTGATCTCACCGCGCACCTGGTCCTTCTGCGCCGCTGACATCGAGCCGGTGAGCAGCGCTACCCGGGTGGCGTCGTCGGCGCCGCCAAGTTGACCACCCATCGCCAGCGGGCCCAGCACGTCGTGGATTGATCGGATATGCTGTGCGGCAAGAACTTCCGTCGGTGCTAACAGCGCGCATTGGTAGCCGGCATCGACCATCTGCAGCATCACGAGCACCGCGACGATCGTCTTGCCCGAGCCGACCTCACCTTGCAGCATCCGGTTCATCGGGCGGGTCGCGGCGATTTCGTACCCCAGCGTGTCGAGCACATCATGCTGGCCGGCGGTCAGCTTGAACGGCAACCGCCGCAACAGTTCTTGCGCCAACCCGTCCGAGCGTGGCGGTGCCGCCGGCCCGGACTCCGACAGTTCGCCGTGCCGACGCGTCACAAGCGCCCATTGCAAGCCCACCGCCTCGTCGAAGGTCAGCCGTTCCCGGGCGCGCCGCCGCTCGGCCTCGTCTTCGGCGAGATGGATCGCTCGCAGCGCCCGGTCTTCGGAGATCAGGCCGTGCTCGGTGACCACCGCGTCGGGCAACGGCTCGGGTATCGGGTCGAGCACCGCGAGTACCTGGCGCACGC
Source organism: Mycobacterium sp. (assembly GCF_050700595.1). Classification (GTDB taxonomy): domain Bacteria; phylum Actinomycetota; class Actinomycetes; order Mycobacteriales; family Mycobacteriaceae; genus Mycobacterium. Next base: position 2,407 of record NZ_JBOHHI010000182.1, read on the forward strand.
AGGCGTAGATGTCCCAGCTCTGCACTTTCGTGCTGGCCGGATAGATCGGGTAAAACGCCCGTTCGAACGCCGACTGCAGCACCTCGCCGCTGACCGCCTGAGATGCCTTGGCGATCATGCGCAGCGATCTGCTGCCGTGGTCCTTGCCGTCCGGGGAGTCCAGAACAAGGAAGTCGGGATGGGTGAGTTGCATGGTGCCCCGGAAATACCCCACCTCCCCGGACAGCATCACCCGGGCTCCTTCGGCGAGCTGCTCCTTGATCCACTTCTTGGCGTGGAAGAACGTGGCGGTCACCTTGTTGCGCCCAGAGCCGATGGTGATGACCAGGTATTCGTCGTTCTGTCGCTTCTTGTCCCGGTCCTGCTTTTGCTGCCGGCGTTTCATGGGCCGTGACAACCTGCCGGTGATTTCGTCGACGAGCGTGACGTGCTCACCCGCCGGCGGCCGCTCTTGGCCGGCACCGCGCACCATCGCGCCCTCGACGTAGCTGCGCGGGTAGTGCCGCAGCAGGTCGTCGACGGTGCGGATACCGAACACCTCGTCGAGCGGGTCGGCGGACTTGGCGCCCAGGACGCAATCCAGCCGGTCGCTCAGCGCCACCATGGCTACTCCACCCCGATCAACAGCACGTCGCCGCGATGCCCGGTGCGGTAGGTCACCAGCTCGGTACCCGGGTGCGCGTCGTGCACATGGGCCTGCAGCTCGGATTCGACGGCGGCCGCCTCCGCGCCGGCGCCTACCAGTGCCGTCACCAGCTCGCCGCCTGCCGCCAACATCAGATCGACCAGCCCGATCGCCGCCGAGGCCACGTCTTTGGCGACAATCAGCACCTCGTCGCCGGCGATGCCGAGCCCGTCGCCGGGCTCGCAGGTGCCCGCCCAGGTCAGCGCCTTTTCGGTGGCGACGCGCACCGACCCGTGCCGGGCGGCGCCGGCGGCGCGCGCCATGGTGTAGCCGTCGTCGACGGCCTGCCGGCCCGGTTCGTGCACCGCAAGCGCGGCCAGCCCCTGCACCATCGACCCGGTCGGCAGCGGCACCACGTCGATGCCCCAGCCGATAGCAGCGGTGCAGCCGGCCACCAGTTCCTCGACGGCCACGTAGCCGTTGGGCAGCACCATCACCTGTGCGGCGCCGGTATCGACCACCGCGCGCAGCAGCTGCTGGGCGCTCAGCACGGCGGTCGGGTCGGCGGCGTGCGGGTCGGGCCGCAGCACGCAGGCCCCCTCCCCGGCGAACAACTCGGCCGCGCCGTCGCCGTCCACGACCGCCAGCACGGCCCGTTCCCGGGCCCAGCTGCCCGGCGGTAGCCCGCTGGCACCGCCGGTCAGCGCCGAGATTTGGATCCGCCGCGGATTGCCGAACGCCAGACCCGCCTCGACAGCGGCCCCGGCGTCGTCGGTGTGGAGATGGACCGAGTAACCGCCGACGATTCCGGAGGTCGCGATGGCCACCGACTCACCGAGCTCGCCCAGCCGGTCGCGCAGCGTGTCGGCGCCCTCGGCGTCGCACCCACCCAGCAGGTACATCACCTCGAATTGCGGCGCGGGTTGTTCAGCGGTGGGCTCCGCCGGTTGCCGGCGCGGCGACGGCTCGTAGACGGTGCGCGCGGGTGCCTGACCGGTGATCGTGCTGCGCAGCGCGTCGAGAAGGACCAGCAGACCGCGGCCGCCGGCGTCGACCACACCGGCGTCGCCCAGCACGTCGAGCTGCTCGGGGGTTTTCTCCAGCGCGATCACCGCGGCGTCGCCGGCGGCGGCGATCGCCGGGACCAGCCCCTCGCCGGCGTTCTGTTCGACGCCACCGGCGGCCGCCTGCAACACCGAGACGATGGTGCCGGCGACCTCCTGACCGCCCATCGAGGCGACGACCAGCCCCACGCCGTGCCGCAACGCCGAGCCGAGCATCGCGACGTCGATGTCACGCAACGCACCGCTTGTTTCGGCGCCCGCACCGGCGGTGACGTCGGCGATACCGCGCAGGATCTGCGACAGGATCACCCCGGAGTTGCCGCGTGCGCCGTTCAGGGCGCCCACCGACAGGGCGGCCGCCACCCGGACGACATCGCCGGAGCGGTCCGTGGAACTGGCAACAGCGTTGGCCTCGGCCAGCGCCGAGCGCATGGTGAACAGCATGTTGGTGCCGGTGTCGGAATCGGCAACCGGGAACACGTTGAGCCGATTGATCTCGTCGATGTGCGTGATCAGGTCGCTTACCGCGGTATGCGCCCAGTCGCGCAGCGCAGCCGCGTCCAGCAGGCGATCCGGCGTGCCCAGCGCAGACCCCACCTCGTCACCTCCTCGCGCCTCCTCCGGTGGCGCCAGCGTAACCATTCGCGACGACGACACAGGTCATGCGGCGTCCGGCGGTTGTCGATCGTTTTGGCGGTTCCGCCCCGCTACGGTTATTCTGGCCAGGTTGTCGGGTCACCCATGCTTGGTCGTTGGCCCTTCTGGAGGATTTGAGGAGTTTCAGCCATGGCTGCCGTCTGCGATATCTGCGGGAAGGGTCCCGGCTTCGGCAAGTCGGTGTCGCATTCGCATCGCCGGACCAACCGTCGCTGGGACCCCAACATCCAGACTGTGCGGGCCGTCACCCGGCCCGGCGGCAACAAGCAACGGCTCAACGTCTGCACGTCCTGCATCAAAGCCGGCAAGGTCGCTCGCGGGTAGTTCCGGGACTACGGCAGGCGCCAGTCGACCGTCTCGGCACCCATTCCGGTCAGCAGGTCGTTGGCGCGGCTGAACGGTCGCGAGCCGAAGAACCCCCGCGACGCCGACAGCGGCGACGGATGCGGTGATTCGATCGCCACGCAATCGTTGCCGGCCAGCATCGGCTTCAGTGTCGAGGCATCACGGCCCCACAGAATCGCCACCATCGGCAGGCCTCGATCGGCCAGGGCACGGATAGCGCACTCGGTGACGACCTCCCAGCCCTTGCCGCGATGCGACGCCGGGTTGCCCGGTTGCACGGTGAGCACCCTGTTGAGCAGCAACACCCCGCGCTGCGCCCACGGTGTGAGATCACCGCACGACGGCGCGGGGTAGCCCAAATCGCTGGCATATTCGGCGAAGATGTTCTCCAGGCTGCGCGGCGGCGGCCGCACCTCCGCGGCCACCGAGAAGCTCAGCCCGACCGCATGTCCGGGCGTCGGATACGGATCCTGGCCGACGATCAGCACCCGCACCTGGTCGAACGGAAAAGTGAAGGCGCGCAACACATTCGCACCTGCCGGCAGGTAGCCACGGCCGGCCGCGATTTCGGCGCGCAGGAATTGGCCCATCTCGGCGACCTTTTCGCCGACCGGCCCCAGCGCACGCGCCCAGCCGTCCTCGACAAGTTCCGCCAGCGGCCGCGCGGTCACGCCAGCCCTTTCGTCAGCAGCACCACGGTGTCGGCTCCTGCGTGACGGTCTTTCGAAATCTCTTGATATTCCGGTGATTCGGCCCACTTTCGGAATGCGGCCTCGTCGGGAAAGGACATCAGCACCACCTTCTCCCGATCCCAGTGTCCTTCTACCACTTGGGGCGACTCGTCGGCGGACAACAGCGTTCCCGGATGGCGATCAAAGACCTCCATGAACCTCGCCTGATACCGGTCGTAGGCGGCGCGGTCGGTGAACCGCAACTGGGCAATGGCATAGACGGTCACTGCGTCACCTTAACGAGCCAAAAGACTCCCAGCCCGCATATCCCTGCCACTCTTTTCCGTCGACGAGCACGCGGGCCGGCCCATCGAGCACCCGCCCGATGACGCGCCAGCCAGACGGGGCCGGGCCTGCGAAGGCGGCGACCAGCGCATGGTCCTCCCCCCCGCCGAGCACCCACGACCATGGGTCGGCGCCCACCACCTCGGCGGCGGCCACCAGCGCCCCATGGTCGGCCGCCAGCGCGTCGGTGTCCAGGTCGACGCCGACGCCGGACGCCCGGGCGAGGTGCCGCAGGTCGCCCACCAGGCCGTCGGATACGTCGATCATCGCCTGGGCGCCCGCATCCGCGGCTGCCCGACCTTGGCCGTAGGGCGGCTGGGGCACCAGATGGCACCGCCGCAAGTCCTCGAAGTCGTCAATACTGTTGTGCCACAAGGCATACCCGGCCGCGGAGCGGCCCAGCTCGCCGGCGACGGCAACTGCCGATCCGGCGTGCGCCCCGGACCTCAGTACCGGTGCCCGCCCGGCCAGATCGCCGAGCACGGTCACCGACACCACCCACTGCGGGCTACTGACCAGATCTCCACCGACGATGCCGGCGCCGAACCGCTCGGCTTCGTCCCACAGGCCGTCCACCAGCGCGCTGACCTGCTCAGTTGGGGTTCGTGGCGGCGCGCCGAAGCCCACGACAAACCCCGTGGGGCGACCGCCCATCGCCTCGATGTCGGCGGCGTTCTGCGCGATGGCCTTGCGACCGACGTCGTGCGGCGTCGACCAGTCCAGCCGGAAGTGCCGGCCCTCGACCAGCATGTCCGTCGACACCAGGACGCGACCGTCGCCGGCAACCACCACGGCGGCGTCGTCACCGGGACCCAGCGCGACCACCGTCGGCTGGCGTCGACCGTGCACCAGCCGGTCGATCATGGGAAACTCGCCCAACTCGCCCAGCGTGCTCACGCCACCTCCTGGCGGTACGTTCACCTACGACTCCGGGGAGTGTAAGCATGTTGGACAGCCACGACGGCCCGCCGCGCGCGCTGCTGATCGCCGCGCTGGTGGTGGCCGTCGGCGCGATCGGCGCCGTCCTGGCGATCGCAGCGACTCGCCACCCGCGACACCAACCGGTCGCCATCGCCGCCTTTCCGGCGCCGCAGGCACAAAATCCTGCTTGCGGGGCGTTGCTGGGAGCGCTGCCGCAGCGACTCGGCGACTACCGGCGCGCGCCCGTCGCGCAGCCGGCGCCGGCCGGCACGGCCGCCTGGCGAATCGACGGCGAGCCTGTCGTGCTGCGGTGCGGGGTGGACCGTCCAGCCGATTTTATGGTGGGTTCGCCGATCCAGGTCGTCGACAAGGTGCAGTGGTTTCAGGTTCGCCAGGATGATCGATCCACCTGGTACACCGTCGACCGGCCGGTTTATGTAGCGCTCACGCTGCCGCCCGGATCGGGGCCCACACCCATCCAGCAGCTGTCGGATCTGGTCGACCACACCATGGCCGCCGTTCCGATCAGCCCGGCGCCCGGCGGCTAGCTCTGGCCGAATAACCCAGGCACACATCTCGGTCGTCGAGTGTGCATCCTTGGATTCCACTGTGCGTCCAGGGCGGAAAAATCGCGAATTTCTCGCTCTCACTTCACTCTCGACGCCATCACCGCACACTCGATGGTCACTCGGCCGAGTCAGCGCAGGCCGACCCCGCGCGCCAGCGCCGTCTGGACCATCGTCGCCAGCAGCGTCGGATAGTCGACGCCGCCGGCCGCCCACATCCGCGGATACATCGAGATCATGGTGAATCCCGGCATCGTGTTGACCTCGTTGATCAGTGGCCCGTCCTCGGTAAGGAAGAAGTCCACTCGGGCCAGGCCCTGGCAGTCGATCGCCTTGAACGCCGAGACGGCCAGCTCGCGGACCGCGTCGCTGACCTCGTCGTCGATCTTGGCGGGCACGTCGAGTTCGGCGGCGTCGTCGAGATATTTGGTGGCGAAGTCGTAGAACGGGTCTTCGCGCCCGCGCACCCCGGCCACCCGGATCTCCCCGACGCTGCTGGCTTGCACCGAGCCGTCGGGGAATTCGAGCACACCGCACTCCAATTCCCGGCCGGCAACGGCGGCCTCGACGATCACCTTCGGGTCGTGGTGGCGGGCCCGGCCGATCGCGGTGGGCAGCTGATCCCAGCCGGTCACCCGACTGACACCGATCGACGAACCGCCGCGCGCGGGTTTGACGAAAACCGGCAGCCCGAGTCGTTCACGCTGCGCGGCGTCGAGCGTCGGCTGCGACGGCCGCAGCACCGCATGATCACCCACCGGAAGTCCGGCGGCCACCAGCAATTTCTTGGTGAACTCCTTGTCCATGCCCACCGCGCTGGCCAACACTCCGGCGCCGACGTAGGGCACGCCGGCCATTTCCAGCAGCCCTTGAATCGTGCCGTCCTCGCCGAACGGCCCGTGCAGCACCGGGAACACCACGTCGACGGACGCGAGCACCTCGGCGCCGCCGGGCGCCAGCGACATCAACTGGCCGGCTCGTTGCGGGTCGGCCGACAACGCCAACTCGGCACCCGATGCCGCGCTCACCCCCGGAAGCTCCCGGTTGGTGATCGCCAGCGCGTCCGGGTCGCCGTCGGTGAGCACCCACGAGCCGTCCGGGGTGATGCCAACCGCGAGCACGTCGAACCGCTGCGGATCCAAATTGCGCAGGATGCTGCCCGCTGACACACACGAGATGGCGTGCTCGTTGCTGCGTCCACCGAACACGACGGCGACGCGGATCCTGCCACCGGAGCCGGGCAGCTTGCGGGCACTCACAATGTAAAGAGGCTACCGGTTGGACGCTTCGAGCCCAGTCAGCGCACGTTGCACGTCGGCCAACAGGTCGTCGGTGTCCTCGATGCCCAACGCAATGCGGGCGAAACCGTCGGAGACGCGGTCGCCCCAGCGGGCCCGGCGATCCACCGACGTGTGGATGCCACCGAAGCTGGTGGCCGCGATCAGCAGCTCGCTGCGCTGGACCAGCGCATGCACGGCTGCGGCGTCGGCCAGCTCCATCGACATGAGACCACCGAATCTGCGCATCTGTGCCCCGGCCGCCGGGTGGGCGGGATCCTCGGGCAACCCCGGATATCGCACCGCCCGCACCGCGGGATGGTGGCGCAACATCGTGGCCAGCGCCTGCGCGTTCTGGCATTGGCGCTCGAATCGCAAGCCGGCACTGCCCAGGCTGCGCAGCACCAACCACGCCTCGAACCCGCCCAGGATCGCACCGGCAAGCAGCCGTTCGCGTTCCACCGCGGCGATCAACTCGGGCTGACTGCCGGCGACATATCCGGCGACGACGTCGCTGTGACCCGACAACGCTTTGGTGGCGCTGGTGACCACCAGATCGGCGCCCAGCGAAAGCGGCTGCTGGCCGAAGGGCGTAGCGGTCGTGTTGTCGACGAGCAGGCGGGCACCGCGACGGTGGCACAGCGTCGCCAGCCGGTGTAGATCCACCACATCCAAACTCGGATTGGTCGGTGTCTCCGCCAGTACCACGTCGGCGCGCCCGGCGGCCTCATAGATCTGCGAACTGTCCGCTTCGATGACCGTCACGCCGACAAGTTCGGCTACGTAGCGGCGCACCTGGTAATAGCCGTCGGCCGGCACTACCAGCGTCGAACCCGGCCTGGCCAGCACCCGTAGCGCAGCGCTGATCGCCGCCATGCCGGAGCCGAACACCAACGCCGCGCCGGCGCCTTCCAACTCCGCCAGCGCTGATTCCAGGTGCCGCCAGCCTGGATTCGAATTGCGACCGTAGCTGTCGAGCTGCGGGGAATCGTCGGCCGACAAATGGTAAGTCGACGCCAGGACGGGCGAGGGTGCCACCGGCTGGCCTGGAATAACCTGAGAGCTGACGGCTTTCAGGCTGCGAGTCGAATCGCCGCTCATTCGGGCTTGGTGCTGCGGCCCAACAGCAGAAGCACGGCCTCGCCAACGGAAAGTCCCTTATGACAGACCCGGTGTACCGCGTCGGTGAGCGGCATCTCGACGTCGTAACTGGAGGCCAACGCCAGCACCGATTCGCAGGACGTCACGCCCTCCACGGCCTGGCTGTCGCACGCCCGCCGCGCCGACTCCATCGTTCCGCCGCGGCCCAGGCATTCGCCGAAGGACCGGTTACGGGAACGCGGAGATGTGCAGGTGGCCACCAGGTCCCCCACCCCGGCCAGACCGGCCAGCGTCGCCGCTTTGGCCCCGACTGCTATCCCCAGCCGCATGATCTCGGCCAACCCGCGGGTGATGATCGCCGCAGCGGTGTTCTCGCCGAGGCCAACGCCGGCTGCCATCCCGCACGCCATCGCGATGACGTTCTTGCATGCCCCGCCGATCTCCGTGCCGATCACGTCGGCGTTGGTGTACGGCCGGAAATACCCGGTGTTCATCGCGCGTTGCAGCGCGACCGCACGGCCGGAGTCACTGCACGCGACGACGGTGGCGGCGGGCTGTTCGTCGGCGATCTCGTTGGCCAGGTTCGGTCCGGAGACCACCGCGACCTGGGCCGGGTCGACACCGGTCACCGCGACAATGACCTGGCTCATCCGCATCAGCGTCCCCAGTTCGATGCCCTTGGCCAAACTCACCATGGTCGCGTCCTGGCTGAACAGCCCGGCCCACTGGCCCAAATTCGCGCGCATCGTCTGCGCCGGGACACCCAGCAGCACGGTCGACGCGCCAGCCAGCGCCTCAGCGGCATCGGTGGTCGCGCGGATGCCCGACGGCAGCTGCACACCGGGCAAGTAGTCGCGGTTGTGTCGGGTGGCATTTATCTCGGCGGCGACCTCGGCGCGCCGCGCCCACAGCATGACGTCGCTGCCGGCGTCGGCCAGCACCTTGGCCAGCGCTGTCCCCCACGCGCCCGCACCCATCACCGCGACCATGCCCTCCAAGCCGGTCATCTCACCCCCTTCCGCCTTCTTTCGATGCAACAGCTGCAGCGGCTTCACCCTAGACGGTATGGGCGAAAAGCTGCGCTGGCAGGATGACCGCCATGAGCAGTGCCGGCGATGCGGGTGATGTCGGGTTGATCATCGCGGTGAAGCGGCTGGCCGCCGCCAAGACTCGACTGGCCCCGGTGTTCTCGGCGGGCACCCGGGAAAGTGTGGTGCTGGCCATGCTGGTGGACACCCTCGCTGCGGCGACACGCGTTACCACGCTGCGCTCGGTTACCGTCATCACCCCCGACGATGCCGCGGCGGCCGCGGCGGCCGACCTCGGAGCCGATGTACTGCCGGATCCCACCCCGCAAGGTCACCGCGACCCCCTGAACAACGCCATCGCCGAGGCCGAACGCATGGTGGTCAAGTCGGTGCCCAATATCGTTGTGCTGCAAGGGGATCTACCCGCACTGCAAACACAGGAACTCGTCGAGGCGATTGCCGCGGCACGCCACCATCGGCGCAGCTTCGTCGCAGACCGACTCGGCACCGGAACCGCAGCACTGTGTGCATTCGGGACCGCGCTTGACCCCCGGTTCGGGCCGGACTCCGCCGCGCGGCATCGGCGTTCGGGCGCTATCGAACTGACCGGGGCGTGGCCCGGGCTGCGCTGCGATATTGACACACCCGACGATCTAGCGGTGGCCCGCCGTCTCGGAGTGGGTGCGGCGACCGCACGGGCATCGGGCTCAGCGCGATGACGATGAGGCGAATAGCACCCCAACGACGAATGAGGTAGCTCTGTCGGTGGCAGCACCCCCCACTGATGAGTAATGATCGCAGGGTGACCGAAATCGAGGCCAGGGAAGGCAGGGACGCCGGCGTCGCCACCGCAGCCGACTTGCGGCCTGACGGAGCCGTGTGGCATCCGGGTGAGTCGGCACCCGCCGCACCACCTGCGGCGACCGCGGCCACGGTCGAGGACCAGCTTCCCGAACACCGCTACCTCAACCGGGAGCTGAGCTGGCTGGACTTCAACGCGCGCGTGCTCGCGCTGGCCGCCGACACCTCGGCGCCATTGCTGGAGCGGCTCAAGTTTCTGGCGATCTTCGCCTCCAACCTCGACGAGTTCTACATGGTCCGCGTCGCCGGCCTCAAACGCCGTGACGAGATGGGCCTGTCGGTGCGCTCGGCGGACGGCTTGACCCCGCGCGAACAACTGCGCCGCATCGGCGAACAAACCCAGCAGATCGCCAGCCGGCATGCCCGGGTCTTCCTCGACTCGGTGCGGCCCGCGCTCGCCGAGCACGGTATCCACGTTGTCACCTGGGCCGATCTGAACGATGCGGAGCGCAACGAGTTGTCCGGGTACTTCCACGAACAGGTCTTCCCTGTCCTGACACCGCTGGCCGTGGATCCCGCCCACCCGTTCCCATTCGTCAGCGGGCTGAGCCTGAACCTGGCGGTCACGGTGAAGCGGCCCGACGACGGCGGGCAGCACTTCGCCCGGGTTAAGGTGCCCGACAACGTCGATCGCTTCGTCGAACTGGCTGCCCGCGAAGGCACCGAGGGGTCCGCCGACAAGGCCGGAGTTCGTTTCCTGCCTATGGAGGAGCTGATAGCCGCTTTCCTGCCGGTGCTGTTCCCCGGCTTGGAGATCGCCGAGCATCACGTGTTCCGGATTACCCGCAATGCCGACTTCGAGGTCGAAGAGGATCGCGACGAGGACCTGCTGCAAGCGCTCGAGCGGGAACTGGCCCGCCGGCGGTTCGGCACGCCGGTGCGGCTCGAGGTCTCCGACGACATGACCGAGAACATGTTGGAGTTGCTGCTGCGCGAACTCGACGTGCATCCCGGCGACGTCATCGATGTCCCCGGTCTTCTGGACCTGTCGTCACTGTGGCAGATCTACGACCTCGACCGTCCGGGGCTGAAAGATCGGACATTCGTTCCGGCCACTCATCCGGCGTTCGCCGAGCGGGAAACGCCCAAGAGCATTTTCGCCACGCTGCGCGAGGGCGACGTGCTGGTGCATCACCCCTATGATTCGTTTTCGACCAGCGCGCAACGGTTCATCGAGCAGGCCGCCGCCGACCGCAATGTGCTGGCAATCAAACAAACGCTGTATCGCACGTCGGGTGATTCGCCGATCGTCACCGCGTTGATCGATGCCGCCGAAGCCGGCAAGCAGGTGGTCGCACTTGTCGAGATCAAGGCCCGGTTCGACGAACAAGCCAATATCAAGTGGGCTCGTCAGCTGGAGCAGGCCGGTGTGCACGTGGTGTACGGGCTGGTCGGGCTCAAGACGCACTGCAAGACGTGCCTGGTGGTGCGCCGCGAAGGTTCCACGATCCGGCGCTACTGCCACGTCGGCACCGGCAACTACAACAGCAAGACCGCGCGGCTGTACGAGGACATCGGCCTGCTCACCGCGGACCCTGACATCGGTGCGGACCTGACCGACCTCTTCAACTCGCTCACCGGCTACTCGCGCAAGGTGTCTTACCGCAACCTTTTGGTTGCCCCGCACGGCATCCGCACCGGCATCATCGAACGTGTCGAACGCGAAGTCGCCGCCCACCGTGAAAACGGCAACGGACAAATCCGGTTCAAACTCAATGCGCTGGTCGACGAACAGGTCATCGACGCGCTGTATCGCGCGTCGCAGGCCGGGGTGCGCGTCGAGGTCGTGGTACGGGGAATTTGTGCGCTCCGTCCGGGCGTGGAGGGCTTCTCCGAAAACATCGTCGCGCGCTCGATTCTCGGCCGCTTCCTGGAGCACTCGCGCATTTTCTACTTCCACGCCATCGACGAGTTCTGGATCGGCAGCGCCGACATGATGCATCGCAACCTCGACCGACGCGTCGAGGTGATGGCTCAGGTCAAGGATTCGCGGCTGACCGCACAGCTCGGGGATGTGCTCGATTCGGCGCTGGACTCGGCCACCCGCTGCTGGGAGCTGGGACCGGACGGAAAGTGGACCGCTTCGCCGCAGGCCGGCCACACCGTTCGCGATCATCAGGTATCGCTGATGGAGCGGCACCGCAGTCCGTGACTGGCCCATCATCTTGACCGTCCGTCCACGGGGTGCGGTGGACCGAAGTGATCTGCAGGAGTTGAGGTGTCGACACAGACCTCGCCGCACCGTCCGGCGGACAGGACTGTTCGCGCCGCCGGTGCAGTGCTCTGGCGGCCCGGCCCGCGCGATCCCGCGGTAGAAGTGGCATTGATCCACCGCCCCCGCTACGACGACTGGTCGCTACCCAAGGGCAAAGTCGATCCCGGTGAGACGGAACCGGTGACAGCGGTGCGTGAGGTCTTTGAGGAGACTGGGCACGGAGTACATCTGGGCCGACGAGTCACGTCGGTGAGTTACCCGATCGAGCAGGGCACCAAGAAAGTGCGGTACTGGGCGGCGCGCAGCCTTGACGGCAGTTTCACCCCCAACCACGAAGTAGATGACCTGATCTGGTTGCGGGTCCCCGCGGCGATCAAGCAGCTTTCCTACCCACCGGATCGAAAGATCTTGCGCCGGTTCGCCAAATACCCGGCGAACAGCCAAACCGTGCTGGTGGTGCGACATGGCACCGCGGGCAGTAAGTCCCGGTTCAAGGGTGATGACGCCAAGCGGCCGCTGGACAAGAAAGGACGTGCACAGGCCGAGGCGCTGGTCGGCCAGCTACTCGCGTTCGGCGCGAACGACGTGTACGCCGCAGATCGGGTGCGCTGTCACCAGACGGTGGAACCGCTGGCGGAGGAGCTGGGCGTGGTCATCGGCAACGAGCCCACCTTGACCGAGGAGGCGTACGCCGAGAACCCCAAACACGGCCGGCGTCGCGTTCTGCAAATCGCCGGCCTGCTCGACGATCCGGCCCGGCATCCGAACACTGCCCGATCGCCGATGCCGCCCGGGCAATCGATTCCGCCGCACGTACCGGTGATCTGCACACAGGGCAAGGTGATTCCTGACCTGATCGGTTGGTGGTGTGAGCGCGACGGCGTTCGCCCGGACAAGTCCCGTAACCGTAAGGGCAGCACCTGGGTACTGTCGCTGTCGGACGGTCGTCTGGTGGCGGCCGATCACATCGGCAGCGCGCTGGCCGACGCCGCGATGACGTAACACGTGGATTCGCCGCGAGTGTTGGGGGCCCGCGGCGAATCCACGTGTCGGATGTGTTTACCTGCGACCGCGCCGGGCAGTCGCCTTCTTGGCAGGTGACTTCCTGGCTGGTGACTTCCTGGCGGCCGACTTACGAGCCGGCGCCCGTTTGGTGGACTTACGAGCCGGCGTCCGTTTGGTGGCCTTCTTGGCCGGCGTCCGTTTGGTGGCCTTCTTGGCCGGCGTCCGCTTGGTGGCCTTCTTGGCCGGCGTCCGCTTGGTCGCCTTCTTGGCCGGCGCCCGCTTGGTCGCGGACTTCCTGGCCACCTTCTTCGCGGCGGATTTGCGAGCCGGCGCCTTCTTCGCCGCCTTCTTCGCCGCCCGTTTGGTGGCCTTCTTGGCCGGCGACTTCTTCGCCGCTTTCCTCGCGCCACTCGCTACGACACCACGTTTCACAGCCGGTCCTTCCGCCGGGAGGCGCTGTGCGCCAGAGACAACCGCTTTGAATTGAGCACCCGGCCGAAACGCCGGCACTGATGTCGGCTTGACCTTCACAGTCTCGCCGGTGCGGGGATTGCGGGCCACGCGTGCTGCGCGACGTCGCTGTTCGAACACACCGAAACCGGTAATGGTTACGCTGTCGCCCTTGTGCACCGCACGCACAATGGTGTCGACGACGTTCTCGACGGCCGCAGTAGCCGACCGACGATCCGAGCCCATTTTCGCTGTGAGTACATCGATGAGCTCTGCTTTGTTCATGCAAACCCTCCGAAATCAGTGGTCCTCGTTGGACCGACTAGTGGACACGGTAAACCCTGAGACGGCTGATTTCCAAGAGCCACGCATAATTTCAAGCGACTTTTTTCAATCCGGTTGCCGCCCTTGGCCGGTGGCGAGCACGTCAAATAGTCCCCATAGGGCGGCGGAATTCGGCCCCCGAACAAGCGGTTAGAGAGTGGGCAGAATACGCGGTTTCCAGATCGGACGAGCCGCCTCGAAAGACTCGATCTGATTGACTTTCCGCAGCGTAAGGGCTATATCGTCGAGTCCTTCGGCTAGCCGCCAGGCGGTGTAGTCGTCAATCTTGAACGGCACCACCACCGTTCCTGTCGCCACATTCCGATCTTGAAGATTGACAGTGATTTCCAACCCCGGGTTAGCCTCAATGACCTTCCACAGCAGTTCCACATCGTCGGATGCAACTTCGGCCGCCAGCAGCCCCGCCTTACCCGCATTCCCGCGAAAAATGTCACCGAAGCGCGACGAGATCACCACCCGGAATCCGTAGTCCATCAGCGCCCACACGGCGTGTTCACGGGACGATCCGGTCCCGAAATCGGGACCGGCGACCAGTATCGAGCCCCTGTCGAATGGGCTGAGATTAAGAATGAACGACGGGTCCGTACGCCAGGCTGCGAACAATCCGTCTTCAAAACCCGTTCGGGTCACGCGCTTCAAATAGACTGCGGGAATGATCTGATCGGTGTCGACATTGGACCGCCGCAGCGGCACCCCGATACCGGTATGGGTGCGAAAGGCTTCCATCGCCATCTCCTCTTGTGTTATGTCAGTTCAAGTCTGCGGGCGCGGACAGTTTCCCGCGTACCGCGGTGGCTGCGGCAACAGCGGGTGATACGAGATGGGTGCGGCCACCCTTACCCTGCCGCCCTTCGAAGTTGCGGTTGGACGTCGCCGCGCACCGCTCTCCCGGTGCAAGTTGATCGGGGTTCATCCCAAGACACATCGAACAACCCGCCTGCCGCCACTCGGCGCCTGCGGCCATGAAAATCTCGCCCAGCCCTTCGGCTTCCGCCTGGGCGCGTACCCGCATCGAACCGGGAACGACCAGCATCCGCACACCGTGGGCGACTTTCCGGCCACGCAGCACACCGGCCACCGCACGCAGATCCTCGATGCGGCCGTTGGTGCACGACCCCACGAACACGGCATCTACCGTGATTTCACGCATCGGCGTCCCGGGTCGAAGGTCCATGTATGCCAACGCCTTCTCGGCAGCCTGCCGCTCGGCGTCGTCGGTCATCAGCTCGGGATCCGGTACCGCCGCCGCCAGTGGCACCCCCTGGCCGGGATTGGTGCCCCAGGTGACAAACGGGCTCAATGCGGCGGCGTCCACATAGACCTCGGTGTCGAATTCCGCACCGTCATCGGTGCGCAGCCGGTCCCAGTAGGCCAGCGCGGCGTCCCACTGGGCGCCGGTCGGCGCATGCGCACGACCACGCAAGAACTCGTATGTCGTGGCGTCGGGTGCCACCATTCCGGCGCGGGCACCGGCTTCGATACTCATATTGCAGATCGTCATTCGGGCTTCCATCGACAGCGATTCGATGGCCGTGCCCCGGTATTCGATGACATGGCCCTGCCCACCGCCGGTGCCGATCTTGGCGATCAGCGACAGGATGATGTCCTTGGCGCTCACTCCGGCGGGCAATCCCCCGTCGACGTTGACCGCCATCGTCTTGAACGGCCGCAGCGACAAAGTCTGGGTGGCCAGCACATGTTCGACCTCTGACGTTCCAATACCCATGGCCAATGCACCGAATGCGCCGTGAGTCGAGGTGTGGCTGTCGCCGCAGACGATCGTCATACCGGGCTGGGTGAGGCCTAACTGCGGCCCGACGACGTGCACGATGCCCTGTTCGATATCACCCATCGGGTACAGCCGGACCCCGAATTCGGCGCAGTTGCGCCGCAGCGTCTCGACCTGGTTGCGCGACACCGGGTCGGCGATCGGCTTGTCGGTGTCGATCGTCGGCACGTTGTGGTCTTCGGTGGCAAGCGTCAGGTCGGGCCGGCGCACCCGACGTCCGGCCAGCCTCAGGCCTTCGAAAGCCTGCGGACTGGTGACCTCGTGCACCAGGTGTAGATCGATGTAGATCAGGTCCGGCGCGTTACCACCGCCGGACGCCAGCACGTGGTCGTCCCAAATCTTTTCCGCCAGCGTGCGCGGCCGCTGGGTATCAACGTCGGCTGAGATCGTCATGTCGATTTCCTTGTTCTCACTATTTGAGACGTTAGTATCTCTTCATGAGACAGGATAGCGGCATCGGCGTACTCGACAAAGCTGTGGGTGTGCTGTACATGATCGCGGAATCGCCGTGCGGGTTGGCCGAATTGTGCGATCGCACCGGCCTGCCAAGAGCCACCGCGCACCGGTTGGCCGCCGGCTTGGAGGTGCACCGCCTGCTGGCTCGCGACGGTGTGGGCCGTTGGCAGCTGGGGCCGGCGGTAACCGAACTGGCGGCACATGTCAACGACCCGCTGCTGTCCGCCGGCGCGGCGGTGTTGCCGCGGCTGCGGGAGATCACCGGCGAAAGCGTGCAGTTGTACCGCCGCGAGGGCAGCTGGCGGATCTGTGTGGCCGCAGTGGAACCGCCTGCGGGCCTTCGCGATACGGTGCCGGTCGGAGCTCGGCTGCCGATGACGGCGGGGTCGGGCGCCAAGGTGCTGTTGGCCTACAGCGATACCACGACCCAGCAAGCCGTGCTGGCCGAGGCGAAATTCACCGATCGAACGCTGACCGAAGTACGCCGGCGTGGCTGGGCGCAAAGTGCGGCCGAACGGGAGCCCGGGGTGGCAAGCGTGTCCGCGCCGGTGCGTGACGTCCGCGGTGAGGTGATCGCCGCGATCTCGGTGTCGGGTCCGATCGATCGCATCGGACGACGTCCCGGCGCGCGGTGGGCGGCCGACCTGCTGGAGTCCGCCGACGAGTTGACGCGCCAGCTTTGACACACTGACTCCCATGGCAGCTCACCAGCGCGCACAGATCGTCATGTCCGAGGCGGAAATCGCAGAGTTCGTCGCCACCAGCCGCACCGGCACGCTGGCCACCATCGGCCCCGACGGGCAGCCGCATCTGACCGCGATGTGGTACGGCGTGGTCGACGACGAAATCTGGTTGGAAACCAAGGCCAAGTCGCAGAAAGCCGTGAACCTCGCGCGCGATGCGCGGGTGAGCTTCCTGCTCGAGGACGGTCAAACCTACGACACCCTGCGTGGGGTGTCCTTCGAAGGCATCGCCGAGATCGTCGAGGATCCCGATGCCATCCTGCGCGTCGGGGTCAGCGTCTGGGAGCGCTACACCGGCCCCTACACCGACGACATGAAACCGGCGGTGGACCAGATGATGCACAAGCGAATTGCGGTGCGCATCGTGGCCCGGCGTACCCGCTCCTGGGATCATCGCAAGCTCGGGTTGCCGGCGATGCCGATGGGCGGCTCAACCGCGCCCGCAACTGTCTAACGCGAGTACCCCCGCTCGCCGAAGCTGTTTCGGCTCGCGGAACAGATGAGTAGCCCCGATGAGTAGCCCCGATGGGATTCGAACCCACGCTACCGCCGTGAGAGGGCGGCGTCCTAGGCCGCTAGACGACGGGGCCAGAACTGATCCGAGCTGCCAGCATAGCTCACGGCGGTAGGCCCACCTAATTGCTTGCGGCGAGCAAACATTGCTGGGGTACCAGGACTCGAACCTAGAATGGCTGAACCAGAATCAGCTGTGTTGCCAATTACACCATACCCCACTTAGGTGCCTAAAACCGCTGGTCAGAAGGACTTACACAGACATTACCGGTGTCATGCGGCCGCTACCGGCCAACCGTTTTGGACCGACGTGCAGATTACCAAAGAATCCGGTCGCAGTGCTCAACGCGCTGGCTGCTCACCGGCTGCGCGCAGCCGCTGCAAGCTGCGGGCCCGTCCGAGCAGCTCCAACGATTCGAACAGCGGTGGGCTGACCGACGCACCGGTGACCGCGACTCGGATCGGGCCGAACGCCTTACGCGGTTTGAGCCCGAGGCCCTCCAGCAAGGTGCCTTTGAGCGCGGCCTCGATCCGCGTGGCGGTCCAATCCGGAACGCCGTCCAGCGCTGCCACCGCGGCATCGAGCACCGGATCGGCATCTGGACCCAACTCCCTGGCCGCGGCCTTGGGGTCGATCGCGTACGCGTCGTCATCGAGAAACTTCAGTAGCTCCCACGCGTCACCGAGCACCACGATGCGGGTCTGCACAAGTCGCGCGGCCGCACCGAAGCCCGCGTCGTCCAAGCCGGTGCGATGGCCGTGCACCTGGAAGTAGTCGCGGAGCCGGCCGGTGAAGTCGTCGGCGTCCAGAAGCCGGATGTGCTCGGCGTTGATCGCGTCCGCCTTCTTCTGGTCGAACCTGGCCGGGTTGGCGTTGACGTCAGCCACGTCGAACGCTAACACCATCTCATCAAGGCTGAACACGTCCCGGTCACCTGCGATCGCCCAGCCCAGCAGCGCAAGGTAATTCAACAAACCCTCGGGGATGAAACCACGGTCACGGTGGGCGAACAGGCTCGACTGCGGGTCGCGCTTCGACAACTTCCTGGTGCCCTCCCCCAACACTGTTGGCAGATGGGCGAATTGAGGTACCCGATCGGCCAAGCCGATGCGGATCAGCGCCTGATACAGCGCGATCTGTCGCGGTGTCGACGGCAGCAGATCCTCACCGCGCAGCACATGCGTGATCTTCATCAGCGCGTCGTCGACCGGGTTGACCAAGGGGTACAACGGCTGGCCGCTGGCTCGGGTCAACGCGAAATCGGGCACAACACCCGCCGCAAAGGCAGTCGGTCCGCGCACCAAGTCATCCCAGCCCAGTTCCTCGTCGGGCATCCGCAACCGCACCACGGGTTTACGGCCCTCGGTCAGATATGCGGCTCGCTGCTCGTCGGTCAGATCACGGTCGAAGTTGTCGTAGCCCAGCTTTGGGCTGCGGCCGGCCGCGCGGTGACGGGCCTCGACCTCCTCGGGCGTCGAAAAAGCCTGGTACGCCTCGCCGGCCGCAAGCAGTTGGGCCACCACGTCGCGGTAGATGTCGCTGCGCTGCGACTGCCGGTAGGGGCCGTAAGGGCCACTCACCTCGGGTCCCTCGTCCCAGTTGAGCCCCAACCAGCGCAGCGCCTCCAATAACGCCAGATAGCTTTCCTCGGTGTCGCGTTCGGGGTCGGTATCTTCCACACGGAAAACGAAAGCGCCACCGGTATGGCGGGCATAGGCCCAGTTGAACAGCGCGGTACGAATCAGCCCGACATGGGGGACGCCGGTGGGCGATGGGCAGAA
Source organism: Mycobacterium sp. (assembly GCF_050700595.1). GTDB lineage: Bacteria > Actinomycetota > Actinomycetes > Mycobacteriales > Mycobacteriaceae > Mycobacterium. The sequence continues at coordinate 21,166 of NZ_JBOHHI010000182.1, forward strand.
TCGCACACGAACACTAGACGTCACGACTTTCCTTTGCGGACAACTGGGTTGACCAATGTACCAATGCCATCAACCGTGACGCTGACGGTGTCGTCGTCGTCGACGACGCCGACACCTTCGGGCGTGCCGGTCAAGATGAGGTCACCCGGTAGCAGCGTCATCACCGCCGAAATCCACTCCACGATTTCGCCGATGTCGTGGATCATCATCGAGGTTCGGCTGCGCTGCTTGACCTGGCCGTTGACCTCGGTGCACAGTTCGAGATCGGTCGGGTCGACGTCGGTGACGATCCAGGGCCCGACGGGGCAGAACGTGTCGTGGCCTTTCGCCCGCGTCCACTGTCCGTCGGCCTGCTGTTGATCCCGGGCGGTGACGTCGTTGGCGATGGTGTAACCCAGGATGGCATCGGCGGCCCGGTCGGCCGTGACGTCTTTGCACGGCCGGCTGATGACTACCGCCAACTCGCCCTCGAAGTGCACGGGTGACACATTGGCGGGCAACTTAATTGGGACATTTGGTCCGATGATCGCGGTATTGGGCTTGAGGAAGATCACCGGATCGGGCGGGGTCGCGCCGCCCATCTCAGCGACGTGTGCGGCGTAGTTCTTGCCGACGCAGATCACCTTGCTGGCCAGCATCGGGGCCAGCAGTCGCACATCGGTCAGCGGCCAGGAGCGGCCGGTGAACGTCGGTGTGCCGAACGGGTGCTCGGCAATCTCGCGGGCGGTCATCCCGCCGGCGTCGTACAGATCGCCTTCGATGCTGACGAAGACGACGCCGTCGGGGCTGGCAATTCGGCCAAGGCGCATTCGTGAAAGCCTAGCGCGGAGAACCCAGGCGGGTTTGCCGTGGAATCATGGAGAAGTGCCGACACCTTCGATCAGCACGACACGACGCTGGTCACTGCTGGCGATTTCACTGAACGCGACGCTATGCGCAACCGTCTTCATCAACGGTATTGCCTTCCTGATTCCCGCGCTGGACGCCGAACGCGGTATCAGCCTGGCCGAAGCCGCGCTGTTGTCGTCGATGCCCAGCTTCGGCATGGTGTTGACGTTGATCCCCTGGGGATATCTGTTGGACATTGTCGGCGAGCGGATCGTGCTCGCCGTCGGCTTGGCGCTGACCGCGGTGGCGGCTTTCGCGGCAGCATGGGTGCCCGCGTCGATGCTGGTGGAGGCCCCTTGTCTGTTTGCCGGCGGCATGGCGGCAGCCAGCGCCAACACCGCCAGCGGCCGGTTGGTAACCGGTTGGTTCCCGCCGGAGCAGCGCGGCCTGGCGATGGGAATCCGGCAGACCGCGCAGCCGCTGGGTGTCGCCTTGGCCGCCTTGGTCCTCCCCGAACTCGGCGAACGCGACTTCTCGGTGGCGTTGTTGTTCCCGGCCGTGATATGCGCGCTGGCAGCGGTCATCAGCGTCGTCGGCGTGCTCGACCCACCGCGCAAGAAACGGGCGACAGCCAATGACGAGGAGCTGGCCAATCCCTACCGTGGCACCGCGGTACTTTGGCGGATCCATCTCGCGTCGGCGCTGCTGATGGTGCCGCAGACGGTGGTCTTGACCTTCATGCTCGTCTGGCTCATGCGGAGCCACGGCTGGTCGGTCGCGTCGGCCGGTGTCCTGGTGAGCGTGTCGCAGCTGCTCGGTGCGCTTGGGCGCATCGCCGCCGGCCGGTGGTCGGATCGCGTCGGCTCACGGATGCGGCCGATACGCGCCATAGCCTTCACCGCCGCAGTGGTCATGATGTTGCTGGCGGTTACCGACCACCTGGATTCCCCGATTGCCGTGGTGGTGATGGTCGCCGCGGCGGGGATCACGGTGATGGACAACGGGTTGGCGTTCACCGCGATCCCCGAGTTCGCCGGGCCATTTTGGAGCGGGCGCGCGATGGGCGCTCAGAACACGACGCAGCGGCTCACCGCAGGCGTCGGCCCACCGGTCTTCGGTGAATTGATCGACACCACCGGTTATCCGCTGGCATTCGCGGTGTGCGGGCTATTCCCGCTGCTGGCGCTACCCGCGGTGCCGGTGAGCGCACGCGTGCGGCGGGCGAATTGACCGTCGCCCGCTGGTAACCCAGGACTACTGTCGGCGCGGTGACCGATAATGTGCATCTCGACCTGCGGGCCCCCACGGTGGCCGACGGGCCGCTGTTGTGGCGGATAGTTGCCGACAGCGCCAGCCTCGATGTCAACTCGCCCTACGCATATCTGCTGTGGTGCCGCGACTTCGCCGCCACCTCGGTGATCGCATCTCTCGACGGCCGCCCAGCGGGTTTTCTCACCGGCTACCTGCGGCCCGGCCAGCCCACCACCGTGATGCTGTGGCAGGTTGCGGTCGACGCGGCCCATCGCGGTGCCGGCGTCGCCGGCCGGATGCTCGATCACGTGGCGCGGCAGCTGCAGGCTGACGGCGTCACTCACGTGGAGGCCACGGTCGGGCCCGACAACGTCGCCAGCCAGCGGCTCTTCGAAGCCTTCGCCCGGCGGTGGGATGCTCCGCTGGAGCGTCGCGAACTGTTCGGCGCCGACCTGTTTCCCGACGGCCACGCCAGCGAAACGTTGTTTCGGATCGGCCCGCTGCGGGTATCCGTGCGGCGCTGAACGGAGCACTCCCGTCGGCGGTGGGATTTGAGACGGCCGTCGGGTTCTCTGTAAAGTGGTGGATTGCGCGACGAGAGACCCGCAGACCGAGCGGGGCATCCGAGCGGGGTGATAGACCGACCAAGTACGACGACTGGCACGTAAGCGCGACCAGTCTTCGTCTAAGCCACGTCCAAGACGAGCGGGGATTCCTGCGGCCGCGTGCCTGTTGCCGTGCCGACTCGGCCTGTCGTTCCGTTCCGTTGTGTTACACACGGACGGAAGGTAAACAAAATTGACCATTTTCGAAGCACTTGAATCCGAGGTGCGCAGTTATTGCCGATCGTGGCCGGTGGTGTTCGACAAGGCGTCCGGTTGCCACCTATGGGATACCGACGGACGGCAATATCTGGACTTTTTCGCCGGCGCGGGCGCCCTCAACTACGGCCACAATCATCCCCAGTTGAAGGCTGCTCTGCTCGACTACCTGACCGCCGACCGGGTGGTGCACAGCCTCGATATGGGCACCGTCGCCAAGGCTGCTTTCCTGGAGCGGTTCGACGAGGTGATCCTGCGGCCCCGCGGACTCGACTACAAGGTCCAGTTCCCCGGGCCCACCGGCGCCAACTCGGTGGAGGCAGCGCTGAAGCTGGCCCGCAAGGTCACCGGCCGGGAAAGTGTGATCAGCTTCACCAAGGCCTTTCACGGCATGACGTTGGGGGCGTTGTCCGTCACCGGCAACTCGATGAAGCGTGGTGGGGCCGGCATTCCGCTGGTGCATGCCACGCCGATGCCCTATGACCACTACCTCGACGACAGCATGCCCGACTTCATGTGGTTCGAGCGGCTGCTGGAAGACAGCGGCAGTGGTCTCAATCGTCCGGCCGCGGTGATCGTCGAAACCGTGCAGGGTGAGGGCGGGGTCAATGTGGCCCGCCTGGAGTGGCTGCGCGGGCTGGCCGCGGTGTGCCGTCGCCACGAACTGCTGCTGATCGTCGACGACGTGCAGATGGGCTGCGGGCGCACCGGGCCGTTCTTCAGCTTCGAGCCGGCCGGCATCGTCCCCGACATCGTCTGCCTGTCCAAGTCGATCAGCGGGTACGGGCTGCCCATGGCGCTCACGTTGTTCCGTCCCGAACTCGACCAGTGGGAGCCCGGGGAGCACAACGGCACCTTCCGCGGCCACAACCCGGCGTTCGTCACCGCCACCGCCGCACTCGACTTCTGGACCGACGACCAGCTGACCAAGAAAGTCCTGCGCAAGGGCGAGCAGATCGAGCGGACGCTGGACGACGTGGTCGGGCCGGTCGAGGGAGCCTGCGTACGCGGGCGCGGCCTGGTCCAGGGCGTGGCGTTCGATCGTCCCGAGTTGGCCAGCGCGGTGTGCCAGGAGGCCTTTGGCAAGGGGCTGCTGCTGGAGACATCGGGTGCCGAGAGCGAGGTGGTCAAACTGATGCCGCCGCTGGTGATCGACGACGCCGAGCTCAATCACGGCCTGGCGATCATGACCGAGTCGATCGAGGCGGTCACGGCCCGCGAACTGGTCGGCGCGACCGGAGGGAGCGCTCGATGATCGTCCGCACGCTGAGCGAGATCGACGGAACCGACCGTGACGTCGAAGCGCGCACGTGGCGCAGCCGGCGGCTACTGCTGGCCAGCGACGGCCAGCCGTTCTCGATGCACGACACCGTGCTCAACGCCGGAACCGAGACCGAGATGTGGTACGCCAACCACGTCGAGGCGGTGTACTGCGTCGGCGGTGAAGGTGAACTGGTCAATGACGAGACCGGGGAGACTCATCCGCTGCGGGACGGATCTCTGTACCTGCTCGACGGCCACGAGCATCACCGGGTGCGGGCCCGCACCGAGCTGCGCATGGTGTGTGTGTTCACCCCGCCGGTCACCGGCCGGGAGGTGCACGACGAGACCGGGGCTTACCCGCTCGTCGTGGAGGACGCGGCCTCGTGACCGCTGCGGTGACCGACCGCTATCCGACCCGCGACAACGTCAAGATCGGGGTCGAACCACGACACGACCCCGTGGTGTGGGCTCGCGATCAGTTCAGCGGTCCGCTCAACTCGCACACGGTCGACCGTTTCGACGCTGATGGGTTCCTGTCCGTGGACGCCCTGCTGGACCCCGACGTTGTCACCGACCTGCGGGCCGAGCTGGACACCCTGCGGACCGACCCGGTGCTGGCCGACGACGAACGCTCGGTGCTCGAGCTCGATAGCGGGGAGATCCGGTCGATCTTCGAGGTTCACAAGGTGAGCCCGGCATTTGCCGCCGTGGTTGCCGATCCGCGGATACTCGGCCCGGTACGCCAGTTGCTCGGCTCCGACGTGTATGTGCACCAGAGCCGGGTCAACTTCAAGCCGGGGTTCAACGGCCAGGAGTTCTACTGGCACTCCGACTTCGAGACCTGGCACGCCGAAGACGGTATGCCCGCCCCGCGAGCGGTCAGCGTGTCGGTCGCGCTCACCGAGAACCTGGACTGCAACGGCTCGTTGCTGATCATTCCCGGCTCGCATAACTGGTTCGTGTCCTGCCCGGGCGAGACTCCGCCGGACCACTACCGCTCGTCGTTGCGACGTCAGGAGATCGGCACGCCCGACGTCGCCAGCCTGACCTGGCTGGCCGCCGAGCGGGGTATCCGCCAGTTCACCGGACCGGCCGGCTCGGCGGTGTTTTTCGAGAGCAACTGCATGCACGGATCGAGCAGCAACATCAGCCCTTACCCCCGCTCGAACGTGTTCATCGTCTACAACAGCGTCGAAAACACACTGGTCGAACCGTTCTGTGCCCGCGCTCCTCGGCCCGGCTTCATCGCCAGTCGCAGCTTCCATCTGATCTGAGTTCTGGTGTTCCGCCACCCGCACGCCCCAAATGCGTGTGGAACCATGGGTTGATGCCGAACGCCTCGATCAGTGCGGGGACCCGCTGGTCGATGGTGGCCATCTCGCTGGGGGCGACGGCCAGCGCGTTTGTCCTCATCAACGGTGTCGCCTTTCTGATCCCCGCGCTGGAGAATGCACGCGGAACTCCGCTGGCCGATGCCGGTCTGTTGGCGTCGATGCCCAGTTGGGGCATGGTGGTCACCCTCGTCGCCTGGGGCTACCTGCTGGACCGCGTGGGCGAACGGATCGTGCTCACGATCGGCTCGGCGCTCACCGCGGCCGCAGCCTACGGCGCGGCATCGGTGCACTCGCTGCTGGCGATCGGGGCGTTTCTGTTCGTCGGCGGCATGGCGGCGGCCAGTTGTAACAGCGCCGGCGGCCGGTTGGTGTCCGGGTGGTTCCCGCCGCATCAACGTGGCCTGGCGATGGGCATCCGACAGACCGCGCAGCCGCTTGGAATTGCCATGGGCGCCCTGGTGATTCCAGAGCTGGCCGAACGCGGCGCACCTGCCGGGCTGATGTTTCCCGCGATCTTGTGCACGGTATCGGCCGCCGCCTGTGCGATCGGCGTACTCGACCCGCCGCGCAAACCACGAGCGGCTGCCACCGACGAGGAGTTGGCCAACCCGTATCGCGGAACGCGCGTGCTGCGGCGAATCCACGCGGCTTCGGCGCTGCTGATGATGCCGCAGACGGTGACGGTGACCTTCATGCTGGTCTGGTTGATCAACAACCGTGGTTGGTCGATCACGTCGGCCGGTGCGCTGGTCACCATCTCACAGCTGCTCGGCGCGCTGGGCCGCATCCTGGCCGGCCGGTGGTCCGATCGCGTCGGCTCCAGGTTGCGGCCGGTCCGCACGATCGCCGTCGCCGGAGCGTTGACCTTGTTGTTGTTGGCATTCACCGACCACGTCGGCTCGGCATTCGCCGTCGCGTTCATGGTCGCCGCGTCGGTGATCGCCGTGCTGGACAACGGATTGGAGTCCACCGCTATCACCGAGTGCGCGGGGCCGTACTGGAGTGGGCGTGCACTGGGCGCGCAAAACACCTACCAGCGGCTCGCCGCGGGCGCCGGTCCGCCGTTGTTCGGCGCCCTGATTGCTACCGCCGGTTATCCGCTGGCGTTCGCGGCGTGCGCGCTGTTTCCACTGGCTGCGACACCGGTGGTGCCCGCCGGTGTGCTGCCGCCCGGGCTGGAGGCTAGAGCGCAGCGGCGATCCGTTCGCCGACTTGGCGCGTCGAAAACCGATCGGTCCCCCGAGTCGCCAAATGCGCCTCGACCGCCCGGTCAATCCGCGCCGCCGCGCCGTCTTCGCCGACGTGGGAAAGCAGTAACGCCACCGACATGATCGCCGCGGTCGGATCGGCGACCCCCTGACCGGCGATATCGGGTGCGCTGCCGTGTACCGGCTCGAACATCGACGGGTTGGTGCGGCTCGCGTCGATGTTGCCGCTGGCGGCCAGTCCGATCCCACCGCACACCGCGGCGGCCAGGTCGGTGACAATGTCGCCGAACAGGTTGTCGGTGACGATCACGTCGAACCGTCCGGGGTCGGTGACCATGTAGATGGTCGCGGCGTCGGTGTGGCAGTAAGCGATCTCGACGTCGGGGTATTCTTCGGCAGCGATCTGCTGCACGGTGCGCCACCACAGGTCCCCGGCGAAGGTGATCACGTTGGTCTTGTGCAGCAGGGTCAGGTGTTTGCGCCGTCGCCGGGCGCGTTCGAACGCATCCCGCACCACCCGGCGCACCCCGTAGGCGGTGTTGACGCTGACCTCGGTGGCGATCTCCTGCGCAGTGCGGGCGCGGATAATGCCGCCACTGCCGGCGTAGGGCCCTTCAGTACCCTCCCGCACCACCACGAAGTCGATCTTCGGGTCGCCGGCCAGCGGGCTGCGCACCCCCGGGTACAGCCGAGCCGGTCGCAGATTGACGTAGTGGTCCAGCTCGAAGCGGAGCCGCAACAGCAGACCGCGTTCCAGCACGCCACTGGGCACCGACGGATCGCCGACCGCGCCGAGCAGGATCGCGTCGTGTGCCCGTAGTTCGCCGAGCACCGATTCGGGCAGCACTTCGCCGGTGGCGTGAAAACGGCGTGCGCCCAAGTCGTAATCGGTCTTATCGACGCCGGGCAGTACGGCGTCGATAACCTTGACCGCTTCGGTCACAACCTCCGGGCCGATGCCGTCACCGCCGATGATCGCCAACTTCATGACAGGTCGACCACCTCGAGCTTGTAGGCGTCGACGGCCGCGCCGATCGCCGACCGCACATCGGCGGGCACGTCGCGGTCCAGGCGCAACAGGATCGTTGCGCCGGGGCCCTCGGCATCCTCGGACAGCTGGGCGGCCTGAATGTTGACCCCGGCCGCGCCAAGCAGGGTACCGATCTTGCCCAGCGCGCCGAGTTGGTCGATGTAGTTGACCACCAGGTTGATGCCCTCGGCCCGCAGGTCGAAGTTACGACCGTTGATCTGCACGATCTTTTCCACCAGTTGCGGCCCGGACAAGGTGCCGGCGACGGTGACGACCGAGCCGTCGACGGCCACCGCCCGCACGTCGACGACGCTGCGATGGTTGGGGCTTTCGGTGGCCGTACTGATCTCGGCGGCAACCCCGCGTTCGGCGGCCAGCGCCGGGGCGTTGACGAACGTCACCGGGTCCTCGATGACCGCCGAGAACAGGCCGCGCAGGACTGAAAGACGCAGCACCCCAACGTCTTCGGAAGCCAGCTCGCCACGCACCTGCACCGACAGCGATACCGGCAGTTCGTCCGACAGCGCGCCCACCAACACGCCGAGCTTGCGCACCAGGTCGAGCCACGGCGCCACCTCCTCGCTGACCACCCCGGCCCCGACATTGACCGCGTCGGGAACGAATTCGCCGGCCAGCGCCAGTTTCACGCTCTCCGCAACGTCGGTGCCGGCCCGGTCCTGGGCCTCGGCGGTGGAGGCGCCCAGGTGCGGGGTCACGACGACCTGGGGCAGGTCGAACAGCGGGCTGTCGGTGCACGGCTCGCTGGCGAATACGTCGACGCCGGCTGCCCGGACATGCCCGCTGGTGATGGCCTCGGCCAGCGCCGCCTCGTCGACCAGGCCACCACGGGCGGCGTTGACAATGATCACCCCCGGCTTGGTCTTGGCCAGCGCCTCCTTGTCGATAAGCCCGGCCGTCTCGGTTGTTTTGGGCAGATGCACCGAAATGAAATCGGCGCGGGCCAGCAGCTCGTCGAGGGCCAGCAGCTCGATGCCCAGCTGCGCGGCCCGCGCCGGTGACACATATGGGTCGTAGGCGACGACGTGGGCACCGAACGCGGTGAGCCGCTGAGCGACCAGCTGCCCGATCCGGCCCAAACCGACGACCCCGGCGGTCTTGCCGAAGACCTCGGTGCCGGAGAATGACGAACGCTTCCATTCGTGGGCACGCAGCGAGGCGTCCGCCGGGGCGATCTGGCGTGCGGCGGCCAACAACAGCGCCAACGCATGCTCGGCGGCGCTGTGGATATTCGACGTCGGCGCGTTGACTACCATCACACCGCGTTCGGTGGCGGCGTCGACGTCGACGTTGTCCAGCCCGATGCCGGCGCGGGCGACGATCTTGAGTTTGGGCGCCGCGGCCAGTACTTCGGCGTCGACGGTGGTAGCCGAGCGCACCAGCAGTGCATCGGCCTCGCGGACCGCCGCCAGCAGTTTCTCCCGGTCCGGACCGTCGACCCGGCGCACTTCTACGTCGTTGCCGAGTGCGGCGATGGTGGATTCGGCAAGTTTGTCAGCGATCAAGACGACAGGCAGGCTCACGGCCGACAGCGTAGTGGGCTGGTCTCACGGCTGGTTTGTCGGTGCCCGTGTGCATGGTGGCGGGTACGACGAACGGAGGGAGAACAGCTATGTGCTGGAAGTGCGATCACCCGGAAGCCACCGAGGAAGAATGGCTCGATGCCATTCATGAGCTGGTGGTCAAACACGGGTGGGCGGTGCAATTCGTAGAAAGCGATCGCGCGCCGTACGCCTACACGGTTGGCCTACATGAGCGCGGACTGCCCGAGCTGTTGGTGACGGGTCTGGCGCCGGAACGGGCGGTGCGGGTGCTCAACAGTGTCGCCGCATATCTCGTGGACGGTGGACGGCCGGTGCCCGGTGAGTGGATCTCGATACCTAATGGGCCGATGCTGGCCGTCGTCCAGGTGGAACATCCCGATGCGCACATGAATGTGGCGGTGGCGTTCTACGGCAGTGACGTGCGGGCACTGCAACTGGTGTGGGCCGATGACAACGGCCACCGACCGTGGTGCCCGGAATTCTCCAACGGTGCGGTCAGACAGCCGGTGCTCGGCGTGCGACCCGAGCTGACCTGACCGCGCGCGGTCCCTACCATCACGGGATGGACGTCACCGTCGTCGGCAGCGGACCCAACGGGCTGAGCGCGGCCGTCGTCTGCGCCCGCGCCGGGCTGTGCGTGCAGGTCATCGAGGCTCAGCCGACGTTTGGCGGCGGGGCGCGCACCGCCGCCGACCCGGAATTCGCGGAGGTCAGCCACGACGTGTGCTCGGCGGTGCATCCGCTGGCGTTGGCGTCGCCGTTCTTCGCCGCGTTCGACCTGGGCGCACGCGGGGTGCGGTTGGCGGTGCCGGAGATCTCCTACGCCAACCCGCTGGACGGTCGGCCGGCCGCGATCGCCTACCGGGATCTGGACCGCACCTGCGCGGAGTTGGAGCACGGCGCCTCATGGCGGCGGCTGCTAGCTCCGCTGGTCCGTCACAACGACGCCGTGCTGGAGCTGGTGCTCGGCGACAAACGCTCGGTGCCGTCCGGGCTGCTCACCGCGGCGCGAGCGGGCCTGCGGGTGGCCGCGCAGGGCAGCCATGCCTGGAACCTGACGTTGACCGGGGTCGACGCCCGCGCGTTGTACACCGGGGTCGCCGCGCACGCCATTCGGGGTTTGCCGTCGCTGACCGCGGCCGGGGCAGCGGTGTTGCTGGCGCCGTTGGCGCATTCGGTCGGCTGGCCGATCCCGATGGGCGGCAGCCAGGTGATCGCCGACGCGCTGATCGCAGACCTGCGCGCGCACGGCGGCGAGCTGACTGCCGGCACCGAGGTGACCGAACCGCCCAGCGGGGTGGTGGTTTTCGACACCGCACCGACCGCACTGCTGGGCATCTACGGTGACGCGTTGTCGTCGCGGTACGCGAAAGCGTTGCGCCGCTACCGGTTCGGTGCCGGCGTGGCCAAGGTCGACTTCGTGTTGTCCGACGAGGTGCCGTGGCGCGACCCGCGGATGGCGCGGGCGCCGACGTTGCACCTTGGCGGCGACCGGGACCAGGTGGCGCACGCGGAAACCGAGGTGGTCGCGGGCCGGCATGCCGAGCGGCCCATGCTGTTGGGGGCATTGCCGCACCTGGTCGACGGATCCCGGATCGACGCCGCCGGCCGACGCCCGATGTGGACCTACGCGCACGTGCCGGCGGGCTCACCGGTGGACCAGACCGAGACCGTCACCGCCGCCATCGAACGGTTCGCTCCGGGGTTCCGCGACCTGGTGGTGGCCGCCCGCAGCGTGCCCGCCGCGCACATCGCCGACCACAACGCCAACTACGTCAGCGGTGACATCGCCGTCGGCAGCAACCACCTGCGGAAGGCGATTGCCGGGCCGACCCCACGGCTGGACCCGTGGCGCACGCCGGTTCGGCGGGCGTACCTGTGCTCGGCGGCCACCCCGCCCGGGGTGGGCGTGCACGGCATGTGCGGCTACTACGCGGCGCGTTCAGTCCTCAAGCACGAGTTCGGGATTCGGGAAATGCCGGACCTGGCACCCTGACCATGCCTCACGCTCGGGCGACGAGCCGCGAGACAGTTGGCTCCCCCCGGGTCAGGCGTGTCGAGGCGAACTGCGCCTTGATGCCCCCGACCCAGTGCCGGCAGCGCTCGGTGAGCCGGTAGTCCTTGGTCTGCAGGTGCCCCCGGGTGACAAGAACACCGAGTTCGGCGCCCTTGCAGCGCACGTCGCCGGGCGCCGCGATACGCATGTAGAAGGCCTCGGACTCGTCGGTCAGCGTAGCCCAGTCGTTGCCGGAGCGGGCAAAGGAGACGCGCCCGTCATCTTCGAGGCGCCACACACCCGTGCGTGGGGCCGCGGTCAAGAGCTCGACACCCGGCGAGGTCTCCCAAATCATCAGCTGACTCCAGACATCGTTCCCGCCATAGCCCCGCTCCCATCGCGCGTTGATCTCGTCGATGTCGAGTTCGTACTCCACGTCCATGTACTCGAGCAGGTGGAAGAGAAACAGCGGCATGTCGGCGTAGGCCTCGGTGGTCAAGTTCGTCATCGGGCTTACGCCGCTCAGGCGCGGGTTCACCTCGCCGAGGTACAGCTCATTCGAGTCGAGGTCGCGCAAGAGGTCCACCTCGAAGTAGCCGCGATACCCCTCGCGGTAGAGACCGTCGCCCAGCTTTTGCACCATTTCTCGCGCGGTGTGCGTCTGTTCGGGCGTCAGCGCCCCGCGCCAGACGTCGTTGCCGCACCAGCCGGCGTTCTTTAGAAAGTCGCGGTGTTATGAATTACATTGTTGTAATGCGGACGGAGGCCGAGCCAGGCAACTGGAGGTTTTGCCGTGCGGGCGGGACGAAATGGACGGGTGGATTCAGTTCGCCTTTGCTTGAGGGCTGGGACGATCTGGACGAAATCGAAAGCGGCCTCGGAATCAGGCCTGGCCAGCTATTCCTGCTGCGCCCTGACGGCACGGCCGACCAGGCGGTGATCGCCTATTTCGCGAGCCCGACATTTCAGCGGCTCGCCCGAGATACACGAGATTCGTACGCGAAGGATCTCAAGGTGTTTCTGTCTTTCCTTGCGCGCCACGGGACTGATTGGCGGCAAGCGACCCACGAGACCGTGCTCGACTATGAGTATTGGCGTCGTCGTGACAACGACAATCCGAGTCGGGTCAGTGGGACAAAGTTCGCCCGGGAATTGGCGGCGTGCGGCGGCTTCTACCGCTGGCAGGTCGAAGATGGCGCGATCGAGTCGAGCCCCGTGGTGTCGGTAGTGGTTCGGAATCGTAGCGGCAAGGAGTCGACACGCCCTCAGCTTCAACCAACGAATGTCCGCTCGGTGAAGGTCAAGTGGCTGACGCCTCGCGCCTATCGACGATGGCGTGACGTGGGGCTGGGTGGTTACGACGCCGACGGCCTGCCCTCGGAGCGGTGGCGGGGGCGCAATGACGGCCGCAACGTCGCGATGAGTGACCTCATGTGGGCAAGCGGGCTGCGCTTGCGTGAAGCCGGGACGCTTCTGCTGCCGGAGGTGCCGGAAGCCGCGGGCGGGGAGCAATATGTACGCGGGGGCGTTGGTGAGGCCGTCGCAAAGGGGTCTGGTCGGGAGTTCTGGGTCTCTCGTCGCGCGTTGCAGCGGATCGACGGCTACCTGAAATCGACTCGGGCGGACGCCGTCCGCCGGGCTCAGCTGGCCGGCAGATATGACGAGGTGGACGGGCGAATGCTGGTCACGGCCATCAATGCTCGCGGCGACATCACCTACGAAGATGAGCGCGCCCGCAGTGGCAGAACGCATTTCGATGCCCTTGACAGCGAAACACGACAGCGCCTCTTCCGGCCGACTGCGGCGGGGATCGAACCGCTGGCGCTGTGGCTGACCGAGGCTGGAAACCCAATGCCTTATCTGACGTGGGAGGCCGTCTTTTCACACGCCAGCAAGCGATGCAAGAAGCTCGGCGTTCCGATTTCCTGTCACCCGCATATGCTGCGACACTCCTTCGCTTTACGCATGTTGGTCACCTTGATCCATGTGTTCGACAGGCGCCTCGGTTTGAGCGAACAAGAGCGGCTCGAATATCGGCATTTGTTCGGCGACCCGTGGGTGTTGGTGCAAACGATGCTCGGACACGTCGAACTTTCGACGACACGGTCGTGCTATCTCGAACCAGTGCAGGGGCTGCAGGTGGACATGTTCCTCAACGCCGATGCCGAAGACGATTCAGTCCAGGCGCTTCTCGGACGGATCGCGCAGTCGTCTGCACGCGTTCAGGATGTCGGGGAACCGCGATGACGGGTCCGCCACGAGGGCGCGCAGCCACCATGCCGGCAGCGGGGTACACCCGGCCGGCGCAGGTCGACCCTTCCGGCCTTATCGTTACGCACGTCACCGAAGATGGCGCTACTTCAACGGTATTCGACTTCCGATGTCTCGAGTGTCCGCCGGATCTTCTGCGGTCTTTGGTCCAAGGCTTTGCTGTGGCGTGTGGGCAGGGCGGCCGTTGGCGTGCGAGCGCTTCCGCCAACAGCGGTGCGGCAGCTTTGCGCGCGTTTATCCGCGCGATGGCGAAGCAGTCTGATCCGCCGAAGCGAATCGAGGAACTTCGACCGGAGGTCTGGTGGTCGTGGCGCGCAAGTGTCGAGGCGACGAACCGCTGGCCGAGCGTCATTCAGCTGATGGCGGGTTTACTCGGCAACACGCCCGGGGTCGCGGAGTCCACCCGCAAGGCGCTGCGAGCCCGTCACCGCAAGCCGAAAACTCGTCTCTACGACGCTTACAGCCGGGAGGAGTTCCAGCGGATCCGATCAGCGTCCTCGCTAATCGTGCGGACGGGGTTGCGGCGCATCAATGCAAACCTATCCACCCTCGACACCTACTATTCCGGTGGCGAACCCACCGATGCCCCCGCGGTCTCAATACGGGGACGCAAATGGACCGCGGGTGAGTTCCTCGACCACCTTGCACGCACCGGGTGCGTACCACCGCGGTCAGCGAACGGTGCCCTGAGCACGCGAGTAAGGGCGCTGGTGAACCTGGATGGCGCCACCACCATCAACGAGGCCCTGTTCCCCAACTCCGCGGAGACCCTGTCGCTGAGTTTCCTGCTGGTATGCGAGCGCGGCTACAACTGCTCCGTGCTCGACAACCTCACGATCGACGTCGATCGCGCCGACGATCATCTCGATGAGGACCCGATCCGCGTGCTGCATCTCGACAAACCGCGCCGGGGGCCGGCTGCACGATTCAGCGACGAGACACTCACCGGCGATTCGAGCCGCGTGATCGGCCAAGCCTTGGAAATGACCGATCAAGCCCGTAAAACCCTTGCACTGCTGGGAAACCCGACCGAATCGCTCCTGATCTTTCGTACCAGCAATGCTGGCGGCGACAGTGGCGCTGAGAAGTTCCGCACCAAGTTGCCCAATGCGTACCACTTCATCTGTCGCTGGCAAGACCGGACCTCGCTACTCGCCGATGATGGCACTCCGTTGCAAGTCAGTCATCAACGTCTGAGGTTGACCGAGCAAGTGCTGAATACCCGGCCCCGTCAGAACTCGCCGGCGGTCAGCGAGTCGATATACCGGCGCTCCGATCCCCAGACGCGCAAAGAAGCTGCGGCAGTCATCATCCGAGGGCAGACAGAAGCGATCGAGCATGCGCGTGTCACCGTTGCGATGCGCACGCTCACCGAGCATGACATCGAAGCCGCACAATCCGACCCCGGCCCACTCGCCGAGCGGTTGCGTGTCCCGCCCGAGAAAATCAGTCTCCTGATCTCCGGCGCGCTCAACACCGCGACCGGGGCATGCCTGGACTTCGCCCACAGTCCGTTCGCCGATCGGGCTGACCGAACCTGCCGAGCCTCGTTTTTGATGTGCCTGGGATGTTCGAACGCTGTCGCGACACCAGCTCATCTGCCTCGGTTGGTAGCCCTCGGCGACGCTTTGGAGCGCATCGGTTCGGCTGTCAGTTCCGCAGTGTGGGACGAAGACTATGCGAGCCACCACCGACGACTCATCGATCTATTGACATCGAACACCACACCGCAGGAACGAGAACAAGCCAGGCAGCAGGTTACCGATGCCGACGAAGCGGCTGTCATGCGGCTGCTGTCGAGAGGACTGGATGCATGAGTACTCACTGCGCGGCGCGAAAGCAGGACGCATTCGCGGACCCACGGCCCGACGAGGCTATCTTCCGCACGGTTTCCGTTGAGATCAGCAAGGATTTGCAGTCTCGTTACGGCGATGACATCTGGCTGCTGTGGCCGATGGCGAACAAGACGACCACCACCAAGCTCAAGATTGACTTCACCACCGTCCCGATCTGCTACCGCGAGACCGCTCGCCGCATCATCTGGTCGCTTATAAACGAGCGGACCCCCTTGGATGCCTTGACCCGTCCGAGCTCAACCCGCGACCGACTATCCGCCGGTGGAATCGCCGGACTGTTTCCACTGATCCGCGACTTCTTCAACTGGTTGCACGATCGCCGCATCGAACAGCTCCGCGCCGTGATGCCAGAAGACTTCCGGGCATATGCCAGACTCGTCACCAGCAAGAATATCGGACGAGAGTTCAAGTCGCACTTGCTGTTCAACGTCACTCGTATCTGGCTTATCGCTCCTCACCTACCAGAGGACGACCAGCTGGCCTGCCCCACGTGGGAAGAAACGTCGGACGAGGACGACCGACTCGAAGCCCTGCTCGGGCCACCCACCCACATTACGGGGAACAGGACTGCCCCAGTGCATCCCCAGTCCATGTCAGCGCTGCTGTTGGCCGCACAGCGCTTCGTCGAAATCTATGGCCCCGACATCCTTGGCGCCCTCACCGACCAAGCCAAGATGCGGGCGTCTATACCGCCGAAGTTCCAACCAGACCACCGGGAGAAGGTGCAGGCATATCTGCGCGAGTTGCAGGCCTCCGGCCGCGCGCTGCCTGGCACCGTCGGCCGCCAAAACCGAACACCTGATGGCAGCGATCTCGCCGTCGAGTACCTGGCCGCACGTCTTGGAGTGAGTATCGGCATCACCGGCTCGTTGAGCGGTCGCCCAGTGACGCGCGGCGCACCGATGCCGACCACAATCAACGGGCACGTCGACGGCGCACCATGGTGTGAGGCAATCGATTTCTACGAAGTCGGCCTTCTGCGCCATTACTTGATGAGTGCCTGCTTCATCGTCACCGCGTACCTGTCAGGCATGAGGGCAGAAGAGTGCCGCGCCCTGCGGCGAGGGTGCTGCACTCCTGTGCAGGCTGACCCCAGCACACCTGCGCACTACGAGATCCGCGGGAAATCCTTCAAGGACGCGCTGGACGAAGAAGGCAACACGATTCCAGGTGGACGAGAACGCGAACAGCCTTGGTTGGTCGTGGAACCCGTGGCGCAGGCCATCGCCATGGCCGAGGCGGTGCACGACGGTCCCTACGTGTTCACCGACGCGCATTTCAAGACTCGCGGCGGCGGGGAGGCGGCCCGTGCGGTGAGCAACGAGGCCGCAGCGGACAGTGTTCGGCGGTTCGTCGAATGGTGGAACGCCCACTGCAGCAGAACAGGCCGGCTCCACGAAAGGATCCCCCAGGATCCCGAGGGCGCTATCGCGCCGGTGCGTTTCCGGCGCACACTCGCCTGGTTCATTTACCGAATCCCCGGCGGCCGTATCGCTCTTGGCCTGCAGTACGGCCACCTGCGTGGCTACACCAGCGACGGCTACGGCTCACGGATCGCTGGTGGCCTCCGGGATGTCTTTCCGATGGAGGAGGCCTTGGCTGTCGCCGAAACCCTGCACGATGGCGCACGCCGACTGGACGCAGGAGAACAGGTTTCCGGCCCTGCGGCAGCGCGCTATATCAGCGGCGCCCGGGCGTTCCAACGGATGTTCGAGGGCACGTTCTTGACCCGAGGGCAGATGGCGGCACTGCGGCGAAACCCTGCATTACGCATCTACGACAACCCCGCCCGGGCACTGGCGTGCGTCTACGACCAAGCCAAGGCTCTGTGCCATCCCGAAAGGCAAAGCAGCCAAGGCGATCACACGAAGACCCCAGACATGACTCGCTGCCGGGACAACTGCCCCAACGCCGCCCGCACCGACACCCACGCCGAGATCCTGCGCCACGAGATCGCCGAACTACGCGATGAGGCCAACAGCGAGCTGACACCCGAACCGATCCGCGAACGTCTCCTGACGCGAATCACCCGCCGCGAACACGAAGTCCACATCCACGACGCCAATCGGGGGCGGGCGTGAGCACCACAGCACCAGAGGACGCAGAGCGACGGAGAATCCGCGATGCAATGGAGCGCCTCCTAAAGGGGTCACCGCTGCACTCCGACGGCAAGCTGACCGTCAAATCGTTAGCCGACGAAGCCCAGGTCAAGCGCTGGCTGCTGACGCACCGACATACCGATCTGCAGGACGAGTTCCGCGCAAAAGTCGATCAACACGGCCAGGTGCCGGAAGCACTCCAAAAACTTCTCGACGAGAAAGACGGGCTACAAGACCGCATCACAAGGCTTTCCGCGGAACTCGTGGTGGAACGCGAAACCGTCAAACGACTGGAACGCGTCATTCACGTCCTCACCCTCGAGCGCGAACGCCAAGCCGCCACGCCGAAAGCAAACGTTCGGCCCCTGCACCCTGTCACGTGACAGACCAAACCGCTACTGACCGGTCTTCTCTGGCGTTCGATTCGAGTGTGTCCGATGTGTTCCCGGTTAGGGATCCCCTTGCGGGCTTACGAAAACAACCAGGTTCGTTCGAGTTACTAAGGCGACCCCGTGGCGCGTTGTGCATGAGGGTGAGGATTGCTGGACGCACCAGCTTTGGTGCGCGAAATTCGCCACTTGAAGCTATTGGTTGGGGGTGAATTGACTTAGGTCGTAGATGCCGAGGCTTTTTTCGATATCGGCGACTTTGTCGACAACCCCTTGAAAGCCGGCCTGGCCGAACCGCCGGTGCTCCTCATCTTCAAAGGTTTCAGCCATGTCGCGAAACTCCTTGGCGGGCAGCACATCACGCAACGCGGGGAAAACGACGGTGTCTTCGCGCGCCTCGTGCGGCTCATACATCCGGATGAACGCCGACATGTCTTGCACCAGTGCGTCTCGCGCAGGCTGATCGGGTGTAGCCGCTCCGGTGGTGGCGGCGAGCAACCGGTCGGTGAGCACGCGGCCGCGCTGGTGTTGGGTGCGCAACACCCTGGTGATGTCGGTGAGTTTGCCTGCTTGTTCGAGCTTGGGGAAGACGTACTGTTCTTCCAGGTGTTCGTGGTAGTCCTCGATGAAGCTTCGAATAATCCCCGCGCCCGCGTTGAGCGCTTGAGCGGGACTCTGCTCACCGGCCTGCAGGCGGCGGATCCCTTCTCGATAGACGAGCAAGACGCGTTTGAGCACTCCGTGCTCGCGCATCAAGTCCTCGGGTGGCGTGACCGCCACTTCGTCTTCGGAGAGTCCGCCAGGCTGGCCCGGGTTGGGCTTGGGCTGCGAGCTGCCGCACGCCGACAGGGCGATCACACCGGCGGACGACATCGAGACCCCGAGGAGGCGACGTCGGCCCACGGTCGGCGGCATTTGTTCTGTCATGGTCAGGCCTTTCTTCGCTTCTTCGTTGGGCCATTCACTGGATCGGGGATCGCCAGCGGAGCCGCGGCTGGCGCGAGTCCAGGGTGGTGACCAATTGCCGGGTTTCGTCACGGTGTTACGGGCGCTCCGTTATCCATTGGCCCGGATAGCCGCAACCGCAGCGGCCCCCGCAAGACTTCGGCGCAGGCGGGGTGGTGTTGTGTCCGAGGCTAATCCCAGACGAGTGGTATGGAAGTCGTCAGCACCGTCGACGTTGTCGACGAGGTAGCGAGGGCTGAGCAGTTCGGTCGCGGGGATCGGCACTAGCGTTTATCCAGGTGTGCGAGCATGGGCAGCAGGAACTCGATGCGGGTGTTGAGTTCGCTTGCCACGGAGCGGAATGCGGCATGGTTTGCGCGGTCGGTGCCGGCATCGGCGGCAGGATCGGGCAGACTCCAGTGCATCGCCACAGCGGAGCCATGGTCACGGGGGTATTCGCGGACCTTGTCGCACAACGTGATCGCGTAATCAAAGCGACGCTGCGCGACCGCAGCTAGCGGCTTGGGCTGGCGGCGGCCGAGATCAATCCCGTACTGCTCTCGCATGATCTGCACCGCGTTGGGGTGCAGGCGCGGTTTGGGATGGCTGCCCGCGCTCGCGACCCGAACACGGCCGTGGGTGCGCTGGCGGAGCAGCGCCTCGGCCATCGGTGAACGGGCGCTATTGCCGGTGCACAAAAACAGCACCGAGCGGCCCGCCGCCCGCGCGCGACTGCCGGCGGCGTCGGGTGCCAAGGCCGGATGCAGTGCGCTGGCGGCCGCGCCGAACGCGGTGGCGCACTGGGCCAAGTTGAGGTGGTAGTAGCTGTCGCGGCCATCGAAGCTGCTGCGCCGTGTATCCACCAAGTGTGCCGAGCGCAGCAGCCTTAAGTGGTAGGAGACGAGATTCTGCGGCTGGTCAACCACGGCGACTAATTCCCGGACGCGGCGATCACCGGCAGCGAGCGTGGTCAGCAGCGCCCAGCGCAGCGGATGTGCCGCGATCCGCATCAGCAGCGGAACCCCCGCTGGATCGGCCATTACCACCCGGCCTACGATACATCAAACCCATTTGATGGGTTTAGTTGGAAAGTGATGCGCTGCCATGTTGTGCTGCGGTCCCGGCCTTTTGAGGAGAACTGGCGTGTCCGACAACAACTCCGCGAACATCTCGACCACCGGCATGCCCGATGAGTTACGGCGACGGTTGGGGCTGTTCGACGCGGTTGTGATCGGGCTGGGGTCGATGATCGGTGCCGGCATTTTCGTTGCGCTGGCCCCGGCCGCTCACGCCGCCGGCTCGGGGCTGCTGCTAGGCCTGGCGTTAGCGGCTGTGGTGGCCTACTGCAATGCCACCTCCTCTGCGCGGCTGGCCGCGTTGTATCCGGCCTCGGGCGGCACCTACGTGTATGGGCGTCAGCGGCTGGGTGCCTTTTGGGGGTATCTGGCCGGGTGGGCATTCGTGGTCGGCAAAACCGCCTCGTGTGCGGCGATGGCGCTGGCCGTGGGCACGTATGCGTGGCCGGCGCAGGCCCACGCCGTGGCGGTGGCGGCGGTGGTGGCACTGACCGGCGTCAACTATTTCGGGGTGCAAAAATCGGCATGGCTCAACCGGGTGATTGTCGCGTTCGTGCTGGCAGTGCTGGCCGCGGTGACGGTGGTGGCGATGTGGTCCGGCGCGGTGCACGCCGGCCGGCTCGAGGTGGCCGGGGCGCCGTTGGGCGGGGTGCTGCAGGCGGCGGGCCTGCTGTTTTTCGCCTTCGCCGGCTACGCGCGCATCGCCACCCTCGGTGAGGAGGTGCGCGACCCGGCCCGCACCATTCCTCGTGCGATCCCGCTCGCGCTGGCCATCACCTTGGGCGTCTACACGATCGTGGCGGTGGCGGCACTTGCCGTGTTGGGTCCCCAGCGGCTCGCCCACGCCGCGACACCGCTCTCGGAGGCCGTCAAGGCGGCCGGGGTGGGTTGGCTGGTGCCGGTGGTCCAAGTCGGGGCCGCGGTCGCCGCGGTGGGCTCGCTGCTGGCGCTGTTGCTTGGGGTGTCGCGCACTACCCTCGCGATGGCGCGCGACCACCATTTCCCGCGCATGCTCGCGGCGGTGCACCCCCGATACAAAGTGCCCCATCGTGCCGAGCTGTTGGTCGGCACCGCCGTGGCGGTCGTGGCCGCCAGCGCTGATGTGCGGGGCGCGATCGGGTTCTCCTCCTTCGGCGTGTTGATCTATTACGCGATCGCCAACGCCTCGGCCTTCACGTTGCGCCGCGACGAGGGCCGGCCTCATCCCGCAATCCCGGTGGTCGGGGTTATCGGCTGCGTGGTTTTGGCCTTTGCGCTGCCCCTCACCTCGGTTATCACCGGCGCCGCCGTGCTCACCATCGGTATGGCGATCTATGCGACACGCCGCGGCATTACCACGCGGCGAGCCAGACAGATTTGAATCGCCCGACGGGCAGTCAGGAGTAGGTTTTCATGGATCGTGCCGTGTCTTGGCTGACCCCAATGCTCGCGACCCGCGCCCCAGCCGGGGTCCTGCTGATCCGCTTCTACGTGGGTTTGGTCTTCGCCTGCGAGGGCGTGTTGAAGTTTCTGCGACCCGATTCGCTGGGCACCGGCAGATTCGATAAGGCCGGCATCCCCGCGCCCGCGTTTTTCGCCGCTCTGGATGGAGTGTTTGAAATCGGCTGCGGCGTGCTCATTCTGGGCGGACTCGTGACCCGGTTGGCGGTGGTACCCATGATCATCGACATGCTGGGAGCGGTGCTGATCACCAAACTGCCCATATTCTGGGGCCACGGTCCGCTCTTTCGTGGAGAGCATGGCTGGTGGGATTTCATCCACGAATCCCGCGTCGACCTTGCCCAGCTGTGTGGCAGCCTGTTCCTGCTGCTGGTGGGTGCTGGCGCCTACTCCATCGACGCCCGCCTGAGCCGCGCGGTCGCTATCGACCCTGCTGCCCCACCGATCGCGCCACACGCCAAACACCACAAAGTGATCCCCAACTAGGTCAGGGGTCGCACGCGCGGCCGCGCGGTGGAGCGGGCACGTGGGGTCCAGTGATGGTGAAAAGTCACGCTTTGCGGTGAACCTGTGCTGGGTGAACGAAAAGCCCCAGCCACGCTGGGGCTTTCGCGATTGCTGGTGTGCCGTCTGTTGTGGTGATCAGGGGGTCTTCTTGATCATCGTCTTGCCGCAGCAGCATGTCGGTGCCTGTTGGCCGGGACAATCCGGTGGGGCTGCCTTGGTCACCGTCAGTTCGCATCCGCAGCCGGTTTCCGGGCACCGGTAGACCTCACCCTCGCGGAATGGCATCGTCGTCACCTCCTTCGCTCACGTCGGGGTCGAGGGACGGTTTCGACGCTAGACCTGGCCCCAGGGTGCAGGTCAATACTGGAAAGCGAAGGAGGTGGAACACTATGGCGCTGCCGGGATTGACCATCGGAGCTGCCGCCGAAGCCGCCGGTGTGACCCGTAAGGCGGTGAAGGTCTACGAGGCGAAAGGGCTGCTCCCGCGCGCCGAACGGACGCCTGCCGGGTATCGGCTCTATGACCAGCACGACATCGAGCTGCTGACCTTCATCCGGCGGGCTCGCACTCTGGGCCTGCGGCTGGAGGATATCCGCGAGATCCTCGCCACCCGCGGCGGTGGTATGCCGCCGTGCGCCGCGGTCCGCGACATGCTCGACGAGCGGATCGCCGACATTGACACCACGATTGCCGAACTACGCAGCCTGCGCCGGACACTCGCTGACACGCGCGCCCGCGCGGACGACTGCTGTACCGATGACCGGACGGCCACCATCTGCACCGTCATCGAGGATGCCTGATCGACCGAGATTCCTTGGGCGGGCTGCGTTAGCGCGGTTAGGGCGGCGCGTCTCAGGGGAAGCCGCGGCAGGGGTGCACCTCGATCGTGAAGACCCCGGCCGCCGCCCCAGGGTCTCGAATCTGATACCACCTTGATGTGTGGTTGAAGCGGTCAAAGGCCTGATTAGGGGGTGGGTTGCGCCACGCCGGTCTGCCTTCCGTTCGGTTGGTGTGGGGTCTCTACCCAAACTGGCTCGTGCAGCACAGCTTTCGCTCGGGCTCAACCCCTCCACCGGGTCCAGACCAGATGGCAGCGACGGCGTCAGGCGCATCCTCGGCGCGGTCACAACCATCGCCAACGGACTCGCCGAGCTGCGCAACCGATGGACTGGGCACCGGGCACGGTCCGGCAACCGCGCGGGTCGGTCTTGGCACCCGGCACGCTCACCTCGCGGTCAATGCGGCGCTCACCTGGTGCCAGCTAATGCTCGACACCCTCGCCGACCCCGAAGCGCCTTGGCGCAAAGGTCAACTCACAAACGGCGGCCAAACGAAGAACACGAAAACAACCAGTTTCGTTCCGTCGCTAAGCTGACCCCTCCCGGGAATGCAACACGCGGGAACCATCGAAGGAACCGCCCTTGTTCGGGGTGAGCTCGGAGTAACCGACGAGACTCGTCATCGCGGGGCCGACCACGGTGCCTTGCCGAGTCACGACGCCCTCCAGGCACACCTCGACATTGCGGATGCGCTTCATCACTTTGAGGTCCTGCCCGACCAGCTCACCGCCGTGACGGTCCCAGTCGCGCTGACCGCGCAGAAAATACGTCGTGGTGCCGGCATCGCCATAGGCGGCCTGAACGACGAGGTTGTCACCCAGCCCGGCACTGTGCGCCAGCGCCACCAGTTCGTCGTAGGTGCCCGCCCGCCCGATCACGTGGGGCACGCTCGACACGCCCACCTCCTCGGCCAGGCGCGTCATGACGATCTTGGAGCCCAGCCGATGGCGCAGTGCCGCCGACGGCTGGATGAAGTCGAGTCCGACCTCGTGCGCGAGGGCCTGGGTTCCCTCGTCAAGCATCACGAAACAGGCCTTGCCACCGGGCCCTCGGCGCGCGATGAACTCGAGTGTCTCGGGATCACGCAGCAGGTAATTGCACACATCCTCCATGGACCCGAAGTCCATGCGGTTGCGCCGCCGGGGTACGAACACGCGCGGATGTTCGCCCTCGAAAGAGTCGAAGTAGGTCAGGTAGAAGAAGTTTCGCACCCACCGGTCGATGCCGAGCAGGTTGAACGGGGTCGGCGAGATGAAGTACAGCGGCACGGTGTTGGTGTGAAAGAACGCGCGTACGTCTGAGATGCCGTGCAGCTTGCGGTGCGGCTCGGTCTCGGGCCCGCCGGCGCGCGCGCTCACGCCAACCGTGTTGACATCGACGCCCGGGCCGCGGTGGTCAGCGCGACCGCGGTGAGCTCATGTTTTTCCATGCCACAAGTGTGCACCGCCCATGGCCGGGTGGAAGTGGGATTGACTCTCCCCCGGGCGAGCCGACCCCCGGGCGAGCGTGCGTGTCCCCGGTACGGACACGGAGTGTCGGACCGGGGACACGCACGGTCGCGCAAAGGGACTAGGCCGTCTCAGTGATCGGACGGTCCACCCAGCTCATCAAATCGCGCAGTTTCTTGCCGGTCACCTCGATCGGATGCTCGGCGTTGCGCTTGCGCAGTTCGGCCAACTGCTTACCGCCGGCCTCCACGTCGGCGACCAGCTTCTTGACGAAGCTGCCGTCCTGGATGTCCCGCAGGATGGCACGCATCCGGTCCTTGGTGCCGGCGTCGATCACCCGCGGGCCGGAGAGGTAGCCACCGAACTCCGCGGTGTCGGACACCGAGTAGTACATCCGGCCGATGCCGCCCTCATACATCAGGTCGACGATCAACTTCAGCTCGTGCAGCACCTCGAAGTAGGCCAACTCGGCCGGGTAGCCGGCTTCGGCCATCACCTCGAAGCCCGCCTTGACCAGCTCTTCGACGCCACCGCACAACACCGTCTGCTCACCGAACAGATCGGTTTCCGTCTCGTCTTTGAAAGTGGTCTTGATGACACCGGCGCGAGTGCCGCCGATGCCCTTGGCGTAGGACAGCGCCAACGCCAAGCCGTCACCGCGCGGATCTTGCGCCACCGCAACCAAACACGGCACGCCCTTACCGTCGACGAACTGGCGGCGCACGAGGTGCCCGGGCCCCTTCGGAGCCACCATCGCGACGGTGATCTCGGCCGCCGGTTTGATCAGCTCGTAGTGGATGTTGAGGCCATGACCGAAGAACAGTGCGTCACCGGCCTGCAGGTTGGGCTCGATGTCGCCGGTGAAGATGTCGGCCTGCGCGGTGTCGGGGGCGAGCAGCATGATTACGTCGGCCCACTTGGCCACCTCCCCGGGTGTGCCGACGTCGAGGCCCTGCTCGACGACCTTGGGCCGCGACTTCGAGCCCTCTTTCAGCCCGACGCGCACCTGGGCGCCGGAGTCGCGCAGGCTCAGTGCGTGCGCGTGCCCTTGGCTGCCGTATCCGATGATGCCGACCTTGCGCCCCTGGATGATAGACAGGTCCGCGTCGTCGTCGTAGAACATCTCCACTGTCACTGCGTATTTCCTTCTATTCGATGAGTTATTTACCCGTGCCGATGCCGCGTGGTCCGCGGGACAGCGACACCAGACCGGACTGGACGATTTCATTGACGCCGAAGGGCTCCAGCACACGCAGCAACGCATCCAGCTTGGCCGCCTCGCCGGTGGCCTCGATGGTCAACGACTCCGGGGAAACGTCAATCACCTTGGCCCGAAATAGGTTTACTGCTTCGATGACTTGACTGCGGGTTCCGGCATCGGCCCGTACTTTGATCAGCGCCAACTCCCGCGCCACCGAATTGTCGTCATCCTGCTCGATGATCTTGATGACGTTGATCAGCTTGTTGAGCTGCTTGGTGACCTGCTCCAGCACGGTGTCCTCGGCCGAAACGACGATCGTCATCCGGGATATGTCCTTTTGCCCGGTGGCACCGACGGCCAGCGACTCGATGTTGAAGCCGCGCCGCGAAAACAGCGCCGCCACCCGGGCCAGCACGCCCGGTTTGTCTTCGACCAGCACCGAAAGCGTATGAGTCAGGCTCATCAGGCGTGCCCCTCATTGTCGTCGTCGAACAGCGGGCGAATGCCGTAGGCGGCCTGGATTTCGTCATTGCTGGTGCCGGCGGCAACCATCGGCCACACCTGTGCGTCGGCGCCGACGACGAAGTCGATCACCACCGGGCGGTCGTTGATCGCCCGCGCCGCCTTGATGACGTCGACGACGTCTTCCTCACGCTCACAACGCAATCCGACGCAGCCCAGCGCTTCGGCCAGCTTGACGAAGTCCGGGATGTGGTGTGAGTGGGTGGCCAGGTCGGTCTGCGAATAGCGCTCCTGATAAAACAGCGACTGCCATTGCCGCACCATGCCGAGGCTGCCGTTGTTGATCAGCGCGACCTTGATCGGCGCGCCCTCGATCGCGCAGGTGGCCAGCTCCTGGCTGGTCATCTGGAAACAGCCGTCGCCGTCGACCGCCCACACCTCCGCGTCCGGGCGGGCGATCTTGGCGCCCATCGCCGCGGGGATGGCGAACCCCATGGTGCCCAGACCGCCCGAGTTGATCCAGGTGCGCGGGTTCTCAAACGAGATGAACTGCGCGGCCCACATCTGGTGCTGGCCGACGCCGGCGACGTACACGGCGTCGGGTCCGGCGATGGAACCCAGCGTGGAGATCACGTATTCGGGGCTCAGGCTGCCGTCACTTTGCGGCCCGTAGGACAGCGGGTAGGTGGACTGCACGCCGCGCAGGTACTCCCACCAGTCGCCGATGTCGATGCTCTCGGGCGCCCCGTCGTGGCGCAGCGCCGCGATCAGATCGGTGATGACGGCTTTGACGTCACCGACGATCGGCACGTCGGCGTGGCGGTTCTTGCCGATCTCGGCGGGGTCGATGTCGGCGTGGATGACTTTGGCCTCCGGCGCGAACGAGTCGAGCTTTCCGGTCACCCGATCGTCGAAGCGGGTGCCCAGCGCGATCAGCAGATCGCTGCGCTGCAGGCCCGCCACCGCGGCCACCGTGCCGTGCATGCCCGGCATGCCCAGATGCTGACGGTGACTGTCCGGGAACGCGCCACGGGCCATCAGCGTGGTCACCACCGGGATGCCGGTCAGCTCGGCCAGGTCACGCAACTGCTCGGTGGCGTCACCGCGGATGACGCCGCCGCCGACATAGAGCACCGGTTTGCGTGCGACCGCGATCAGCTTGGCAGCCTCCCGCACCTGCCGGTTGTGCGGTTTGGTGTTGGGCTTGTAGCCGGGCAAATCCAGCCGCGGCGGCCAGCTGAACGTGCACTGGCCCTGCAGCACGTCTTTGGGGATGTCGACGAGCACCGCGCCGGGGCGCCCGGTGGAGGCAATGTGGAACGCCTCGGCGATCACCCGGGGGATGTCGTCGCCGCTGCGGACCAGGAAGTTGTGTTTGGTGATCGGCATCGTGATCCCGGAGATGTCGGCCTCCTGGAAGGCGTCGGTGCCGATCAGCGACCTTCCGACCTGGCCAGTGATCGCCACGACGGGGATCGAGTCCATCTGCGCATCGGCCAGCGGGGTCACCAGGTTGGTGGCACCGGGACCGGAGGTGGCCATGCAGACGCCGACTTTGCCGGTGGCGTGCGCATAGCCGCTGGCGGCGTGCCCGGCGCCCTGCTCATGGCGGACCAGCACGTGGCGCACCTTTTTCGAGTCGAACAGCGGGTCATAGACCGGCAGCACGGCGCCGCCCGGAATGCCGAAGATCACCTCGACATCGAGTTCCTCCAAAGACCGGATCACCGATTGTGCTCCGGTAAGTTGTTGGGGTGCAACATTTCTCGGCCGGGGTCTGGCGCCGTTAGCGGTCTGCGTCGCCGGCCGCGTGGTGGGTGCGCTCACTGTGTCCTCTTTAGATCGTCAGGCAACAAAAAACCCCCGCCAGCTCAGCCGCTGCACGAGGGTTGCGCGTTGATGCTCCTCAGTCACGCACCAACGCGCTGACCAAGTACTACGAGCATTTCGCGGTTGTCCATAGCATTCGACAGTAGCTTCTGCACAGGTCAACCGTCAAATTCAGGTAAGGGCGTTCGCTCGTGTGAGTGCCCAACGGGACGGCGCGATGAGCGCATTGTCAACAGCGGATGAACGCCAGACGTACGTTTCTTGTGGCCCAGCGCGTCGGTTTGCCGCCTCAGCAGACATTTGCCAGTCTTGGCTGCCATGCCAAGCAATACGCAGAAACCACGGTCTTTGTCCCCTCGAACACGCCGGATGCTCAACAAGGTTCCGGAGGTCACGGTTTTCTTCTGGATCATCAAGATCCTCGCCACCACCGTCGGTGAAACCGCGGCCGACTACTTGAACCTGACACTGGGTTTCGGGCTTCAGGGCACGTCGATCGTGATGGCGATTGCGTTGGCGGTAACGCTGTATTACCAATTCCGCGCCGATCACTACGTGGCCTGGCTGTACTGGCTCGCGGTGGTGCTCATCAGCATCGTGGGCACGTTGATCACCGACAATCTGACCGACGGCATTGGTGTACCGCTGATCGTCTCAACGACTGTGTTCAGCGCCCTGCTGACCGTGACATTCATCGTGTGGTACGTGCATGAGAAGACGTTGTCGATTCATAGCATCCACACGCGCAAGCGCGAGGGCTTCTACTGGCTGGCGATTCTTTTCACGTTCGCGTTGGGAACTGCGTTCGGTGACCTGATCGCCGAGAAGTTCGCGTTGGGCTACCCACTCTCGCTGGCGCTGTTCGTCGGACTATTCGCGGTAGTGGCGATAGCCCACCTCGGCTTCAAGTTGGATGCAGTGCTGGCCTTCTGGCTGGCGTACATCCTCACCCGTCCCCTCGGTGCATCCTTGGGTGACTTGCTTTCCCAGTCTCGTCATGACGGCGGCCTCGGCGTCGGCACCACCGCAACCACTGCGGCGTTCCTGCTGACCATCGCCGCGCTGGTGGCCTACCTCACCGTGACCAAGCGGGACGTCCACCGGGAACCCGCCATGGCCGACCCGCTCGTCGTCGACCGGGATGCGGTCCGCGAGGGCTGAACACGCGCGCTGCCTGCTCGACGTGGGTGACAGGATGCACGGGTGGCTACCTGCCCGGTAGTGATCAAGATGTCGCCGTTGGCCCACTTCGCGGTGGGCTTCCTGACGCTGGGTCTGCTGGCACCGGTACTGACCTGGCCGCTGACCGCGCCGCTGCTGGTGATCCCGGTCATGCTGTCTGCGTTGATCATTCGGCTACGTACGGTGGCCGACCAGCACGGGGTGACCATTCGGACGCTGCTCGGCAACCGAACGGTGCGCTGGGACGAGATCGACGGGCTGCGGTTCAGCAAGGGTTCGTGGGCGCGCGCACACCTGTCCGGCGGCGACGAGCTGCGGTTGCCCGCGGTCACTTTCGCGACCCTGCCGTTGCTGGCGGAAGCCAGCGCGGGCCGAGTGCCCAACCCGTACGCGGATTAGGCGGATTAAGTCAGTGGGTTTGCCCCGTTGAGCAGCACCCACACGGCGACGCCGGCGCCGATACCCAGCACCAGGGCCGTAAAAGACCCGATGAACGGCCGTCGCGCCCAGCCGCGCCCGGCGTCAAAGCCGTACCGTCCGGGCCCGATCAGGATGACGGCGGCGGCCATGACGATCAGGGTGATCTGGTACTCGTACCCGCTCGGCAGAAAGAACGGGAAGGACCGCGGGGCGGGCTGGGCCGATACCCCGGCGAGCAGGCCGTTGATCAGGTAAGCCAGTGCACCGGCCGCGGCCAACGGGGTGAACAGGCCCAGCACCAGCAGCACCCCGGCCAGGATCTCACCGCCGGCGGCCACATAGGTGAGGATGTCTGCGTGCTGGTAGCCCACGTCGGACAGCGAGTTTTTGAAACCGGTCAGTCCCTGCCCACCCCACCAGCCGAACAGTTTCTGCAGTCCATGGGCGACCAGCACCACACCCAACCCGATCCGAAAGATCAGCAAACCCAGATCCTGGGTACCGCGTCGATGCGCGGCGCGCACCCGCTCGTCGTTCTCGTCGGTGTCGATGTCGCCGGTCCCGAACGCGGCGTGCCGGCCGGTGTTCTGCGATTGGACGTAGGGCAGTGCTCCCAGTGGCTCGTGGCCGCCGAATCCGGCGCCGGACATCTGCGGGTTGTCGGAGCCGTCAACGGCACCACCGGAGCCGTAGTGCGGGATGGTGGTGGTCTCGAAATCGCCTGCATAGGTGTCCGACGGCAGGTCGTCTTCCGGGTCGACCACG
Organism: Mycobacterium sp.; assembly: GCF_050700595.1. Lineage (GTDB taxonomy): Bacteria > Actinomycetota > Actinomycetes > Mycobacteriales > Mycobacteriaceae > Mycobacterium. The sequence goes on from NZ_JBOHHI010000182.1 coordinate 51,189, forward strand.
CTTGCTGTGGCCGGGCGCCCCGGGTTTGGCGCCTCGGATTTGTCCGGCCGCCGCCAAGATGCATCACGCGATTGACTGGTCACGCGTGTCAGGGTAAGGGCATTTATGCCCAGATTGGGGATTTGAGCGGCGCTTTTACCAGACTGATGCACGCCGCCTCGGGAATGACGGCAAACACGGGACACCCGTCGTAGCGGGCCGGCGCGGAATATCCGTAACCTGGCTGACATGCAGTTGCGGCGGTCGACTCGGCGTGCGCTGTTTGCGGTATGCGTGGCGCTGCTCGTCTCCAGTGGCTGTGCGCGGTTCAACGACGCCCAGTCGCAGCCGTTCACCACCGAGCCGGAACGGCGCCCGCCGCCGACGTCGACACCTCCCCCGCCGCCGCCGCTGCCCGCCACGCCCTTCCCCAAGGAGTGTCCCGCGCCCGGGGTGATGCAGGGATGCTTGGAGAGCACCAGCGGCCTGATCATGCTCCCCGACAGCAAGTCGGCGCTGGTCGCCGAGCGCATCACCGGCGCGGTCAAAGAGGTATCGGTGAGCGCCGAACCAAAGGTGAAGACCGTCATTCCGGTCGACCCATCCGGCGATGGCGGGCTGATGGACATCGTGCTGTCGCCGTCCTACACGCAGGACCGGCTGATGTATGCCTACATCAGCACCCCCAGCGACAACCGGGTCATCCGCATCGCCGACGGCGACATCCCCAAAGACATCCTGACCGGGATCCCGAAGGGCGCCGCCGGCAACACCGGCGCGCTGCTCTTCACCAGCCCGACCACGCTGCTCGTACTCACCGGCGATGCGGGCAACCCGGCGCTCGCCGCCGACCCGGCGTCGTCGGCGGGCAAGGTGCTGCGGATTGAGCGGCCGACCACCCGCGACCAGGCACCGCCGACCACCGCGCTGAGCGGCATCGGCTCCGGCGGCGGAATGTGCACCGACCCGGTCGACGGGTCGCTGTACGTGATCGACCGCGCGCCCACCGCCGATCGGTTGCAGCGCATCACCAAAGATTCGCGGGTGTCCACAGTGTGGACATGGCCGGACCGCCCTGGGGGGGCCGGCTGTGCGGCGTTGGACGGCACCGTGCTGGTCAACCTGATCAACACCAAGCAGACTGTGGCGGTCCATCTGGCCCCGGCGACCGGTGCGGTCACCGGGGAACCAGACGTGGTTCGCCAGGACACCCACGCCCATGCCTGGGCGTTGCGGATGTCGCCGGACGGGAACGTGTGGGGCGCGACGGTCAACAAGACGGCCGGCGACGCGGCCAAACTCGACGACGTGGTGTTCCCGCTGTTCCCGCAGGGCGGCGGCTTCCCGCGGGCCAACGAAGACAAGACCTAGTGGTCCGTCTCAGTTTTGGTTGACTACTTGTCCGAGTTTGGTGCGTGCGCGTTGAACTTTGGCGAGGATGGATTCGGCGGTGGCGGTCCATACGTAGGGTGTGGGATCGGCGTTGTGGGCGT
>NZ_JBOHHI010000183.1:0-47643 GCF_050700595.1 Mycobacterium sp.
GAGGTCGCCAAGGAGCTGGGGATGAGTCGCGTCCCGGTGCAAGAGGCCGTCGTTCAGTTGGAACGCGACGGCGTGCTGTCCACCCGATACCACCGGGGCGCGTTCGTCGAACGGTTCGACGAAGACACCATCCTCGAGCATCACGAGCTGCACGGCGTGCTCAACGGCATGGCATCGGCGCGGGCCGCCGCCAACCCAACCCCGCGGGTCCTGGGCCAGCTCGATGCCCTGATGCGCACGCTGCGTACCGCGAAGGAGCCCCGCACCTTTCAGCACGCTGCCCGCGAGTACCGGCACGCGGTCAACGACGAGTACGCCGGGCCGCGGTTGCATGCGGCGATCCGGGCTTCGCAGAGCCTGATTCCGCGTGCGTTTCTGCTCAGCTACCCGAACGTCATCGCTGAGATGCTGCCGTTCTACGAAGACGAGACCGCCGCGATCCATCGACGTGATCCCGACGCCGCGCGAGCGGCGTGCAGTGGCTGCGCCGAAGTGATGGCCAAGGTCATGGTGAGCGAACTCGTTCGGCGCGGCGTCCTCGCCCCGCCGCAGAAGGCAGCCCGGTTGTGAGGTCTCCCGATCGCCGTGGCTGAACCGTTCGCCAGCCGATACCTTGCAGGTTATGCAAGTCAACGCCGGCCACCGAGTCGCCGGAAAGCTGTTCGCGCTGATCGCGGTGACACTGTTGGTGTGCAGCCTTGGATCGGCTGCCCCCGCCGCCGCCGACACCAACCAGTGCGCCCCGCCCGGTAAGGAGGCGGCGATCGCGCTGCCGCGCAAGCTGGCCACCGCGAAACGCCCGCAGGAGGACAAGTACACGACCGCCGACGTCGAGCCGCTGAGTTCGGTGGACATCAACGAGCTGGGGCTGCTCACCCCCGGCACCTTGACCATCGGTACGTTGTCGCAAGCTCCGCCGACCAGCTGCGTCGACCCGGGCGGGCGCTACACCGGGTTCGACAACGAACTGTTGCGTGCCATCGCCGAGAAGCTGGGTTTGCGGGTCGTCTTCGTCGGCACCGACTTTTCCGCATTGCTCGCCCAGGTGGCTTCGCGGCGCTTCGACGTGGGCTCGGCATCGATCACCGCGACCGATGCGCGCCGGCGCACCGTCGCCTTCACCAATGGCTATGACTTCGGCTACTTTTCGCTGGTTGTGCCGTCCGGCTCACCGATCACCGGATTCGACGACCTCGCCGCCGGACAACGCATCGGCGTCGTTCAAGGCACTGTGGAGGACGCCTACGTCGTCGACAACCTGCACCTGCAGCCGGTCAAATTCCCGGATTTCACCACGGCCTACGCCAGCGTGAAAACTCACCAGGTCGACGCGTGGGTGGCGCCGGCGATGGAGGCACTCAACGTAGTGCGCCCCGGTGATCGGGCCGCGATCGTCGCCTACACCTTCAGCCTGGGACGGTACGTGGCCTATGCGGTCGCCAAGGACAACCGTGCGCTGCTCGCGGCGCTGAACTCCGGGCTGGACGCCGTGATCGCCGATGGCACCTGGTCGCAGCTGTACACCGATTGGGTACCGCGTCCGTTGCCGCCGGGGTGGGAGCCCGGATCCACGGCGGCGCTGACTCCGCACCTGCCGGACTTCGCCGCGATCGCCGGGCGCCATCACCGGGTGGCCGATGAGCCGCCTCCGCCCAGGTCGACGCTCGCCCAGCTGCGGGAGTCGTTTTTCGACTGGGAGCTGTACAAGCAGGCCGTCCCGGTGCTGCTCGTGACCGGGCTGCCCAACACGCTGATCCTGACCGTCAGCGCCGGCGTCATCGGCCTGGCGGTCGGGATCGTGCTGGCGATCGCCGGCATCTCGCGCGCCCGCTGGTTGCGCTGGCCGGCGAGGGTATACACCGACATCTTCCGCGGCCTGCCTGAAGTGGTGATCATCTTGCTCATCGGGCTTGGTGTCGGGCCGATCGTGGGCGGGCTGACCAATAACAACCCCTATCCGTTGGGTATCGCCGCACTGGGATTGACCGCCGCAGCCTATGTCGGCGAGATTCTCCGCTCCGGCATCCAAAGCGTGGAGTCCGGCCAGTTGGAGGCGTCCCGCGCGCTCGGTCTCAGCTACCCGACCGCCATGCGGCTGGTGGTGGTGCCACAGGGGATACGCCGGGTGCTGCCGGCGCTGGTCAACCAGTTCATCGCGTTGCTGAAAGGCTCCGCGCTGGTGTACTTCCTCGGGTTGATCGCCGGTCAGCGTGAGCTGTTCCAGGTCGGCCGCGACATCAACGCGCAGACCGGCAGCCTGTCGCCGTTGGTGGCGGCCGGTGCTTTCTACCTGCTGCTGACTATCCCGCTAACCCATCTGGTGAATCTCGTCGACGCCCGGCTTCGCCGTGGACGGCCCGCGACCGAAGCGGAGGACCACCTCGATGCGATCGCCGCGGCGTCCGGCCAGGAGATGACATGAGGCGAGAGTCAGTGTCGTTGGCCGGCAAGGGTATTCACCTGGCATTCGGCAGCAATGCGGTGTTGCGCGGCGTCGACATCGCCGTGCCGGCAGGCAGCACGGTGGCGGTGATCGGCCCGTCGGGATCGGGTAAGTCGACGCTGCTGCGCACGCTGAACCGGCTGTACGAACCCGACGGCGGCGATGTCCTGCTCGACGGTCAGTCGGTGTTGCGTGACGATCCCAACCAGCTACGCGAGCGCATCGGGATGGTGTTCCAACACTTCAACCTATTCCCGCACCGCAGCGTGTTGGACAACGTCACCCTGGCGCCACGCAGACTGAAGCGGCTTTCGGCCGATGCCGCCCGCGAGTTGGCGCTGGCGCAGCTCGATCGGGTGGGCATGAAAAACAAGGCCGACAGCCGTCCGGGCGCGCTGTCGGGCGGACAGCAGCAACGGGTGGCAATCGCCCGAGCGCTGGCGATGGCACCGCAGGTGATGCTGTTCGACGAAGCGACTTCGGCGCTGGATCCGGAATTGGTCAAGGGCATCCTGGCGTTGATCACCGAGCTCGGCGACGAGGGCATGACGATGGTCGTGGTCACCCACGAAATGGGTTTCGCCAAGTCAGCGGCCGATACCGTGGTGTTCATGGATCATGGCGCGGTCGTGGAGAGCGGACCGCCCGAGCAGATATTCGAGGCGGCTGAGACGGAGCGGCTGCAGCGATTCCTGTCCCAAGTACTTTGACAGTGCTAACGATTTTTCGCTTTGGCGCGCTGCCATCAGGTTAGACTGGCGAATTATGGCGGACCGTGAAGCCACCGCGGCGGAAGCAATACAGCTGGCTCAGGGTCTGCACCGTGCGTTGTCGAAACTGTTCTCCATCCTGCGCCGCGGCGATCCCAGCACCGGCGCTGCAACAGCGGGTGAACTGACGCTGGCACAGTTGTCCATCCTGGTTACGTTGCTCGACCAGGGCCCGATCCGAATGACCGACCTCGCGGCCCATGAACGTGTCCGCACTCCCACCACGACCGTGGCGATTCGGCGGCTGGAGAAAATCGGCTTGGTGAAACGCTCCCGTGACCCATCCGATCTGCGCGCGGTACTGGTCGACATCACCCCGCGCGGACTGGCGGTTCACCGCGAGTCACTGGCTAACCGGATCTCCGCCCTGGCCGCGATGCTGAACAAACTCAGTGAGTCCGACCTGGAAACCCTGACTAAGGCGCTCGCGCCGCTGGAACGCTTGGCGGCCGGCGAACTCGCCGGCACTCCCGACGGTTCGCCCCAGGATCGGTAGACCTGATAGTCGAAGCGCTGCAACGTCATTGACCGCATGTCTACCGCACTGATCACCGGCGCGAGCCGCGGTATCGGGTCGGCGATCGCCGCCGCCTTGGCCCCGACACACACCCTGCTACTGGCCGGGCGGCCCTCGGCTCGACTCGACGACATCGCAAAGCGTCTTGGCGCCAGCGTGTTCCCACTCGACCTGGCCGACACCGGCGCGATCGGTGCCAGTGCCGGCTCGATCACCGACCTCGACGTGCTGGTACACAACGCCGGTGTGTCCATGCCCGGCCATGCCGGGGAGTCCACCATCGGCCAATGGCGCACCACCTTCGAAGTGAATGTTATTGGCGTGGTGGCGCTTACGCTGGCGCTGCTGCCCGTGCTGCGGAGCTCGCACGGCCAGGTGGTGTTCGTCAATTCGGGGTCCGGACGCAAAGTTTCACCGGGAATGGCCTCCTACTCGGCCAGCAAGTTTGCGTTGCGCGCGTTCGCCGATTCATTGCGCGACGACGAGCCGGCACTGCGGGTCACCACTGTGTACCCCGGACGTGTCGACACCGACATGCAGCGCGAGCTGGTCGCGTTCGAGGGTGGCGATTATGACCCGGCCCGTTTCCTGCGCCCCGGGACCGTCGCGGAAGTTGTTGCGAATGTGGTGGCCACCCCGCCGGACGGCCACGTCCACGAGGTGGTCATCCGGCAGCGCTGAGCAGACGCCTAGACGACCAGGTTGACCAGTCGGCCGGCAACCACGATCACCTTCTTCGGCGTGGCGCCGTCCAGGAATGCCTGCACCTTCTCGTCGGCCAGCGCAGCCGCTTCCAGGGTGTCGGTGTCGGCGTCGGCGGCCACCACCACCTTTCCCCGCACCTTGCCGTTGACCTGCACAGGGTATTCAACCGTGTCCTCGATCAGATAGGCCGGGTCGGCCACCGGGAACGGCCCGTGCGCCAGCGACGCGTCGTTGCCCAGCCGTTGCCACAACTCCTCGGCGACATGCGGCGCCAGCGGCGCCAGCATCAACACCAGCGGTTCGACCGCTGCTTGCGGCACCACATCCCCGTGCTGTTTGGTGAGATGGTTGGTGTACTCGATCAGCTTGGCCACTGCGGTGTTATTACGAAGTGTCGCAAAGTCTTCCGAGACGCCCGCGATGGTGCGATGCAGGAGCCGCAAGGTGTCGACGTCCACGGCCACGTGGTTGTCCACGCGCGTCTCGCCGGTTTGCTCGTCAACCACCAGGCGCCACACCCGCTGCAGAAACCGGTGTGCACCGACAATGTCCTTGGTGGCCCACGGACGCGAGGCCTCCAATGGTCCCATCGACATCTCGTATACCCGCAGTGTGTCGGCGCCGTACTCGTCGCAGATCTCGTCGGGTGACACCGAGTTCTTCAGGCTCTTACCGATTTTGCCGAATTCCTGGAAGACCTCGATCTCGCCGTCCGGTCCCGGGTAGACGAACTTGCCGTCGCGTTCGATCACTTCCGTAGCCGGAACGTAGGACCCGCGGGCGTCGGTAAAGGCGAACGCCTGGATATAGCCCTGATTGACCAAGCGTCGGTAGGGTTCCCGGGAGCTGACGTGGCCCAGGTCGTAGAGCACCTTGTGCCAGAACCGGGCATACAACAGGTGCAACACCGCGTGTTCGACGCCGCCGACATACAGGTCGACGCCACCCGGGTCGTCGGAGCCGTGCTCGGCCGGCCGCGGGCCCATCCAGTAGGCCTCATTCTCTTTGGCGCAGAACCGCTCCGAGTTGTGCGGATCGGTGTAGCGCAGCTCGTACCAGGAACTGCCCGCCCACTGCGGCATCACGTTGGTGTCACGGGTGTAAGCCTTGAGTCCGTCGCCCAAGTCCAGTTCTACGTGCACCCAATCGGTCGCCTTGGCCAGCGGCGGCGATGGCTCGCTGTCGGCGTCGTCCGGGTCGAACAGCACCGGTGCGTAATCCGCGACATCCGGTAATTCGACCGGCAGGGCCGCCTCGCCCAGCGCGTGCGGACGTCCGTCGCGGTCATAGACGATCGGGAACGGCTCACCCCAGTACCGCTGTCGGGCGAAAAGCCAATCCCGCAGCTTGTATTCGATCCGGGCCTGGCCACGGCCATCGGATTCCAGGCGAGCCGTGATGGCCTCCTTGGCCGCGGCCACATCCATGCCGTCGAGGTAACCCGAGTTGACCAGCATACCGTCGCCGACGTAGGCGGCTTGCGAAATATCGCCACCGGCAATGACTTCGACGATCGGTAGGCCGAACTCGTGGGCGAATTCCCAGTCGCGCTGGTCGTGACCGGGAACGGCCATGATCGCTCCGGTGCCGTAGCCGGCCAGCACGTAGTCGGCAATGAAGATCGGTACCTTGACGCCGTTGGCCGGGTTGATCGCGTAACTGCCCAGGAAGACCCCGGTCTTCGCCTTGTTCTCCTGGCGTTCCAAGTCGGACTTCGCGGCGGTGGACTGCCGGTAAGCGGCGACGGCCGCGGCAGGTGTGGCACTCCCGAACGTCCAGTGCGGGTCCACGTCGTCTGGCCAGTCGGCGGCCACCAGGCGGTCGACCAAATCGTGCTCCGGGGCCAACACCAGATAAGTCGCGCCGAAAAGCGTGTCCGGCCGGGTGGTGAACACTTCCAGGTCGACCTCGGTACCGTCGGCGGTACGCGCCACAAACAACGCGGCCGCGCCGCTGGAGCGCCCGATCCAGTTGCACTGCATGGTCTTGACCTTCTCCGGCCAGTCCAGCAGGTCGAGATCGTCGAGCAGCCGATCGGCGTAAGCGGTGATCCGCATCATCCACTGGCGCAACCGTTTGCGGAACACCGGGAAGTTCCCCCGATCACTGCGACCGTCGACGGTGACCTCTTCGTTGGCCAGCACTGTGCCCAGGCCGGGGCACCAGTTCACCATCTCCTCCGAGCGGTAGACCAGGCGATGAGCGTCGATCACGTCGGCCCGCTCACCGGCCGACAACGCCGCCCAGTCCCGACTGTCATCCAAAGCGCGCGTACCGGAATCGAATTCGGCGATCAGTTCGGCGATCGGACGGGCCTTGTTGGTGGCAGTGTCGAACCACGCGTGGTAGATCCGCAGGAAGATCCATTGTGTCCACTTGTAGAAGTCGACGTCGGTGGTGGAGAAGCTTCGCCTGGTGTCGTGGCCGAAGCCGAGCCGGCCCAGTTGACGCCGGAAGTTGACGATGTTGGCCTCGGTCCGGGTCCGCGGGTGAGTGCCGGTTTGCATCGCGTATTGCTCGGCAGGTAGCCCGAACGCGTCGAACCCCAATGCGTGCAGGACATTATGGCCGGTCATCCGGAAGTAGCGCGCGTAGACGTCGGTCGCGATGTAGCCCAGCGGATGACCGACGTGTAGACCCTCGCCGGAGGGATACGGGAACATGTCCTGGACGAACATCTTGTCCTCGGGCACCGTCGAACCGTCCGTTGGCGCCAGCGAGCCGACCGGGTTGGCGACATTGAACGTCCTCCACCGGACCCAATTGTCCTGCCAGGCCCGCTCGATGCCGTCCGCCAGGTCCGCGGTATAGCGATACCGCGGTGTATCGGATTCCGCGTCGCCGGCACCCGGGTTGGCGGCGGTCGGGGATTCGGTCACGTCAACAGGGTATAAGGGCGCAAAGGACCGGCCCTGCGGCCATCGGCCGGTCTCGGTTGGATTGCGGCCCGGTCAGCGGTTCATCCCAGCTCGATTCCAGATCTATTCCGAGCCTGGCAGTCACCGGTTGTTCCTGGTTACAGTCGGCCTCTAATCCCCTTTCGCCGTTTGGAAGGACCAGTCTCATGATGCGGATTGCCCGTAACTGGCGGGTACTGCTAGCAGCTCTTGCCGTGATCGTCGGGGGTGCCATGGGATTTCCCGCTGCGACCGCGTCGGCAGAGCCGGTGTTTCCGCCCCGGCCCAATCCCGTACCGGCCCCCGCGGCACCGCTGACACCTCCAACCGCGCCCGGGCCGGTCGGCAACAGCATGCCGGGAACGGCTCCTTCCTTGCCGCCTAATGGAGGTACGTCCCCGGTCGCACCGGCCCGGCCGGCAGCACCGACACTGCCAGCGCCGACGCTGGCACCGGCCAGCTCCGGAACGCTAAGCGATTACTTGCACACTAAGAACGTCCAACTCGAGCCGCAGCAACCGCAGAACTTCAAACCGCTCGACATCAGCTTGCCGCTGCCGCCCCGCTGGACGCAGGTACCCGATCCCAACGTGCCCGACGCGTTCGCCGTCATCGCCGACCGTACCGGCAACAGCAGTCTCTACACATCGAATGCCCAGGTGGTGGTGTACAAGCTGATCGGCGACTTCGACCCTCGGGAAGCCATCACCCATGGTTACGTCGACAGCCAGCAGTCGCCCGCCTGGCGGACCACCAACGCCTCGATGGCCGATTCCGGCGGATTCCCGGCGTCGCTCATCGAGGGCACGTACCGGCAGAGCGACATGACGCTCAACACCTCGCGCCGACACATCATCGCCACCTCCGGGACAAACCGCTACCTGGTGTCGTTGGCGGTGACGACCGCAGTCAGCCAGGCCGTCGCCGACGGCCCGGCCACCGACGCGATCATCAACGGTTTCCGGGTGAGCACGCCCGGCGCCACCCCATCCGTCGCTGCCCCGGCACCCGGGCCGTCCACCCCTCCACTGTCTGGCCTGTCGCCCACACCGTCGCGCTAGGAAGGCGTTGCGGCCTACCCGCGCGGCGCGTGCGGTCTGCACCCTGCGTGATTGCGCAGCCAGGTTCAATTGCGGCTGATGTCGACCGGGTGGGTGGCCAATAGCGAAAGCGGCAATGGCTGGCGCCGGAGCGCCGTCCCCCACAGATCCACTTTCGGCGCCATCAGAATGTCGGATGGCAACGCCGACAGCACAATCCAATCGTCGCGTTCGATCTCGCCTTCGAGCTGGCCGATCGTCCAGCCGGAGTATCCGGCGAAGATTCGCACGCCCTCCACCAGCGGGGCGATCGTCTCCGGATCCCTGTCGAGGTCCACCATCACCAACCGGCCGGAAACGTGCCGCAGGCCCGGTACACCGTCCGGATCCGCACCGACCCGCAACACCGACAAGCACAATGCCGCGTCCCGTTTCACCGGGCCCCCGATGAACATGGTCTTGGGTTTGGCCGCCAGCTTGGCCCACTGCGGCAACACGTTGTAGACGGCGGTCTCGCTGGGGCGGTTGAGCACTACACCCAGGGTGCCGCCATCATTGTGCTCGACGATGTAAATCACGCTGCGACGAAATGTCGGCTCAAGCAACTCGGTGTTAGCCAGTAGCAAGGTGCCCGCCCGCACCCGATGCGCGGCGGGCGCGACAAAGTCCTCGGGATCTTCGGGCTGCGCCACCACACCATCATGGCATCAGCATCGGGTCGCTGTAGTGAACAAGCCGGGCGCTGCCGATATTTGTAGGGTGGTTTTGCGGACCTCACCCTGCATTCGCTCACCGAAGCCCCTAGCGGCAGCAGCAGTAGCCGTGGAAGTAGGTCTTTTGACTACTCCCCGCCCTGGAGGACGGAGATTTCAGCCCTCGCGGGCTGGGGTTCCTGCTTCGTCGCCGACCGCTGAAAGGGGTCTCCTTGCAGACTGATATCAGCTCGACAGGCCGTCACCGAAAGTCCTTCGGCCAAAATGTTCTTCGCGGCGTTCAAGTCCCGGTCGTGCCGGGTGCCGCAGGACGGGCAACGCCACGTCCGCGTATCGAGGTTGAGCTGGTCAAGCACGTGCCCACACCCGCTGCATTTTTTCGAGCTGGGACAAAACCGGTCGATGACCACCAGTGTCTTGCCCCACTTCAGGGCCTTGTAGTCGATCATCTGGCGAAACGAAGACCAACCACAGTCGGAGATCGCCCGCGCGAGCCGACGGTTGCGCAGCATCCCCGACACATTCAAGTCCTCAATCACGATCACATCGTTGGCCCGAACCAGCCGGGTGGACGTGGCGTGCAGAAAATCGCTTCGCGCGCGCCGAACCTTGCCGTGGGCGACCGCGACCTTGCGAGCTGCCTTGGCCCGGTTCTTCGAGCCCTTCTGCTTACGAGCCATGCGGCGCTGATAGCGAGCCAAGTTGCGCTGCTTGCGGTGCAGCAGACGCGGGTTGTCGGTGACCTCACCATCGGAGGTCACCGCGAACGATCTGATGCCCATGTCGATACCGACAGTGTTGCCTGTCTTGGGCAACGGTTGGGGGTCTGGGACATCGAGTTGAAAGGTCACATACCAGCGCCCGTCGGCGTCGTGGGTAACGGTCACCATCGACGGTTCGATTGCGACCTGGTCGATGTCGGCCCAGGACCATACGAACCGCAGGGGCCCGGTCTGCCTCGCGAGAACCAGTTGGCCATTCCGGTAGCGGAACGCCGAACGCGTGTAGGTCGCGGTCTTACGTCCGCGCCGGGGCTTAAAACATGGGTAGCCAGCCCGGTGGGCGAAGAAGTTGTTCATCGCGCGCGACTGATGGCGCAGCGTCTGCTGCAAGGGCACCGACGACACCTCCTTCAGGAATGCCGAATCGGGACGTTTTTTCAACTCGGTCAAAAACCGGTCGGTTTCGGCGTAGTTCGTGCGAATACCATCGGTGCGATACCGCCTGGTGCGCCAGTCCAGCACCTCGTTCCACACTTTGCGTACGCAGCCGAAAGTCCGGGCAAGGTTGGCCGCTTGCTCGTCGGTCGGATAAGCCCGACATCGGAACGCCGTACGCACAGCACAATACTTATCGCAAGGGACCGACACATCATGAGATTGCGGCCTTGCAGCGACAGACCGCCATTCTGCAACAGCCTGATGGCCCAGGCTTCCTGGCGGTGGTTTCTGTGATTCACACCCGGACACCGGGTGCTGTCTGGCGCTCGGTGCGTAGCCTGCCCGACTTTCGGCGGCTGCTGGAATTGCGCATGGTCAGCCAATTCGGTGACGGGCTTTTCCAGGCCGGACTGGCCGGTGCGTTGTTGTTCAATCCGGAGCGGGCCGCCAGCCCGTTGGCAACCGCCGGAGCGTTCGCCGTGCTGTTTTTGCCGTACTCTCTGCTGGGCCCGTTCGCCGGCGCACTGATGGATCGCGGGGATCGACGGCTCGTGCTGGTGTGGGCCAACGTGGGCCGGCTGGTGTCGGTGGCCGTGGTGGGCACCTTGTTCGTTGCAGGGGCCGCTGACCTGCCGGTGCTGTGTGGCGCACTGATCGTCAACGGTTTCGGCCGTTTTGTGTCCTCTGGGCTCTCGGCGGCACTGCCGGACGTGGTGCCGCGTGAGCAGGTGGTCACGATGAACTCGATAGCCAGCGCGGCGGGCGCGGTGGCCGCCTTCCTCGGCGCCAACTTCATGCTGGTGCCCCGCTGGCTCTTCGGGAGCGGCGACAACGGCTCCGCGTCGATCATCGTCCTGGTCATGATCCCGGTGGCGGTCGCGTTGCTGTTGTCGCTGCGATTTGCGCCGCACGTGCTGGGCCCCGACGACACCCGGCGCGCGGTCCACGGATCCGTGCTCTACCTGGTGATCACGGGCTGGCTGCACGGCGCGCGCACGGTGCTTACCAGCCCGACGGTGGCTGCCACGTTGGCCGGGCTGGCCGCGCACCGAATGGTGTTCGGGATCAACACGCTGCTGGTGCTGCTGTTGGTGCGCAGTGCCGGTGGCGCGTCCCTCGGCGCTCTGGGTACCGCGGTGTCGTTCCTCGCCGCGACCGGGACCGGGTCGTTTCTGGCCAACGTGCTGATGCCGCCGGCCGTACGCCGCTGGGGCCGCTACGCCACGGCCAACGGAGCGCTGGTGATCGCGGCAGTTATTCAAGTCGCCGGGTCCGGTCTGCACCTGCCGGTCATGGTGGGTTGCGGGTTTTTCCTTGGCGTTGCCGGACAGACGGTCAAGCTGTGCGCCGACACCGCGATGCAGGTCGATGTCGACGACGCCCTGCGAGGCCACGTGTTTGCGGTGCAGGATTCGGTGTTCTGGGTGTCGTTCGTCGGGGCGATCACCGTCGCGGCGGTCATCGTTCCCGCCGATGGGCACGCGCCCGCTCTGGCGCTGGCCGGGACTGCGCTTTACCTGGGCGGGCTTGCCGTTCACAGTCTGGTGTGGCGAGCACCGGTCCGTCGTTAAGGTAGTCGGGATGACCGACCTGCACTCGATTGTTGCTGATCTGCGCGCCGAAAGCGACGAACTCGACGCGCTGGTGACGCCGATGCCCGCCGAACGCTGGGCGGAGTCAACGCCCGCGGCGGGCTGGACCATCGCCCACCAGATCGGACACCTGTTGTGGACCGATCGGGTCGCGCTGACCGCGGTCACCGACGAGGCCCGCTTCGGCGAGCTGCTGGATGCCGCGGCCGCCGATCCCAGCGGCTTTGTCGACGCCGGGGCGGACGAACTGGCCGCCACGCCACCGGCCGAGCTGCTCGCCGATTGGCGGTCCACCCGCATCCGATTGCACGACGCGTTGTTGTCGGTCCCCGACGGCCGCAAGCTGCCATGGTTCGGGCCGCCGATGAGCGCGGCGTCGATGGCAACCGCGCGCCTGATGGAGACCTGGGCGCACGGCCTCGATGTCGCCGACACGCTCGGGGTCCAACGGCCCGCCACCGCGCGGCTGCGGGCGGTCGCACATATTGGCGTCCGCACCCGCGACTACGCCCTCGCCGTCAACGGCCTTACCCCGCCGAGCGCACCGTTCTTCGTCGAGCTCCGCGCGCCGGACGGCGGCACCTGGTCGTGGGGCAAGCCAGACGCCGCGCAGCGGGTAACCGGATCGGCCGAGGACTTCTGCGCCCTGGTCACTCAGCGGCGGCCATTGAGCGTTCTCGACATCACCGCACAAGGAGAGGGCGCGCAGCGCTGGCTGGGGATCGCGCAGGCCTTCGCCGGCCCCCCGGGCCCTGGGCGATGAGCGCGCGCAGCGCGCGAACAGAGACAGGGCCCAACCAGCCCGGGCCCTGGGCGATGAGCGCGTAGCGCGGTACCGGTTTGGGCACCGATTGTTGCGGGTAGCCGCGTGCCAGTGTCGATCGAGATAAGCCCTGAACGCGCGCCGCTGGCAGCCGACGCTGCCGTCGGCGAAGCGCGGCCGGATAACCGGCTTTCGTTCATGGATCAAGCCCTCTTTCTGGCCATGCGCGCAACCGGCCGCAGGGCGGTCGTCCAGAGCGTTTGGGTTTACGACGATGCCATCGACCTCGATGGGTTAGAGCGTTTTCACCACAACCTCTGTTACGGGTTGTTGGGCCGACGCATCGAATGTTCGCCGTTGCCGTTTGGCCGCCATCGGTGGGTCGCATGTCAGGGTCCGGATATCGATATCGCTGAATACTCCCGCCCCCGTTCTGAACTCAGCGACTGGGCCGACGAACGTGCACAGCTACCAGTTGATCCTGAATCGGGCCCCGGTTGGCATCTCGGGGTCCTTCCGCTTACTGACGGGTCCACAGCGGTGAGTTTGGTCGTTTCCCATTGCCTGGTCGACGGCCTCGGGGTCAGCGGTGCGATAGCCGATGCGGTCACCGGCAAGAGACGCGATCTCGGCTACCCTCCGCCGGGGTCGAGAACCCGGCTGCGGGCGCTGGCCCAAGACCTCCGTCAAACCGCACGGGGTGCACCCGAGATCGTCCGGGCGCTTGTTGCGGCCGCAAGAGATGGCCGTCACCGCCAGCGTAATGGTAATGAATCGGCTGCGTCGCAACGTATCCCAGTCCAGGACAGTGACGACAGCCAACCTGTCGTCGTACCGATGATCACGGTCCATGTCGGTGCAGATGACTGGGATGCCCGCGCGAAGGCGCTTGGCGGAATGAATCACCACCTTCTCGCCGGATTCGCGGCGAAGCTCGGGGAACACATGGGCCGCCGGCATTCCCGTCACGGCCTTGTCACCTTACAATTGCCGATCAGCGACCGCACCGAGGGCGATGCCCGGGCCAACGCATTGTCATTTGTCAGCATCGACGTCGATCCGGCGCCGGTAACGACAGATTTACGCAACATCCGTGTCGCCCTGGGGCAGGCATTCCGGGCGCAGCGAGAGGCACCCGAGGGGGCCGCACAACTCGGTGCGCTGGCCCCACTGGTGTCGTTTGTGCCGAAACGGCTGCTCAAACGATTCGTCGATGCGGCCTTCGCCTACAACGACCTTCCGGTGGGTTGTTCCAACGCCGGCGACGTCGATCCGGCGCTCGGCCGCCCCGATGGGACCGATGCTTCGCAGGCCTCGGCACGAGGAGGGGAACAACAGGTGACGCGCGAGCACCTTGAGCGAACGGGCGGCCAACTTACCGTGTGGGCGGCGCGTTTTGGCGGCAAGGTGTGCGTCACCGTCGGTGCCTACCAGCCGGGCGGGGCGAACTCCAAACCAGCCCTGCGCGAACAGGTTACGCAAACATTAAGAGAGTTCGACCTGGCCGGCGTGGTCGACTGAGACACACCGATGAGTCGGTCAGGTGGTCGTCGTCATCAGGTGCCGTTTGACTTCCAGGCGCCGCAACTTCCCTGACGACGTGCGTGGCAGCGATCCGGGTGCCATGAATACGACATCGGAGGGGACGACTCCACATTCGGACGCCACCCGCGCCACCAGTTCGCTGCGGGCGGCGGACTCATCGGAACCACGGAACTCCGCGACGATCACCAGCCCTGGCCGCACCCCGCCGTCATCGGTGCCGACCGCCACGACACTCCCCTTACGTACGCCGTGCACTTCGGCGACTACGTTTTCGATCTCGGTTGGAAAGATGTTGCGGCCCGCAACCGTGATGAGCTCTTTGGCTCGCCCGCACACCACCAGGCCGTCGTCGGTCAGGTAACCGAGGTCACCTGTCTTGAACCAGGTGTCGGCTTGCAGCGGAGCTTCGCCGACGTATCCGGACATCATTGACGTGCCGCGGATCTCGATCTCGCCGACCTCGCGGTCCATGACTTCGGCCGGCTGATCCGTCGCCTCGCCGATCCGTACCTGCATGCCGGTTACCGGTTCGCCCAGGATGGCGTGGCGCGCCGGCTCACCGGAGCCGGTTTTCGTGACCTTGTCGTAGCGCAGGCCGCTACCGGGGCGCGGGATGGTCACCGCGCAGGTGGACTCCGCCATGCCATACGACGGTGCGGACGCACCCGGATCAAGACCGAACTTGCTCAGCTCCGTGATGAACCGCTCCATCCCGGCGCAGTCGACCGGCTCGCCCCCGTTGATGGCCAGCCGTAATCGGCCGAGGTCGACGTCAGGCAGCAGGCTGGCGTACTTGCCGATCAAGCTGTAGGCGAGGTTGGGCGCGGCGGTCAACGTCGCACCGCTGTCTTGCAGCCACGTCAGCCAGCGGACCGGGGAGGCGGAGAACGCGGGAGTCGGGGCCAGCCACAGCGGGTAGCCGAGCCGCATAGAGCTGAGCAGAAAGATCAGGCCCATGTCGTGATACAACGGCAGCCACGAACATCCCACATCGTGCGAGGCGTCGAGCCGTAAACGCTCGGTCAGGCCGTTGAGATTGCTGAGCACCGCTTCGGAGGAAACTTGAGCGGTGCGCGGGGTGCCGGTGGATCCGGCGGTGCCCTGCAGGACTGCTGGTGTGTCAGCTGCGCCGGTTGCCGGCGCCAAGCTCGCTGAGCGTGGTGTGCCTGCGGCTGCGCCGACATCGAGCACTCGCAGCAGTGGTGCATCCGAGGTCTGCAGCAGGTGCAGTTCCGCGCCGTGACTGAACACGGTGCGCACGCCGATTGCGCCAAACCGGTTCAGCGTCGACCGTGCCCACTGCTGCGGGTCGGCGCCGCGGATCAGTCCGGGCAGGATAGACACACCCTGCCCGGCAAGCCACGTGCCCTGAACGGCGGCGACGAAGTCGACGGTCGGCTCGCCGACGAGGCCGACCGGGCCGGGTTCGTCCTCATCGAGCATCCGGGCGGCGAGGCTTTCGGCGCGCGCGTGTACCTCCGGCCAGGGGCAACGAATCCAGGATTCGCTGTCCGAGTCGAAGACGGACAGGTCGTGCGGTGACGCGTTCATCGCCTGAGTCAGGGCGACGGACAGCGCACTCACCGCGTCACCGGAACCTTTGCCCGGATGACCGTCTCGAGGTCACCGATGGTGTCGCAGCTCAGCAGTTCTTGTTCGGATAGCGACACTCCGAGCTTGGCCTCGATCGCCACCTTGCCCACGGTGAACGCCACCGAGTCCAGGCCGACGTCATCAATCAGCCGCGAGTCGCGGGTTACCCGGCTGATGTCAATGTTCAAGTCGTTCTGCAATATCTCTTCGAGGGCCGGACTCACCGCGTCTGGAGTTGGTCGGTCCATGCACCTCGGGTGCCCCACGACACCGGCAACTAAACGGCTACGGATGCAGTGCGCTGGCCGCATCGGCGGCGCCGTCACCGTCACCGTCGGTGAGTTTGACATCCCACCGCCCGTCGCCGTCGGTGTCGACGTAGCCGGTCACGCCGTTTTCGCCGCCGCACATCGCGCGGTCCGCCAGCCCGTCGCCGTCGCTGTCGAGCAACCGGTCGTCGGCCTGGCCGTCACCGTCGAAGTCGACCACCGGCCCGCCGGTGTGTTCGACCCCGTCGAGACTGAACCAGCGCAGCCCCCCGGCCCGGTCAACCGACACCGCCCAGGTTCCCGAGCCGTCGTCGGTGAAGTAGCTCTCCGGGGTGCCGTCATTGTCGAGGTCCAGCACGGCATGGTCCGCCATCCCGTCCCCGTCGAGGTCGGCGAGGGCATCATCGCGCAGTCCGTCGCTGTCGAAGTCCAAGCCGATCGCGTCGAGGCGGCCATCGCCGTCGAGGTCGAGGTCGGGTTGGCCGTCCCAGATGGTTGCCGCGCCGTCACCGGCGCCCAAGCAGTACTCCATGTGGGTGGGACGGCCCCTTGGCGCTACTGGTTCCCCCGCGCCTGCCACCAGGCCAGTAGCTCGGCGGTCGCCTCGTCATGCGATAGCGGCCCGCGGTCCAGCCGCAGCTCTTTGAGGTGGCGCCACGCCTCGCCGACCGGCGGACCAGGCGGGATGCCCAGCAGTTGCATGATCTCGTTGCCGTTCAAATCAGGGCGTACCCGCTGCAGGTCTTCCCGGGCGGCCAGTTCGGTGATCCTGGCCTCCAGGTTGTCGTAGCTGGCTTGCAGCCGGGCCGCTCGCCGCACGTTGCGGGTGGTGCAGTCGGCGCGCACCAACTTGTGCAGCTTGCCCAACAGCGGACCCGCATCGTGGACGTAGCGGCGCACCGCAGAATCGGTCCAGCTGCCCTCGCCGTAGCCATGGAAACGCAGATGCAGATACACCAGCTGGGAGATGTCGTCGGTCATCTGCTTGGAGTACTTCAGCGCCCGCAACCGCTTGCGGGTCATTTTGGCGCCGACCGCTTCGTGATGGTGGAAGCTCACCCCGTCGTCGGGATCGTGGCGGCGGGTGGCGGGTTTGCCGATGTCGTGCAGCAGCGCGGCCCAACGCAACACCAGGTCTGGTCCGTCATCCTCGAGTTCGATCGCCTGCCGCAGCACGGTAAGCGAATGCTGGTAAACGTCTTTGTGCTGGTGATGCTCGTCGATGGCCATCCGCATGCCGCCGACCTCAGGCAACACCACGTCGCCCATGCCGGTTTGGACCATGAGATCGATCCCGGCGGCGGGATCGTCGCCGAGCAACAGCTTGTCCAACTCGGCACCTACCCGTTCTGCGCTGATCCTGCCCAGTTCGGCTGCCATCTCCTCGATCGCCGAGTGCACCCGCGGCGCGACCGCGAACCCGAGCTGTGAGACGAACCGCGCGGCGCGCAACATCCGAAGTGGATCGTCACCGAAGGACACCGCCGGCGCCGCCGGAGTGTCCAACACAGCGGCACGCAGCGCCGCCAAACCCCCCAGCGAATCAATGAATTCGCCGGGCCCGGCTGGTGTGATCCGTACCGCCATGGCGTTTACGCTGAAATCGCGGCGCACCAAATCGTCATCGAGACGGTCGCCGAACCGCACCTCCGGATTGCGTGTCACCCGGTCGTAGCGGTCGGCGCGGAAAGTGGTGATCTCCAGCCGGTGGTCCCCCTTGCCAACGCCGACGGTGCCGAATTCGATTCCGGTGTCCCACAGCGCATCGGCCCACGGCTGCATAATTTTCTGCACCTGCTCGGGGCGCGCATCGGTGGTGAAATCCAGGTCCGGGCTCAACCGCTGAAGCAGCGCATCCCGCACCGATCCGCCCACCAGATACAGCTGGTGGCCGGCCGCAGCGAACAACGCGCCTAGTTCGCGTAACAGTCCGGCATGGCTGTTCAGTGCGACCGTGGCCGCGGTCAGCAGGTCGGCATCGTGGGCGGTTTCGGGCACGTTCGATCAGCCTAGTCCGGCGACGATGCAGAGCCGCAGCGCGATGAGGAGGAGCCGGACGATTAAGCCTAGTCCGGCGACGATGCGCGCCGGCACGGCGCGAGGAGAAGCCGGACAATTCAGCCCAGTCGGAGCGTAAGCCGGACACTCCAAGCTAGTACGGCGAGTGCGGACAGGAACACCCAGACGTGCCAGCTACTATCGCTTGGGTGTCGGACGGCGAACAAGCCAAACCACGTCGGCGCCGGGGCAGGCGCCGTGGTCGGCATGCCGCCGGGCCCGCCGAAAACCGTGCCGACAACGTAACGGACGTCGCAGGAGCAGCGGCGGCCAGTCCGGCCAAGTCGCGTCGTCCGCGCTCCGCGCGTCGCGGACCGGAGCGGCTGCGCACGGTGCACGAAACGTCTGCGGGCGGACTCGTGATAGACGGTATCGAGGGACCGCGGGCGGATCAGGTTGCCGCGCTCATCGGTCGGGTCGACCGCCGCGGCCGGATGCTGTGGTCACTGCCCAAAGGTCACATCGAACTCGGCGAAACCGCCGAACAGACCGCGATCCGAGAAGTGGCCGAAGAGACCGGGATTCAGGGCAGTGTGCTGGCCGCGTTGGGCAGCATCGACTACTGGTTCGTCACTGAGGGACGGCGGGTGCATAAGACCGTGCACCACTACCTGCTGCGGTGCTCAGGCGGTGAGCTGTCCGATGACGACCTGGAGGTCGCCGAGGTCGCATGGGTGCCGATCCACGAGCTGCCCTTCCGGCTGGCCTACGCCGACGAGCGCCGGCTGGCCGAGGTGGCCGACGAACTGATCGACAAACTGCAAACCGACGGTCCCGCCGCACTGCCCCCGCTACCACCCACCTCGCCGCGACGGCGGCCGCAAACCCATTCGCGGGTCCACCACGCCCATCCCGACGAACCCGCACCGGGCCGGAAGAACGGTCGCGGTCCAGGACCGTAGCCGCCGACGACGATGCAGAGTCGAGAGAGCGATGCGGTGGCGAGCGGCGCATTGACCGTGGCATCGCCGCTCGGGCGGGTTGCGCTGGTGCGCCTCGCCCTGATAGCCGGCATCCTGGCTGGTCTGGGGGCCGTGCTCACGCTCCCCAGCGTGCCGCGAGCCGTTGCGGGCGAACCCGGCACCACGCCGTTCCTGCAGGTCCGCATCGATCAGGTGACTCCGGATGTGGTCACAACGACCAGCGAGCCCGTCATCACCGTCGTCGGCATCGTCGCCAATGTCGGCGACCGGCCGGTGCGTGACGTGATGGTCCGCCTCGAGCATGCCGCGGCGGTGAGCTCGTCGGCGGGGTTGCGCACCAACCTCGACGGCGACACCGACCAGTACCAGCCGGTCGCTGACTTCCTGACGGTGGCCAACGAGCTGCAGCGCGGTCAGGAAGCCGGGTTCACGCTGTCTGCCCCACTGCGCTCGCTGACCCAACCGTCGCTGACCATCGAGCGGCCCGGTGTCTACCCGCTGCTGGTCAACGTCAACGGCACCCCCGACTACGGGGACCCCGCCCGGCTGGACAACGCCCGGTTTCTGCTGCCGGTGGTGGGGGTGCCCGCCGACCCCGCCGACACGTCCGCGGACGCGTTGAGCTCCGTCGCCGCGCCCGACACCTCCAAACCCGTACAGATCACGATGCTGTGGCCTATCACCGACCGGCCGCGATTGTCGCCGGGCGTACCCGGCGGCACGATCCCGGTGCGATTGATGGACGACGAATTGGCCACCTCACTTGCGGCCGGTGGCCGGCTGGAAAGCCTGTTGTCCGCAGCAGAGTTCGCCACCAGCCGCGACGTCGACCCGGACGGCGCCATCGGCCGTTCGCTGTGCTTGGCCATCGACCCGGACCTGCTCGTCACCGTCAACGCGATGACCGGCGGTTACGTCGTCTCTGACTCTCCCGAACACCCCAGCCCGGGCACCGGTCAGGCCGCCGCGGCCGGCTGGCTGGAACGGTTACGCGCGCTGGCGCATCGGGTGTGCGTCGCGGCGACTCCGTACGCTCAGGCCGACCTCGGCGCCGTGCAACGCGTCGGCGACGGCACGCTCAGCGCGATCGTTACCAACACCGCCGACGACATCGTCGACCAGATCTTGGGTGTCAACTCGGTGCGGGGCGCCACCTTGATGGCCGATGGTTCGCTGACGCGCCGCACGGTGGACCTGCTCAGCGCCAACGGCAGCACGGTCGCGATCGCAGCTGCCGATTCCGCCGCACGTGACTCAGCGACCGGGACAGCAGCCACGGCCGACATCACCCCGCGCCGAGTGTCCGCACAGGTGGTGGCCGCACCGTTCGACCCGACCGTCGGCGCCGCGTTAGCCGCCGCCGGGACGGACCCCGTCGCGCCGACTTACCTGGATGCTTCGCTGGTGGTGCGCCTGGCCCACGACTCCCACATCGCCCGCCGCCAGGATGCGCTGGGCTCGATGCTGTGGCGGGGCTTGCAGCCTGACGTGACACCGCGCACCGAGATCCTGCTACCGCCGACAACCTGGAACCTGCAATCCGACGATGCGCGAGCCGTCCTGTCAACGCTGGCGACCGCCGTGCGTTCCGGGCTGGCGGTGCCCCGACCGCTGCCGGCGCTGATCACCGACGCCAGGGCGGTGACAAACCTCACTGAGGCGCCCCCGCCATTGCGCGCGGACACCGTCGAACGAGGTCGGTTCGACGACGCGGTTATCGCGCAGATCGCCGACGAGATGCGCAGCCTGGGAGGGCTGGCCTCGGCGTTGACCACCGATAACCGAACCGGGCTGACCGGCACCGCCTACACCGCGCCGCTGCGCGAGGACATGCTACGAGCGGTGAGCCAGGCGCAGCGGCCGGACACCCGCAACGGGCCGGCGCAGGCACGGCTGCAGATCGTCGGCACCACCATCAACGACCTGTACCGCGCGGTGACGATCGTAAACCCGGGCGGCTCGTACACGCTGGCCACCGAACACAGCCCGCTGCCACTGGCGCTACATAACGGGCTCGCGGTGCCGATCCGGGTGCGGTTACACGTCGACGCCCCACCCGGCATGACCGTGACCGACGTCGGCGAAATCGAGCTTCCGCCCGGATACCTCCCGCTGCGGGTACCGATCGAAGTGAACTTCACCCAGCGCGTCGCCATCGACGTTGCGTTGCGTACCCCCGACGGGGTCGCGCTGGGCGACCCGGTGCGGCTGTCAGTACATTCCAATGCCTACGGCAAAGTCCTGTTCGCGATCACCCTGACCGCGGCGGCCGTGCTGGTGACGCTGGCCGGACGGCGGCTTTGGCACCGCTTCAGCGGTCAGCCCGACCCCGCCGACCTGGACCGCCCGGACCCCGGCCCCGAACACAAAGAAGCCATGCGCGTCGAGGAAAGCTCCCGGGCGGACGACCGCGTCGACGAAGAGCACCGAATATGAGGTCGGTCAGCAGGCGGGTCCCGCCGGCACGAAATGTGGCGCCGCCGCCACCCTTGCAGTCGCGCACCGAGCTCTCCGATGCCGCGCTGGTGTCGCAGTCGTGGGGCATGGCGTTGGCGACGCTTATCAGCAGACTCACCGGCTTCGCCCGGATCGTGCTGTTGGCCGCCATCCTGGGCGCCGCGCTCACCAGCGCCTTCTCGGTGGCCAACCAGCTGCCCAACCTGGTCGCCGCGCTGGTGTTGGAAGCGACGTTCACCGCGATCTTCGTGCCGGTGCTGGCCCGGGCCGAACAGCACGACGCCGACGGCGGCGCAGCGTTCGTGCGCCGCCTGGTCACCTTGGCCACCACGTTGCTGCTGGTGACCACACTATTGTCGGTGGCCGCCGCGCCGCTGTTGGTGCGGTTGATGTTGGGCCGCCAACCGCAGGTCAACGAACCGCTGACCACCGCGTTCGCCTACTTGTTGTTGCCGCAGGTAATTTTCTACGGTCTGTCGTCGGTGTTCATGGCGATCCTCAACACCCGCAATGTGTTCGGGCCGCCGGCCTGGGCGCCGGTCGTCAACAACGTCGTCGCGATCGCCACGCTGGGCGTGTACGTCGCCGTACCCGGTCAACTGTCCCTCGATCCGGTGCGGATGGGTAACACCAAACTGCTGGTGCTGGGTATCGGCACCACGTTGGGGGTGGCCGCGCAAACCGTGTTGCTGCTTGCAGCGATACGCCGTCAACGCATCGGCCTGCGCCCGCTGTGGGGAATTGACGAGCGGCTCAAACGTTTCGGCGCGATGGCCGCCGCGATGGTGTTCTACGTGTTGATCAGCCAGCTCGGTTTGGTGGTCGGTAACCAGATCGCCAGCACGGCAGCGGCTTCGGGACCGGCGATCTACAACTACGCGTGGCTGGTGCTGATGCTGCCCTTCGGCATGATCGGGGTGACGGTGTTGACCGTGGTGATGCCGCGGCTGAGCCGCAACGCCGCCGCCAACGACGCCGCCGCGGTGCTCGGTGACCTGTCGCTGGCCACCCGGCTGACCATGATCACGCTGATCCCGATGGTGGCGTTCATGACCGTCGGCGGCCGGGCGATCGGCAGCGCGCTGTTCGCTTATGGGCATTTCGGCGAAGTCGACGCCGGTTATCTGGGCACGGCAATCGCGTTGTCTGCCTTCACGCTGATCCCGTATGCGTTGGTGCTGCTGCAACTGCGGGTCTTCTACGCTCGCGAGCAGCCCTGGACGCCGATCGTGATCATCATCGTCATCACCACCGTCAAGATCATCGGCTCGCTGCTCGCGCCGCATGTCACCGACAACCGCGAACTGGTCGCCGGCTACCTGGGATCAGCCAACGGCCTGGGGTTTTTGGCCGGCGCGATCGTCGGCTACTTCCTGCTTCGGAAGACGCTGCGCCCGCCCAGCGGTCAGCTGGTCGGGGCCGCGGAGATGCGCACCGTCCTGGTGACGGTGGCCGCCTCGCTGTTGGCAGGGATGGTTGCGCACGCGGCGGACCGGCTGATGGGGTTCGAGGCGCTGACGGCCCACGGCGGTGGCGCCGGCTCGCTGCTCCGGCTGGTCGCGCTCGCGCTGATCATGGCGCCGATCATTGCCGCGGTCATGCTGCGCGCACAGGTGCCCGAGGCGCGGGCGGCGCTGGGCGCAGTCCAGGGCTGGCTCGGCGCCAGGCGCACGCCCGGCGGGTCGGCCGCCGGCAGAACTGCTGATCACGTGTCCGGGCGCAACGCTGTCACGTACGCTGAGCAGAGCAATTCGTTGACGCCGGGGGTATATCCAGTCCAGGAACCTTTCCGGCGCCGGCCTTTGGAGCGAATAGCCGATGCGGGCACAACGAAAGGATCGGGGGTGACAGACAGCCCTTCGGACGACAATGCGTCGTCCAAGGCTGCGTCCGACTCCGACTTGCCCCGACAGTCGGCCGATGATTTCCAGCCGGATATTCCGCCCGACGCTGCGGTCGGGACTGTCTCGGCGCGGGTTCCGCCGAAGCAATCCAACAGTGATTTTTCGGCAGGCCCGGCATCCGAACACGCAGAACCCGGCGGCGGCGCCGGCGATCCGCTCGAGTTCGATGCGCCCCGCGAGGCACCGGTGGAACCTTCGTCGCCTGCGGAAGACACCCGCCTGGGTCCGGGCGCAAGTATCGCCGGCGGCCGCTACCGGTTGCTGGTATTCCACGGCGGTACGTCGCACCTGCAGTTTTGGCAAGCGTTGGACACCGCGCTGGATCGGCAGGTGGCACTGACATTCGTCGACCCGGACGGCGGCCTGTCGGACAACGAACTCCAGGAGATCCTCTCCCGCACGCTGCGGCTCAGCCGCATCGACAAGCCCGGCATCGCCAGGGTTCTTGACGTCGTCCGTACCGGCAACGGCGGCATGGTGGTGGCCGAGTGGATCCGGGGTGGCTCGCTGCAGGAGGTGGCCAATACCTCGCCGTCTCCGGCCGGCGCGGCGCGGGCGATGCAAACCTTGGCTGCCGCCGCCGAGGCCGCCCACCACGCCGGTGTCGCGTTGTCCGCTGACCATCCCAGCCGGGTGCGGGTCAGCATCGAGGGGGACGTTGTGCTGGCGTTCCCTGCGACCATGCCCCACGCCACCCCGCAGGCCGACATCCGCGGGATCGGTGCCGCGCTGTATGCCCTGCTGGTCAACCGGTGGCCGCTGCCGGAGTCGTCCGGGGTGCGCAGCGGCCTGGCGCCCGCCGAGCGAGATCCGTCCGGCCAACCGGTCGAACCGCGGTTGGTTGACCGTGACATCCCGTTCCAGATTTCTGCGGCTGCTACTCGCGCGATTCAACGTGATGGCGGGATACGCAGCGCGGCGACACTTCTCAATCTGCTGCAACAGGCAACGGCGGTGGCCGACCGCACCGATCTGCTGACGCCGATCGTAGAACCGTCCCCGGAGCCGGCGCGGCCGGGGTTCTTCCGCCGTCCCGCGCCGGGCGACGAGAAGGCCTACCCGCAGCGCCGCCGCAACCTCATGATCGGGATCGGTGTCGGCGTCGCCATCATCGCAGTGGCCCTGCTGGTGCTGGCGTCGGTGCTCGGCCGAATCTTCGGCGATTTGAGCGGTGGCCTGGACAAAGACCGGCTCGGCCTGAATGCGCCGTCGAGCTCGAGTTCAACCTCCGCCGGCGGTGCCGCGGCGTCGGGCAGCATGGTCAAGCCCGTCCGGGCCACGGTCTTCTCCCCCGGCGGCGACGCCGACTCGCCCGGTCAAGCGAACCTCGCGATCGACGGAAATCCGGCCACCGCGTGGACGACCGACACCTACAGCGACGCTGTCCCGTTCCCGGGCTTCAAGAGCGGGGTCGGACTGTTGCTGCAGCTCCCGAAACCCACCGTGGTGGGCACCGTGACCGTCGATCTCTCCAGCACCGGAACCAAGATCCAGATCCGCTCGTCACCGACGCCGGCTCCGTCCCGGCTCGAGGACACCACCGCGCTGACTCAACCGACGTCGATGCGCCCAGGTCACAACAGCATCACGGTCAACGCGTCATCGCCGACGGCAACCCTGCTGGTGTGGATCTCGACGCTGGGGACTACCGACGGCAAGAGCCGTGCGGACATCTCCGAGATCACCGTCAAGGCCGCGTCCTGACGTACGCGGCGGGTGAAGTGCTCCGTACGAACCAATTGGTTACCGTCCGGCCGTGGAGTTCCGGGACCGGGTGCGGCACCAACGCAGCGACGCCGAACTGCTGGCCGCCCACGTCGCCGGTGACCGCTACGCGTTCGAGGAGCTGTTCTACCGTCATCACCGACAGCTGCATCAACTTGCCCGGCTCACCACCCGAAACGCCGAGGATGCGGCCGACGCGATGCAAGACGCGATGCTCTCGGCGCACCGCGGCGCCGGATCCTTTCGCCACGACGCCGCGGTCAGCAGTTGGCTGTACCGCATCGTGGTGAACGCCTGCCTGGACCGGTTGCGTCGCAACAGAACCCACGCCACCATCGCCCTTGACGACGTCTATCCCGTTGCCGATAGGACTACCCAGGTAGAGACAGCCATCGCGGTTCAGCGCGCACTGCTGCGGCTGCCTGTCGAACAGCGCGCCGCCGTGGTAGCCGTCGACATGCACGGCTACTCCATCGCCGACACCGCCAAGATGCTGGGTGTTGCCGAGGGCACCGTCAAAAGTCGCTGCGCCCGCGCCCGCGCCCGGCTCGCCACCGTCCTGGGCTATCTGGGCCGCGACAGCGCCCCGAACCGGCCGGCTTGAGCGGAGCAACTCGCTCGTTCTGACTGTGCATCGCCGCCACATTGTGGATAGCGCACACTGAGGCTGATGGGTGGAGTTGACAGCGATCCCGGCGATCACCACGAAGCGGGCGCGCGCCCCGCACACGCGGTCCGACCGGGCCCCGGCCGGGCCCGGGTGGTCGCCGCCGTTGCCGGCCTGGGTGCGACCATCGTCGCGGCTGCGCTCGGAACCACAGCACTGATCGCTGCACCCGCTCCAACTCCCAGCGAACCGACCACCGCGCGGCACGTCACTGTGTCGCACGCACCGATTGTGATTCCCCTGTCCGACGCCCAGATCCTGACATTGCTCGACCGCAAACCGGACTACGGCCCACTCGGCGATCCGCAACGCCGCGCGTCCTGTCTGACGGGCCTGGGCTACTCTCCGGCGGCCCCGGTGCTGGCTGCGCAGCCGGTCGACATCGCCGGCCGTCCCGGTGTGCTGTTGGTGTTGCCGGACGATACGCCCGGCACTCTGGCCGTGCTGGCGGTGACACCGGCCTGTAGCTCCGCGGACACCGGGCTGCTGGCCGACCGACTTGTTCGCCGTCCGTAGTACCGCGGGAACAGCACGGCCTACGCTGGCGTTCACACACCTTTGAAGACCGTTTCTACGACCGTGTCGAAGCCTGCTGCCGGCTTCCGCATCTCGAAAGGCTTGTATGTCCGCCACCAGCACTGTTCATGATGTGATCGTTATCGGCTCGGGGCCGGCCGGGTACACGGCAGCGTTGTATGCGGCGCGGGCGCAGTTGGCGCCATTGATGTTCGAGGGCACCTCGTTTGGTGGGGCGTTGATGACGACCACCGAGGTGGAGAACTATCCGGGTTTTCGCGACGGCATCACCGGCCCGGAATTGATGGATCAGATGCGCGAGCAGGCGCTGCGGTTCGGGGCGGATTTGCGGATGGAAGACGTCGAATCGGTGTCGCTTTCTGGGCCGTTCAAGTCGGTGGTCACCGCCGACGGGCAAACCCACCAGGCCCGCGCAATCATTTTGGCGATGGGGGCGGCGGCCCGGTATCTGCATGTGCCTGGCGAGCAGGAGCTGCTGGGCCGCGGGGTCAGTTCGTGTGCCACCTGCGACGGATTTTTCTTCCGAGACCAAGACATCGCGGTGATCGGCGGCGGCGATTCGGCGATGGAAGAGGCCACGTTTTTGACCAGGTTCGCCCGCAGTGTGACGATCGTGCACCGCCGCGAGGAGTTCCGGGCCTCCAAGATCATGCTCAACCGGGCCCGCAGCAATGACAAGATCCGGTTCGTCACCAACAGCGTGGTGGTCGCGGTAGAGGGCGAGGGCACCGTAAGCGGGCTGCGGCTGCGCGACACCATTACCGGTGCAGAATCCGGGCTGGCGGCGACCGGGGTGTTCGTCGCGATCGGCCACGACCCGCGTTCGCAGTTGGTGCGCGGCGCACTCGACCTCGACCCGGACGGCTACGTGCTGGTCAAGGCGCCCGCCACTCATACGTCGCTGGACGGGGTGTTCGCCGCCGGTGACCTGGTCGACCGCACCTACCGCCAAGCGGTCACAGCCGCCGGCACCGGCTGCGCGGCGGCCATCGACGCCGAACGCTGGCTCGCCGAGCAGCACGAGTCTGGCGAGCCCAAAACCCCCGGCAGCGATCTGATTGGAGCACCCCAATGACTCACCCCGACAACACCGCGGCGCCCGTGGAAGTCTCTGACGCGTCTTTTGCAACCGATGTTCTCTCCAGCAATACCCCCGTGCTGGTTGACTTTTGGGCTACCTGGTGCGGGCCGTGCAAAATGGTGGCCCCGGTGCTAGAAGAAATCGCGGCCGAAAAAGCCGGGCAACTCACCATCGCGAAACTCGACGTGGACGCCAACCCGCACACCGCCCGCGAATACCAGGTCGTCTCCATCCCCACACTTATCCTGTTCAAAGGCGGCCAACCCGCCAAACGCATCGTCGGTGCCAAAGGCAAAGCGGCGCTACTGCGGGAAATCTCCGACACCATTTAACGCGCTGGCGAGCTCGCCGTACGGCGCGCCCACGAATCTTTACTGCCTGGTGTTTTCCTGAAACCGGCGCGCGTCTGCGACAATACCGCCAAGCCTGCCAAGCGATCGGCACGCTATACACACTGGCTTACCGGAGGCCTTGGAATGTCGACTCCGCACCGTGGCGCCAACGGTGCGCTGCGCTGCGGTGACCGCAGCGCAGCGGTCACCGAAATTCGGGCCGCGCTGTCCGCGCTGGGGCATCTGAACAGCCAAGACGATGATCTGACCACCGGAAGGCACGTCACGCCCGATCTGTTCGACGAGGAACTCGACCAAGCGGTGCGGGCCTTCCAACAGCACCGTGGCCTGCTGGTGGACGGCATCGTCGGCGAGGCCACCTATCGTGCCCTGAAAGAAGCCTCCTACCGGTTGGGCGCGCGCACGCTACATCACCAATTCGGCGCTCCGATGTACGGAGACGACGTCGCCACGCTGCAAGCCAGGTTGCAAGACCTCGGTTTCTACACCGGGTTGGTCGACGGCTACTTCGGCTTGCAGACCCACAACGCGCTGATGTCGTACCAGCGTGAGTACGGGCTCTACGCCGACGGCATCTGCGGTCCGGAAACCCTGCGCTCCTTGTACTTTCTGAGCGCACGGGTGAGCGGCGGGTCGCCGCACGCCATCCGCGAAGAGGAGCTGGTGCGCCGATCCGGCCCGAAGCTGTCCGGCAAGCGAATCATCATCGATCCCGGTTGCGGCGGTGCGGACCATGGCCTGATCACACAAGGCGCGGCCGGGCCGATCAGCGAAGCAGATATCTTGTGGGACTTGGCAAGTCGGCTCGAGGGCCGGATGACCGCGATTGGCATGGAGACCTTCTTGTCCCGGCCGACCAACCACAATCCGTCCGACGCCGAACGCGCTGCGACGGCCAACTCCGTGGGCGCCGACCTGATGATCAGCCTGCGCTGTGCCACCCAGGCCAGCCCCCTACCCAACGGCGTGGCCTCTTTCCACTTCGGTAACTCGCACGGCTCGGTATCCACCATTGGCCGCAACCTGGCCGACTTCATTCAACGAGAAGTGGTAGCGCGCACCGGCCTACGAGACTGTCGCACCCATGGCCGCACCTGGGATCTGCTGCGCCTGACCCGGATGCCGACCGTCCAGATCGACATCGGCTACGTCACCAACCCTCGTGACCGTGCGATGCTGGTCACGACACAGACTCGGGATGCGCTCGCCGAAGGTATTCTCGCCGCGGTCAAACGGCTGTATCTGCTCGGCAAAAATGATCGTCCCACAGGGACTTTCACGTTCGCCGAGCTCCTCGCCCATGAGTTATCGGTGGAACAGGCCGGTCGGTTCAGCGGCTCGTAGCGGCGATCGCCAGCGCGGCGAAGCCGGGCGCTGGGGGCACCCCCAGCCGCGGAGCAGCGAGGGGGACGGGTCGCCGCCATCGAGCCTGGCCTGCGCACCTGCCGCTACCGGCTGTTGCAACCGCGCGTCCTCCAGCAGTCGCTCCAGGGCGGCTTCAACCTCGGCCTTCCAGCCCAGGCCCTTGTCCAACTCGAGTCGCAGACGTGGGAAGTACCGGTGCGGTGCCACCACTACGAATCCCACGTCGCGCAGAAAGTCCGCAGCGATCACGCAATGGTCGATCGAACAGTCTCCGAGCGCTTCCAGCACCGGCTGGATATCGGGGTCAACAGCTCGCGGGTCGAGCAATTCGGAGACCTCGGGCGTGCGCCCGAATGCCTCCAGCGCCCGGACTCCGCGGCGCACCAGTTCGTCGACTACCCGGGCGATGAGGCTATACGGCAGGTCGTCTGCCTCCCGTCCCGGCTCGACCCCCATCGAAGTGAGCAGCACGGCATCGGCGGAGACCGGCGCCGTGGGGAACCGGTATGCCCGTGGCACCGCCCGTGGTGGCGCGTAGAGCGCATACCCCAGACACGGCTGTTCGCTGGGGCCGCATTTCTCCGGAAGCGCGGTCGCCAGCAGGCCGCACGATCCCCATTCCAGCATCACCATCGACAACCAGGCTTCCTTGTCGAACTCCGGATCGGCGAGATGATCGTCCTTGCCGAGGGTCGCCGGATCGACTTCCCAGAAGACGCACCGGCGCACGTGCTTGGGGAGTTGCTCGAAGGCTTCGAGCCGCAGCGGTGCGATTCGTGCAGACACTAGACTCCTGGGCTTCCGTGCGGTGCCAATCGCCCGGCTTCTCTCGCGATCAGGTGGTACCCGCACCCCGCAAGCGAGGTAGCTCCGGTACCGCCGCGTCATCGGCCGGCTGATGTGCGCTAGTAGCCCTTCTAGGATAGGAGAATCCGCCACCGCCCGGCCAGTCCTGCCCAGACTGCGCTTCGATCGCCGTACCGTCACTGAAAAGTATTGGCGGGCAGAATGTTTGACTTAACCAACGCACTATCGCGCGGCTCCATCCGTCCGCAATGTCACAGTGACGTAACGACCGCGTGTAGTAATTCAGGCGTTCGGCGAACCCATCAGGCCGACGATGCGCTGCAGATCGTCCACCGAACCGAATTCCACGACGATTTTGCCTTTGCGTTTGCCCAGGCTGACCGTAACCCGGGTGTCGAAGGAGCTGGAGAGTTCTTCAGCGATGTCCTGCAGGCCGGGCATCTGGATCGGCTTGCGCCGTGGTGGTGCCGGCTTGTTCGTGTCGCCGCGATTGGACAAGGTGACCGCTTCCTCGGTGGCCCGTACCGACAGCCCCTCGGCGACGATCTTGGCGGCGAGCTCTTCCTGAGCCTCCGGGCCACCTTCCAGCGACAACAGGGCGCGAGCATGGCCGGCGGACAGCACGCCCGCCGCGACACGGCGCTGGACGGCGATCGGCAGCCGCAGTAGGCGGATCATGTTCGTGATTAGCGGACGGGATCGGCCGATACGCGCGGCCAGTTCATCGTGGGTGACACTGAACTCGTCGAGCAGCTGCTGGTAAGCCGCCGCCTCTTCCAGCGGGTTCAACTGCACCCGGTGGATGTTTTCCAGCAGCGCGTCACGCAGCAAGTTCTCCTCGCCGGTCTCCCGCACGATCGCCGGGATCCTGGTCAGCCCGGCCTGTTGGGCAGCGCGCCAACGTCGCTCCCCCATCACCAGCTGGTAGCGCTGGCCTTGCCCGGATCCATCCAGCGTCCGCACCACGATGGGTTGCATGAGGCCGAATTCACGGATCGAGTGCACCAGCTCGGCCAGCGCCTCGTCATCGAAGACCTGCCGCGGTTGGCGGGGGTTGCGTTCGATGAGGGCCGGGTCGATTTCGCGGTACACCGCGCCCATCCCGGCGGCGGAACCCGTCGACGTCGGACCGCCCAGTACCACGTCGGCGGCGGCGTCGCCCATCCGCGGCCCGACTTGCCCGTCAGCGGGTCCGGTCGGAATCAGCGACGCCAACCCGCGGCCGAGGCCGCCTTTCCTGCGTACCTGTTGAGTCATGGTTGTCCCTCCGCGGATGATGGTCGGTCGTGCTCGGCGAGTTCGCGGCTGGCGTCCAGATAGCTCATCGCCCCGCGTGAGCCGGGATCGTAGTCGATGATCGTCATGCTGTAGCCCGGTGCCTCGGAGACCTTGACGCTCCGCGGGATGACCGTGCGCAACACCTTGTCGCCGAAGTACCGTCGCACTTCGTCGGCGACCTGATCGGCGAGCTTGGTCCGGCCGTCGTGCATGGTGAGGATGACGGTGGTCACCTCGAGTTTGGGGTTCAGATGGGCTTTCACCATCTCGATGTTGTTCATCAACTGTGACACCCCCTCCAATGCGTAGTACTCGCACTGGATCGGGATGAGCACCTCGGGTGCGGCCACCAACGCGTTGATGGTCAGCAGGCCCAGCGACGGCGGGCAGTCGATGAAGACGTAGTCGAAGTCGGAGTGTTCCAGCTCGGCCAGGGCGGTCCGCAACCGATTCTCCCGGGCAACCGTGCTCACCAATTCGATCTCGGCGCCGGCCAGGTCGATGGTCGCCGGGACGCAGAACAGCCTCTCGCTGTGCGGGCTGCGTCGCAGCGCGGCGTGCAGCGGGATCTCCCCCAACAGCACCTCGTACGACGAGGGCGTGCCGGAGTGACGTTCGGTGATACCCAACGCGGTGCTCGCATTGCCCTGCGGGTCCAAGTCGATGACGAGTGTCTTGAGGCCCTGGATCGCCAGGGCCGCGGCGAGATTCACCGCCGTGGTGGTCTTGCCGACACCGCCCTTTTGGTTGGCGATGGTAAAGAGCCGACGGCTCCGCGGGGGGTGTAGCTGCTCGTGCGTGGTGTGCAACACCCGCATCGCACGTTCGGCCGCAGCGCCGATCGGGGTGTCGTATTCTGCCAACGTTTCACGTGAAACATCCGGCGCAGGAACCGCGCGCGGTCCGGATTCGGAGGCCGCTGGCTCGTGCGGCGCATTCATAGCGTCTCCCTGTTGTCCCGATCGGGCGTCCGACGCGGCTGCTGGCCGCCCCGCGCTCGGATCCCGCGCTGTGCCACCACCACGGTTACCGGCGGACTCAGGTAGTTCACGCCACATTTCACCACCCTGACATCCGTGGCGCCCAGTGCGGTCATCACACGCCGGTATTGCCGGACTTCGTCGAGCGCCCGCTTTCCTTTAATCGCCATCATTCGCCCGCCCGGGCGCAGGAGCGGCAGGCTCCATCGGGTCAGCCTGTCGAGTGCGGCGACTGCCCGCGACACCGCGACGTCGCTCCCGCCGACCCGTCCCCGAACAGCCCGCTCCTCCGCTCGCCCCTGGACGACATCGACCTCGAGCCCGAGCTCACCGACCGCCTCCGCCAGGAACGCCGCTCGGCGCAGCATCGATTCGACGCAGACGACTTTGAGGTCGGGCCGCGCGATGGCCAGCGGTAGCCCCGGCAGGCCGGCGCCGCTCCCAATGTCCACCACCCGCTCCCCCGGCTGCAATTGTTCTGCCACCACCGCGCTGTTCGACAGGTGGCGGTCCCAGATCCGGTCGACCTCATGCGGGCCGAGCACGCCCCGCTCCACACCGGCACCCGCCAAGAGTTCGGCGTAGCGTTCGGCTAGGTCGAGCCGCGGACCAAAGATTGCGGTCGCGCTCTCTGGCGGGGCAACCACTGCTCCATGTTTCACGTGAAACATCTCCCCCGCAAGCGGGCGGTACCTCCACGGGTCAACTGGTTGGCGAACATCGAACTACATTGATGTAACTCAGGCGGTGGCTGAGTCTGGCGATATCACGACCCGGCGGGACGGCTCGGCGCCCTCGCTCTCGCTGCGCACTCCCTGGACCACCGCGACTGCGTCGTGGACGATCTTGCGCTCGAAGGGCGTCATCGGTGCCAGCTCTTCACGCTCGCCCGTCTCCAAAACCCGCCGGGCGACCTTGTCGCCAAGTGCCGCTAACTCGTCGCGCCGGCGGCGCCGCCACCTGGCGATGTCGAGCATTAACCGGCTGCGTACCCCGGTCTTTTGGTGTACGGCCAGCCGGGTCAGCTCCTGCAGCGCGTCAAGGACTTCGCCTTTGCGCCCGACCAACTTGTTCAAGTCGTCGCTGCCGTCGATGCTGACGACTGCGCGACTGCCCTCGACGTCCAGATCGATATCGCCATCGAAGTCGAGCCGGTCGAGCAACTCTTCCAGGTAGTCGCCGGCGATCTCCCCCTCGGCCACCAACCGCTCCTCGGTGTCGGTGTCGGTTTCGATCATCGATGTCGTCGCGTCCTCCGGGGCGTCGTGCGCCGGCCCATCGTTTGCACCGCGTTCGGTCGTCTCGGCATCCGTCATCGTTGCCTCTTTCTTTTCCGTGCTCCAGGTGCCGCTGGTTTACCCAGCTCGGCCCAACTCGACCTGGCCGCCACCCGCACGTTCCACGGCTGGCCGTCCGGTCATCGTTTGCGCTTCTTCGGCTTTACCCCCGGACGGGGGCTACGGTTGGCCGCGCTGCCATCCCTCACTGGCTGACCGGGCTTGCCCGATTCGGTTTTCGGAACTTTAGCGCCGGCGGCCTCATCGTCCGCCGACCCGCCCGTGCCGTCCCCGCCCGCCGGGGCGGCTTTCGTTGGTCTCTTCGGTTTCGCGCCGGGCGCCGGGGCGTTCGCTGCCCGTCGTTCCAGCAGTTCCTGCTTCTTTGCCTCTTCCTGTTTTTCGATGATGCCGAACACGTAATGCTGCTGGCCGAAGGTCCAGATGTTGTTGGAAACCCAATACACGATGATCGCCAGCGGCAGGAATGGGCCACTGACGACTACACCCAGCGGAAACACGTACAGCGCGAGCTTGTTCATCAGCGCCGTCTGGGGATTGGCGGCGGCCTCCGGGCTCTGCCGCGCGACCGACGCGCGACTGTTGAAGTACGTCGCGATGCCGGCTAGGACCATCACCGGAACGCCGACCGCGATTACGGCGGGGCGACTGAATTCGG
This sequence comes from Mycobacterium sp., assembly GCF_050700595.1. Lineage (GTDB taxonomy): Bacteria > Actinomycetota > Actinomycetes > Mycobacteriales > Mycobacteriaceae > Mycobacterium. Next base: position 34,096 of record NZ_JBOHHI010000183.1, read on the forward strand.
TGAACGCGTCCATCCCACCTCGCTGGGTCATGAACGCGCCGATCGGCGCGCCGAACAGGTTCGCATCCAGGAAGTGAGCGACGTCGGTCGGGCTGAACACGTAGTTTCCGGTCGCCCGGTTCTCCGCCACCGAAAGGTGCGGCTGACCGAATCCACCCGTGGTGCGGTTGAACGACCGCAACACGTGATAGAGCCCGATGAACACCGGAACCTGGGCCAGCATCGGCAGGCACCCCAGGATGGGGTTGAAGCCATGCTCGCGCTGCAGCTTCTGCATCTCGATCGCCATCCGCTGGCGGTCCTTGCCGTATTTCTTCTGCAGCGCCTTGATCTGCGGCTGTAACTCTTGCATCTGGCGCGTGGTTTGGATCTGGCGGACGAACGGCTTATACAACAGCGCACGCAAACTGAACACCAGGAACATCACCGACAGTGCCCACGCAAAGAAATTCGTCGGCCCCAGCACGGCGGCAAAAGCCTTGTACCACAACCACATAATCGCCGACACCGGGTAGTAGATGACGTCCAGGCTGAACCAATCAAACAACGGATGCGTCCCCTCGCTTCACTTGGGGTACCCCACTCCCTCGTCTCGCCGGGGCATTCCCGGCCTGACCCATCCGGGCCGGGATCACCCGGCGTTCCGGTATCGGATCCCATCCTCCCCGATGCCACGGCCCGCACTTGGCCAGCCGAACCGCCGACAGCCAACTCCCCCGCAGCAACCCGTACTCGCCCAGCGCCTCCACAGCGTATTGACTACAAGTGGGGACAAACCGGCAGGTCGGCAACCGCAACGGCGACACCGTGTGTCGGTACAGCTGGATGAGGAGAATCAAGCCGCGCGCACATTCCCGTCCGGCGCCACGGAACCATCGCCCGTACCTCGGCGCCCGAGCGCTCGTCATCGGGCACGCCCCGCCGACTGCCCGGTCCGCTGCAAACCGGCGCGCAACTGTTGTTCCAATCGGTTCGAAATCGCGGCCTGACTGCCCGGCAGCGCACGAATCACTACCTGATCGCACGGATCCAAGTCCGGTAACACGGCCCGCGCTATGTGGCGTAACCGCCGGGCCACCCGATGGCGCTGCACCGCGGAACCCACCGATTTTGCGATGATCAATCCCACCTTCGCTGCCGATGCGGTTTCGCCCCGCCGTGCATAGACGACGAGGTCTGTCTGAACGGCCCGGGCTCCATCCCTGACCGTCGCATCGAAATCCGATGACCGCGTCATGCGGTTCTGCGCGGGAAGCACCGCTGTGACACCTGTAAGCGGATCAGGCTGTAAGCGCGCGGCGACCCTTGCGGCGCCGGTTGGACACGATTGCCCGTCCTGCCCGAGTCCGCATCCGCAGCCGAAAGCCATGCACGCGGGCTCGGCGCCGGTTGTTCGGCTGGAAGGTCCGCTTGCCCTTCGCCACCATTCTCTCCTCGTCGCATCTGGCATCGCGTTCCGACCGCGCAACTCTCGGGGTCGGACACGATTGCCCGCACGAAGCCCTCAACAGGCTCTGTGTCTCGCTGGTAACCGGCGCGGGCCCCGGGTGTCTCCACTCGGATCGCAGCCGTATCGCCGACTTTCGGGCGACTGTTCGAGGGTACTGACCAGTCTTCGCCGGGTCAAACCTGGCTCGCCGCGTCCGCCGATCCCACTTGCGGTGGTGAGCCGGGCAGTAAAACCGCGCCCGTCAAACCAGTCAATCTCGGGTGTGGCTTTCACTGGTTTCACACCCCCGCCTCCCCGTCGCGCAAGCCACGTGACCAAAGCCCGACCGAATGTTCCAGAACGGTTGGCACCCGCACCGAAAACTGTTAGCTTCGGGCAATGCCGTTTCAGACTGAAACGGCGCCCGACAACGAAGCGAGGATGGCGGACCGGTTCTCTGCCCAGGCAGCCCTTGTTGCCTGTCTAGAGTGTCGGCCTCGTGTGCCATCGCCGATGGACTGCACCGCGATGACGATCGTCCTGTCCACACCTGTGGATAACCATGTGGACAGGTCGTCCGCGCCAACCGTTGTTGGACCTCGATTCCAAACCAGGGGGATCCGTCGTTGACCGATGATCCCGGTTTAGCTTTTGCGACCGTATGGAACGCGGTCGTCACCGAACTCAACGGTGAAACCCCGGCCGACGACAACCCCGCCAACGGCGAACCCTTCGTCGCGCCCCTTACCCCCCAGCAGAGGGCCTGGTTGAACCTTGTCCAACCCCTCACGATCGTGGAAGGGTTCGCGCTGCTCTCAGTACCGAGCAGCTTCGTGCAAAACGAGATCGAGCGGCATTTGCGCACCCAGATCACCGACGCGCTCAGCCGGCGGCTCGGACACCAGATCGAACTAGGCGTGCGCATCGCTCCAGCGCCCGGGGACGAAAACGACAATGGCAGCACCGCGATAACCGACGACCCCGGCCTCGATATCGACGAGGTCGACGACGATCGCGAAGCGCTCGCCAGCGCACATGCGAGCTGGCCCTCTTACTTCACCGAACGCCCGCACTCGAACGATCCCACGGGTCCTGGCGACACCAGCTTGAACAGCCGCTACACCTTCGACACCTTTGTCATCGGTGCCTCAAATCGGTTCGCTCATGCCGCTGCCCTGGCAATTGCCGAGGCGCCGGCTCGTGCCTACAACCCGTTGTTCATCTGGGGCGAGTCGGGTCTGGGCAAGACACACCTGTTGCACGCGGCCGGGAACTACGCACAGCGGCTTTTCCCCGGCATGCGAGTCAAATACGTCTCCACCGAAGAGTTCACCAATGATTTCATCAACTCGCTTCGCGATGACCGCAAAGTCGCATTCAAACGCAGTTATCGCGACGTCGATGTACTGCTAGTCGATGACATCCAATTCATCGAAGGCAAAGAAGGTATCCAGGAAGAGTTCTTTCACACTTTCAATACGCTGCACAACGCCAACAAACAGATCGTCATCTCTTCCGATCGTCCCCCTAAACAACTCGCCACCCTCGAAGACCGCTTGCGGACCCGGTTCGAATGGGGACTGATCACCGATGTGCAGCCGCCGGAACTGGAAACCCGAATTGCCATCCTGCGAAAAAAGGCGCAGATGGAACGCCTGGCCGTTCCCGACGACGTGCTCGAACTGATCGCCAGCAGCATCGAACGCAACATCCGCGAACTCGAAGGCGCGTTGATTCGAGTCACCGCGTTTGCATCGCTGAACAAGACCCCGATCGACAAGGCACTGGCCGAAATCGTATTGCGAGATTTGATCGCCGATGCCAGCACCATACAGATCAGCGCAGCGACCATCATGGCCGCCACCGCCGAATATTTCGACACCACCGTCGAAGACCTCCGCGGACCCGGTAAGACCCGCGCGCTGGCCCAGTCCCGCCAGATCGCTATGTACCTGTGCCGCGAGCTCACCGACCTTTCATTGCCGAAAATCGGCCAGGCCTTCGGACGCGATCACACCACCGTCATGTATGCCGAGCGCAAAATTCGCGGCGAGATGGCCGAGCGTCGGGAAGTCTTCGATCATGTCAAAGAACTGACCACCCGGATTCGTCAGCGCTCAAAGCGCTGACACAAAACTTTCGTCTCCACCACCCCACGAGTCACAGCACTGCGCTGTGCACACAGCTTGTGAGCAACCCCCCACACGGTGTTCACGGATTTAGTCGCAGATGCACAAACCGCCCGTTATCCCCAGCCGCCCCTATTGGAACTCACAGCTTCTCCCACCGTCATCCACAACCCCATCTCCGCTCCCAGCAGCGTGGAAACCCGGTCATCCCCACTATGCACAGGACTTAATACTGTTACTGGTATCTCTTCCTAGCTTCTTCTTGGAAAAGACTCTTGGGGAGACACTGCTCGACACTCCGGAATGTCACCGTGACTGCCGCCCAGTGTCACTGTGACTGATTAGCTTTCAAGATGGCGCCGAAGGCTCTACGGTTGGTGTTCGACTGCCGTTGCGGCCGTTGTGGCGGGTTGTCCGCCAGCGTTCGTCACCGGGGTAGCCGCTGAATGTGACTCTGTTCTTCGAGGTGGTGAAGGGACGCTATGGACGTGGCGACGACTGGGGTCGGTTTAACCGATTTGAAGTTTCGTTTGGTGCGGGAAGAGTTCGCCGACGCAGTCGCTTGGGTCGCACGTAACCTGCCCGCCAGGCCCACCGTGCCAGTGCTGGCCGGCGTGCTGCTAACCGGCTCAGATGACTGGTTGACCATCTCCGGGTTCGACTATGAGGTTTCGGCCGAGGTGCGACTTGCCGCTGAAATCGCTTCGTCTGGAACGGTTTTAGTGTCAGGGCGGTTGTTGTCTGATATCACCCGGGCATTGCCCAATAAGCCGGTGGACGTGCACGTGGATGGCACCAGGGTCGGCATAACCTGCGGAAACGCCAGGTTTTCCTTGCCGACGATGGCTGTGGAGGATTACCCGACGCTGCCTGCATTGCCGGAGGAGACCGGGACAGTGCCGGCCGAGCTATTCGCCGAAGCGATCGGTCAGGTGGCCGTTGCGGCGGGTCGCGACGACACCCTGCCTATGCTGACCGGGATCCGGGTGGAGATCTCCGGCCAGACCGTGGTGTTAGCCGCGACCGACCGGTTCCGGTTGGCGGTTCGCGAGCTGACGTGGGCTGCAGCCGCACCCGATATCGAAGCCGCCGTTTTGGTGCCGGCCAAGACCTTGGCCGAGACTGCGAAGACCGGCACAGATGGCGGTGATGTTCATCTGTCGTTGGGTGCCGGATCGGCGGTGGGCAACGACGGGCTGCTGGGGATCAGCGGCAATGGCAAGCGGAGTACGACCAGGTTGCTTGATGCCGAATTTCCGAAATACCGGCAGTTGCTGCCGACCGAGCACACCGCGGTGGCCACGATCAGTGTGGACGAGTTGACCGAGGCGATCAAACGGGTCGCCTTGGTCGCCGACCGGGGCGCGCAGGTGCGGATGGAATTTTCCGACGGTACGTTGCGGCTGTCCGCCGGCGCCGACGACGTCGGCCGGGCCGAAGAGGATCTGTCGGTGGATTTCGCCGGTGAACCACTGACAATCGCGTTCAATCCGACCTACCTGACTGACGGGTTGGGGTCCTTGCATTCCGATTGGGTGTCGTTCGGTTTCACGACGGACCGGAAGCCGGCTGTGTTGCGACCGGCTTCCGACGACGATCGCCAACTCGCCGGTAACGGACCGTTCCCCGCCATCTCGACGGATTACGTCTACCTGTTGATGCCGGTCCGACTGCCGGGTTAAGACCGTTCGGTGTACGTTCGCCATCTCGGCCTGCGCGATTTCCGATCGTGGGCACACGCCGACCTCGAGCTGGGGCCGGGACGGACCGTCTTCGTCGGCCCCAACGGTTACGGGAAGACCAATCTCGTTGAAGCACTGTGGTATTCGTCTGCACTGAGTTCTCATCGCGTCGCGACGGACGTTCCCTTGGTCCGGGTGGGTGCATCCCGGGCAGTGGTGTCGACGATCGTCGTCAACGAGGGTCGGGAGTGTGCCGTCGACTTGGAGATCGCGGTCGGTCGGGCGAACAAGGCCCGGCTGAACCGCGCGCCGGTACGCAGCCCGCGCGCGGTGGTCGGTGTATTACGTGCGGTGTTGTTCGCACCGGAAGACCTGGCGTTGGTCCGTGGAGATCCCACCGATCGACGGCGCTACCTCGACGACCTTGCTACCGTGCGTCGGCCCCGGATTGCCGCCGTGCGAGCCGACTACGACAAGGTGCTGCGTCAGCGCACCGCGCTGCTCAAGAACGCAGCCGCGGCGCGGTATCGAGGCGGTGCCGCAGGTGCAAGCGTCTTGGACTCGCTGGAGGTCTGGGACGGCCAGCTGGCTACGCACGGGGCCGAGTTGATGGCGGCGCGGATGGAACTGGTGGCAGAACTGGCGCCGGAGGTGCAGAAGGCCTACGAGCTGTTGGCTCCCGGATCGCGGTCGGCGTCGATCGGTTACCGCGCCAGCATCGACGCCGCGCGCGCCGACGACGGCAGCGACAGGGAATTCCTCGAGGCCGCGTTGTTAGCTCAGATGGCCGTGCGCCGCGAGGCCGAACTCGAGCGTGGAGTGTGCCTGGTCGGTCCGCACCGCGATGATCTCGAACTGCGGCTCGGCGATCAACCCACCAAAGGCTTTGCCAGCCACGGCGAATCGTGGTCGATGGCAGTGGCGCTGCGGTTGGCCGCCTATGAGTTGTTGCGCGCCGAGGGTAGTGATCCGGTGCTATTGCTCGACGACGTGTTCGCCGAGCTGGACGCGGCCCGACGGCAGGCGCTGGCGACGGCGACGGCCTCGGCCGAACAGGTGTTGGTGACCGCAGCGGTGGCTGACGACATCCCGCGCGATTGGGACATCCGGCAGATGACGATCGCTTCGCACGATGACGACAATGGACGAATCTCGGTGGTGCAGTCGTGACACGCGCCGGCGACGATGCAGTGGGGGTACCCCCAGCCGCGCAGCGGCGAGGGGGACGAAGCGATGAGGAGGAGCGGCGCCATCAGGATCAGCCTGATGACACGACGGTGCCAGGTCCCCCGGAGCATCTGAGCGGGTTGGCGGGTATGGATTTGGTCCGGCGCACGCTGGAAGAGGCCCGCGGGGCGGCACGCAGTCGAGGGAAAGACGTAGGACGGGGCCGCCGGATTCCGGTCCGCCGCGTCGCGGGCACCAACGGCCGCCGGCGCTGGTCCGGACCCGGACCCGACACGCGAGATCCGCAACCGCTGGGCCGTGCGGCGCGGGACGTGGCGAAGAAGCACGGCTGGTCCTCGCGAGTCGCGGAGGGGACGGTGTTTGGCCGGTGGCCGTCGGTGGTCGGTCACCAGATCGCTGAACATGCCCGACCGACCACACTGCGCGACAAGGTGTTGAGCGTGTCGGCCGAATCCACCGCGTGGGCCACCCAGCTGCGGATCATGCAGGCGCAACTGCTCGCAAAGATCGCCGCAGAGGTCGGTGACGGGGTCGTCACGGCATTGAGGATCACCGGTCCGACCGCGCCATCGTGGCGCAAGGGACCGCTGCACATCGCCGGACGAGGCCCCCGCGACACCTACGGGTGAGTGGGTACTGACACGATGGGCTGAAAGCCGCCAGGACGACACGTATCCGATTCCCCAGCGCCAGGACCTGCCCTTAATAAAGATATCGAGCACACGACGCCGATAGCTGTGTAGAAACACCCCCAGAAAATCAGTGCAGGCCCCTCATCACGATAGACTGACGGAACTACCTGCTGCGGTCACTGGACCGCTGGTATGCGACCCCCAAGGAGAGCTTTCCGACCGTGGCTGCCCAGAAGAAGAAACAACAGCCGGAATACAGCGCCCAGTCCATCACGATTCTCGAGGGGCTGGAGGCTGTCCGCAAACGTCCCAGCATGTACATCGGCTCGACAGGCGAGCGGGGTCTGCACCATCTTGTGTGGGAAGTCGTCGACAACGCGGTGGACGAGGCGATGGCCGGCTATGCGACCACCGTCGATGTGACCTTGCTCGACGACGGCGGCGTCGAGGTCACTGACGACGGCCGCGGCATCCCGGTCGGGATGCACCAGTCGGGCATCCCGGCGGTCGACGTAGTGATGACCCAGCTGCACGCCGGCGGCAAGTTCGGCGGTGACAATGGCGCGTACGCGGTGTCCGGTGGCCTGCACGGTGTCGGCGTCTCGGTGGTCAACGCGCTGTCGACTCGGCTCGAGGTGGAGATCTCGCGCAACGGGCACGAGTGGTCGCAGTTCTACGATCACTCGGTACCGGGGACCCTCAAACAGGGCGCCGAGACCAAAAAGACCGGCTCGACGGTCCGGTTCTGGGCGGACCCGGACGTGTTCGAGACCACCGAGTACAACTTCGAGACGGTTGCGCGCCGGCTGCAGGAGATGGCTTTCCTCAACAAGGGCCTTACCATCAACTTGACCGACGAGCGGGTGAGCCAGGAAGAGGTCGTCGACGATGTCGTCAGCGATGTCGCCGAAGCACCCAAGTCGGCAGAGGAGCAGGCAGCTGAATCCGTTGCGCCACAAAAAGTCAAACACCGCGTCTTCCACTACCCCGGCGGCCTGGTCGACTTCGTCAAACATATCAACCGCACCAAAAACCCGATCCACAGCTCCATCGTCGACTTCTCGGGTAAGGGTCCCGGCCATGAGGCCGAAATCGCTATGCAATGGAACGCCGGCTATTCCGAGTCGGTGCACACCTTCGCCAACACCATCAATACCCACGAGGGCGGCACCCACGAAGAGGGTTTCCGCGCGGCATTGACTTCCGTAGTGAACAAGTACGCTAAAGACCGCAAACTGCTCAAAGACAAGGACCCCAACCTCACCGGCGACGACATCCGGGAGGGATTGGCTGCGGTTATCTCGGTCAAGGTCAGCGAACCGCAATTCGAAGGTCAAACCAAGACCAAGCTCGGCAACACCGAAGTCAAGTCGTTCGTGCAGAAGGTCTGCAACGAGCAGCTCACCCACTGGTTCGAGGCCAATCCCAGTGATGCCAAGACCGTGGTCAACAAAGCGGTGTCGTCCGCGCAGGCCCGCATCGCCGCCCGGAAAGCACGAGAGCTGGTGCGCCGCAAGAGTGCGACGGATCTGGGCGGTCTGCCGGGTAAGCTGGCTGACTGCCGTTCCACCGATCCGCGCAAGTCGGAACTATATGTTGTGGAAGGCGATTCGGCCGGTGGCTCAGCCAAAAGCGGCCGCGATTCGATGTTCCAGGCGATCCTTCCGCTGCGTGGCAAGATCATCAACGTTGAGAAGGCACGCATCGACCGGGTACTGAAAAATACTGAAGTGCAGGCGATCATCACCGCGCTGGGTACCGGGATCCACGACGAGTTCGACATCTCCAAACTGCGCTACCACAAAATCGTGTTGATGGCCGACGCCGATGTCGACGGCCAGCACATCTCGACGCTGCTGCTAACCCTGTTGTTCCGGTTCATGCGGCCACTGATCGAGAACGGACACGTATTTTTGGCGCAGCCGCCGTTGTACAAGCTCAAGTGGCAACGCACCGACCCGGAGTTCGCGTACTCCGACCGGGAGCGCGACGGCCTGCTGAAAGCCGGGCTCAAGGCCGGCAAGAAAATCAACAAAGACGACGGCATCCAGCGTTATAAGGGTCTCGGTGAGATGGACGCCAGGGAACTATGGGAAACCACGATGGATCCCTCGGTTCGGGTGCTGCGCCAAGTCACCCTCGACGACGCCGCCGCCGCCGACGAGTTGTTCTCCATCCTGATGGGCGAGGACGTCGACGCTCGCCGTAGCTTCATCACCCGCAACGCCAAAGACGTTCGCTTCCTAGACGTTTAAGGGAATAGATGACAGATACCACGCTGCCACCCGGCGGTGACGCCGCCGACCGCATCGAACCGGTCGACATCCAGCAGGAGATGCAGCGCAGCTACATCGACTACGCGATGAGCGTGATCGTCGGCCGCGCGTTGCCGGAGGTACGCGACGGCCTCAAGCCGGTGCACCGCCGAGTGCTCTACGCGATGTTCGACTCGGGCTTCCGCCCGGACCGCAGTCACGCGAAATCAGCACGCTCCGTTGCCGAGACGATGGGTAACTACCACCCACATGGCGACGCGTCGATCTACGACACGTTGGTGCGAATGGCCCAACCATGGTCGCTGCGCTACCCGCTGGTCGACGGTCAGGGCAACTTCGGTTCACCGGGCAACGACCCGCCCGCAGCCATGAGGTATTGCTGTACCGGTGACACGCTGGTCGCGCTGCCCGAGGGACAGTCGGTGCGCATCGCCGACGTGGTCCCCGGCGCGCGGCCCAATAGTGACAACGTCATCGACCTCAAAGTACTTGACAGGCATGGTGATGCCGTCGTCGCTGACCGGTTGTTCCACTCAGGCGAGCATCACGTGTACACCGTGCGCACCAACGAGGGCTTCGAGGTCACCGGCACCGCCAATCACCCGCTGCTCTGCTTGGTCGATATCGGCCGTGTACCGACCCTGCTGTGGAAGCTGATCGAGGAGATCCGGCCCGATGACTGCCTAGTGCGCATCGACTGTGTAGCTATTGGATGCGAAACGCAGGAAATTCCGTCCATAAGCTACACAGTCGACGACGTGCCCGGGCTGGCGCGGTTTCTGGGCGTCTACGGCGACGATCCGGATGCGCAGGTCATTGCCGACGAACTGACTGACGGCCGCTTCTACTACGCCAAAGTCGCCAACGTCACCGACGCCGGCGTACAGGCCGTCTACAGCCTGCGGGTGGACACCGAAGACCACGCGTTCATCACCAATGGCTTCGTCAGCCACAACACCGAAGCGCGGCTGACACCGTTGGCAATGGAAATGCTGCGTGAAATCGATGAAGAGACAGTCGATTTCACCCCGAACTACGACGGGCGGGTGCAGGAACCGACCGTCCTGCCCAGCCGGTTTCCCAACCTGCTGGCCAACGGGTCGGGCGGCATCGCGGTCGGGATGGCCACCAACATCCCGCCGCACAATCTGCGTGAGCTCGCCGAAGCGGTGTTCTGGGCACTGGACAACCACGACGCCGACGAAGAGGCGACGCTGACCGCGGTCACCGAGCGGGTGAAAGGCCCCGACTTCCCCACCGCCGGGTTGATCGTTGGTACCAGCGGCATCGACGACACGTACAAGGTCGGCCGGGGGTCGGTCCGGATGCGCGGTGTCGTCGAGGTCGAAGAGGACTCACGGGGCCGCGCGTCGCTGGTCATCACCGAGCTGCCGTATCAGGTCAACCACGACAACTTCATCACCTCGATCGCCGAACAGGTACGCGACGGCAAGCTCGCCGGGATCGCCAACATCGAAGACCAGAGCAGCGACCGGGTCGGTTTGCGCATCGTCATCGAGCTCAAGCGCGATGCGGTGGCCAAGGTGGTGCTGAACAACCTCTACAAGCACACCCAGCTGCAGACCAGCTTCGGTGCCAACATGCTGGCGATCGTCGACGGGGTGCCACGCACCCTGCGGCTCGACCAGCTGATCCGCCACTATGTCGCGCATCAGCTCGACGTGATCGTGCGGCGCACCACCTACCGGCTGCGCAAGGCCAACGAGCGGGCTCACATCCTGCGCGGCCTGGTCATGGCGCTCGATGCCCTCGACGAGGTGATCGCGCTGATCCGGGCGTCGGAAACGGTGGATGTGGCGCGGGCCGGTCTGATCGGGCTGCTCGACATCGACGAGATCCAGGCTCAGGCCATCCTGGACATGCAGCTGCGTCGGCTGGCCGCGTTGGAGCGCCAGCGCATCATCGACGACCTGGCCAAGATCGAGGTCGAGATCGCCGATTTGGAGGACATCCTGGCCAAACCGGAGCGGCAGCGCGGGATCGTCCGCGACGAGCTGGCCGAGATCGTCGACAAGCACGGCGATGACCGCCGCACCAGGATCGTGGCCGCCGACGGCGACGTCAGCGACGAGGATCTGATCGCCCGTGAGGATGTCGTCGTCACGATCACGGAGACCGGGTACGCCAAGCGCACCAAGACCGACCTGTACCGCAGCCAAAAACGCGGCGGCAAGGGCGTGCAAGGCGCCGGCTTGAAGCAGGATGACATCGTCGCGCGCTTCTTCGTGTGCTCGACGCATGACTGGATCTTGTTTTTCACCACCCAGGGCCGGGTGTATCGGGCCAAGGCTTACGACCTGCCCGAAGCCTCCCGCACGGCGCGGGGGCAGCACGTCGCCAACCTGCTGGCCTTCCAGCCGGAGGAGCGCATCGCGCAGGTCATCCAGATCCGGGGCTACACCGATGCTCCATATCTGGTGCTGGCCACCCGCAAAGGCCTGGTCAAAAAGACGAAGCTGACCGACTTCGACTCCAACCGGTCGGGCGGCATCGTGGCGATCAATCTGCGCGACGGCGACGAACTGGTCGGCGCGGTGCTGTGCTCGGCCGACGACGACCTGCTGTTGGTCTCGGCCAACGGCCAGTCGATCCGGTTCTCGGCGACCGACGAGGCGCTGCGGCCGATGGGCCGGGCGACCTCGGGTGTGCAGGGCATGCGGTTCAATACCGACGACTACCTGTTGTCGTTGAACGTGGTCCGAGAGGGCATATATCTGCTGGTCGCGACGTCCGGTGGTTACGCCAAGCGCACGGCGATCGAGGAGTACACCGCCCAGGGGCGCGGCGGCAAGGGCATCCTGACCATCCAGTACGACAGCCGCCGTGGCAAGCTGGTCGGAGCGCTGATCGTGGACGAAGACAGCGAGGTGTACGCCATCACTTCCGGCGGCGGGGTAATCCGGACGGCGGCGCGGCAGGTCCGCAAGGCCGGACGCCAGACCAAAGGCGTCCGGTTGATGAACCTGGGCGAGGGCGACACACTGATAGCCATCGCCCGGAATGCCGAAGAAGCCGCCGTAACCGACGGCGAGGACGACCCGGGTGCTGACACCACATAACGCGACCGCCGATCGCTTTGGCGGCCGGACGCACACCTAAGGAGTCGCGGTGACTTCACCGAACGAGCCGGGATACCCCGGAACGGGCGACGGTCCGAACGGGAATGGCTCGATCGAGCGGCCAGGCCCGCACCGATCCGAGGCGCGCCCGCTTACGGAGCGAGCATCGGGCGGCGGGGATACCCCGCCGCGGCAGCGCGGCAGCGCTCGTCCGCCACAAGCGCCGCATCGCCCGCCGCCCGAGACGCCCGCGCAGCACGAACCGCGCGGGGCGGGCCACTCCCCCGGCGTCGAGGCCCGGCTGACCCGCTTTATCTCCGGTACCGCGGCGCCCGGCGGCGCTTCGGCCACCGCGCCGAGCCACCCGAAGACGCCAACGGCGGACCCGGACCCCCCATCGGGCCGGGGCGACAGCCGATCCCCCGAGGCCTACGCCAGTGAGCTGCCTGACCTGTCCGGGCCGCCGCCGAGTCCGCGGCCCGGACAGGGCGCGCCACGCATGCCCGCGCCCGAACGTGCCCGGGATACGTCGACGGAATCGGGTACGAGTCGATTCGCCGGCCGCATCCAGGTGGGTGGGCGCTCGCGCGGTCCGGTGCGGGCCAGTATGCAGATCCGTCGGATCGACCCGTGGAGCACCCTGAAGGTGTCGCTGGTGCTGTCGGTGGCGCTGTTCTTCGTCTGGATGATCGCCGTCGCCTTCCTGTACCTGGTGCTCGGCGGGATGGGCGTGTGGAGCAAGCTCAACAGCAACGTCGGGGATCTGCTGAACAACACCAGCGGCAGCAGCACCGAATTGGTCTCCAGCGGCACGATCTTCGGTGGTGCGGTGCTGATCGGGCTGGTGAACATCGTCTTGCTGACCGCGATGGCCACCATCGGCGCGTTCGTGTACAACCTGACCACCGATCTCATCGGTGGCGTCGAAGTGACGCTGGCAGACCGCGACTAACCAGCGGTGAATGTGGTTTGGGGGCGGACGGTTCGGTGCGGTAATCTCGTCGCTCGGCCGTACGCGAGTGCGGGCCTATAGCTCAGGCGGTTAGAGCGCTTCGCTGATAACGAAGAGGTCGGAGGTTCGAGTCCTCCTAGGCCCACCATGTGTTCGCCACGACGCTCCGTAAGACTGGTG
>NZ_JBOHHI010000184.1:0-27637 GCF_050700595.1 Mycobacterium sp.
GTGTTGGCCGATCCGACCAGCTCAGACCGGGCGGTGCTCTCGTCGGCGAACCGCAGTGCCGCAAACTTTCCCGGCATCTTCACCGAGACGCCGACCCAGTCGGGCCCGAACCAGCCGACCACGCCGGGCAGTTCGTCGGCGCCGCACTCGATGCGCTCGTAGGTCCAGTCGGCCAGGCCCAGCGCGCGGTAGGCGGCCAGGTGCAACTGTGGGGAGCGTGAATGCGTGATCGGCGAGCCGAGCACCCCGGCTTTCCTTCCGACCTTGCCGGCCCCGCTACCTTGCGCTGTCTGATTGCGTTCTTCGCCGCCGCGCTTCGCGCGGCTACGCTCATCGCGCGGAGTCGAGGACACCGTTGTGTTTGGCCAACTCGATGTTCGCCAGATGCTCTTGGTAATCCCGGGTGAACAGCGTCGTGCCCTGCGCGTCGATGGTGACGAAATACAGCCAGTCGCCGGGTTCGGGGTGCTCGGCCGCACTGAGCGCATCGGTGCCCGGCGAACAGATCGGCGTCGCCGGAAGCCCCTCGGACACATAGGTATTCCACGGCGTGGGATGCGCGCGGTCGGCGTCGCGGGTGGCCACTTCGCGGCGGTCCAGCGGATAGTTCACTGTCGAGTCGAACTCCAGCTTGCGGTGCTCGGCCAGCCGGTTGTAGATGACCTGGGTGACCTTCGGGAAATCCTGCGGCTTGGCCTCAAGCTGCACCAGCGACGCCACCACCAGAACGTCGTAGGCCGACATGTTCATCGTCTTTGCGGTGTCCAGCAGACCCAACTTCTCGTACTGGCCGGCGCCGGCGGTGATCAGGGTCTGCAGAATCGTCTGCGCAGATGCCGACGGGTTGACGTTGAACGTTCCGGGTGCGATCAGACCTTCGAGCCTGCGGTGATCGGCGCCCATCCGCGTCACCGGCTGGGCGGCCCAGCCGGGCACTCCAAGCGTGGCCGGCGCGGCGTCATCGGCCGCCGCCCGCAGGTCGGGCACCGAGACGCAGCGCCGGTCCGAGTCCAGGTCCACGCAGGTGGCCCGGGAGATCAGGGTGAAAATGCCCGGCGTCGTGGCGTTGGTCTTGACGTCGGTGGTGTCGTCGAGTTGACGTCCCTCGGGGATGACCAGCTTGCCCACCCGGCTGTCGGGGTCGGCGAGCCGCTGCACCGCGGACGATGCCGGAATTTCGGTGCGCACCCGGTAATAGCCGGGCTGGATCGACGAAATCGCGGCGTTCCCCTGCGCGGCATCGACGAATGCCCGGACCGTGCGGACCACAGTGTGTTTCTGCAGCGTCTCACCGACCGCCGTGGTCGAGTCGCCCGCATGGACCTGAATCACCACATCCCGTTTGCCGTCGCCGGTGTAGTCGTTCTGCGGGCCGAACACGGTGTGCCACAGTTTGGAGCCGACGAACACGGCCGCCACGACCACGACGATGAGCAGGCCGACGGCGAATCCGCGAAATAGCCGCCGGCGACGACGGCCGCGATCGGCGCGGATCCGTTCGGCCCGGGACCGAACGCGTCGCGGCGGCCCGACCGCCACGGGTTGGGCGCGCGCGATGCGTTCAGGCCCCCCGCTATCAGACACCGTTGACCTCCCCGGGCAGCGCGACGCGGCGTTCGTCGAGCCAACCCTGCAGGATCGCCACGGCCGCCGCCTGGTCGATGACCCTACGCTGGCCCTTGGCTCGCACCCCGGCCTGGCGCAGCGACCGCTGCGCACTGACGGTCGTCAGCCGCTCGTCGGCCAGCCGCACCGGTGTGGGCGCCATCCGGCGGGCCAGCAACTCGGCCAGCTCGATCGCGTCGCGGGCCGACGAGCCGGTCCGGTCGGCCAGGGTTCGCGGCAGCCCGACGACAACCTCGACCGCGTCCAACTCGGCGGCCAGTTCGACCAGGCGGCGCACATGCCGTCCGGACCGGTCGCGGCGGACCGTTTCCACCGGGGTGGCCAGGATGCCGTCCGGGTCACTGCAGGCGACGCCGATGCGCACGCTGCCCGCGTCGATGCCGAGCCGCCGTCCACGCCCGGGATCGTCCCCGCCGGGCCGGTCCGGCAGGCGGTGCGCCGATGTGTCCACTCAGCTGACCCGCGCTATCTCTGCCCGCACCGCGTCCAGCCCGGCATCGATGCCCGACGGATTCTTCCCCGAGCCCTGCGCGAGGTCGGCCTTCCCGCCGCCGCGGCCATCGACGGCCCCCGCGAGCTGCTTGACCAGGTCATTCGCCCGGATCCCGAGTGCCTGGGCGGCGGGGTTGGCGGCGACCGCATACGGCACGGAGCCAGCTTCTGAACCTGGGCTACCTTCCGCGATCAACGCGACCACCGCCGGATCGCTGCCTAGTTTCCCGCGGATGTCGCCGACGAGGGAACGCAGGTCGGCGGCCGTCATCCCGGCCGACATCCGCTGCGCCACCACACGGACGTTACCGATGCGCTGCGCACCGGCGGCGGCATTGACCGCGGCGGCCCGCGCAGACGCCAGTCGGGTGCGTTCGAGTTCCTTCTCCGCAGCCCGCAGCCGCTCGACCAGGTTGGCCACCCGGGCGGGCACCTCCTCGGAGGGCACCTTCAGCGACGAGGCCAACCCGGCCATCAGCGCCCGCTCCTTGGCCAGGTGCTTGAACGATTCCAGCCCGACGTAGGCCTCCACCCGGCGCACACCGGAGCCCACCGACGATTCACCGAGGATTGTCATCGGCCCGATCTGCGCCGAGTTGTGCACATGGGTGCCACCGCAGAGCTCCAGCGAGAACGGTCCGCCGATCTCGACGACCCGCACCTGGTCGGGGTAGCTCTCCCCGAACAGCGCCAACGCACCCATCGCCTTGGCCGCCTCGAGCTCCTCGGCAAAGGTGTGCACCTCGAAGTCGGCCTGCACGGCCTGGTTGGCTACGTCTTGGATTTGTGAGCTTTGGGTGTCCGATAACGGGCCCTGCCAATTGAAGTCGAAGCGCAAATAGCCGGGCCGGTTCAGCGAGCCAGCCTGAACGGCGTTGGGCCCCAGCACTTGTCGTAGCGCGGCATGCACCATGTGGGTGCCCGAATGCCCTTGGGTGGCACCCTTTCGCCAGCCCGGGTCCACCGCTGCGACGACGGTGTCGCCCTCGACGAATTCGCCCGACTCCACGTTGGCGCGGTGCACCCAGAGGGTTTTGGCGATCTTCTGCACGTCGGTGACGGCAGCCCGGGCGCTCTCGCCGGCGCCGGTGCCGCTGATGGTCCCGGCGTCGGCGACCTGCCCGCCCGACTCCGCGTAGAGCGGCGTGCGGTCCAGCACGAGTTCGACGCGATCGCCGCCGGCGGCATCACCGTGCGCCACCACCGGCACCCGCTTGCCGTCGACGAAGATACCCAGAATCCTTGCTTCCGAGGTCAATTCGTCGAAGCCGGTGAACTCGGTGGGCCCCGCGTCGACCAGCTCGCGGTAGGCGCTCAGGTCGGCGTGCGCGTGTTTGCGGGCGGCGGCATCGGCTTTGGCGCGGCGGCGCTGCTCGGCCATCAGCTCCCGGAAGCCGACCTCGTCGACCTGCAGGCCGGCCTCGGCGGCCATCTCCAGGGTGAGCTCGATCGGAAACCCGTAGGTGTCGTGCAGGGTGAAGGCATCCGACCCGGACAGCACCGTGGCGCCGGATGCCTTGGTGGTGCCGGCCACCTCCTCGAAGAGCCGCGAACCCGACAGCAGCGTCCGGTTGAACGCGGTCTCCTCGGCGACGGCGATGCGGTTGATCCGCTCGAAGTCGGCGACCAACTCGGGGTACGACGGGCCCATCGCGTCGCGCACGGTGGCCATCAAGTCGCCGACGATCGGGGTGTCGATGCCTAATAGCTTGGCGGAGCGGATCACCCGACGCAGCAGTCGGCGCAGCACGTACCCGCGCCCGTCGTTGCCGGGACGGACGCCGTCGCCGATCAGGATCGCGGCGGTGCGGCTGTGGTCCGCGATGATCCGGTACCGCACGTCGTCTTCGTGGTTGCCGACGTCATAGCGGCGCGCGGCCACGGTCGCCACTTTTTCTATGACCGGCCGCAGCAAGTCGGTTTCGTAGACGTTGTGCACGCCCTGCAGCACGAACGCAACCCGCTCGATACCCATGCCGGTGTCGATGTTCTTGCGCGGCAACGGTCCCAGTATCTCGAAGTCGGTTTTGGTGGTGCCTTCGCCGCGTTGGCTTTCCATGAACACCAGGTTCCACAGCTCGACGTAGCGGTCTTCGTTGGCGATCGGACCACCGGCCACGCCGAACCGTCGCCCGCGGTCGTAGTAGATCTCCGATGACGGCCCGCAGGGTCCGGGAATGCCCATCGACCAATAATTGTCGGCCAAACCACGGCGCTGGATACGCTCGGCGCGCAGACCCGCGACCTCCTGCCACAACGTTAGGGCTTCGTCATCTTCGAAATAAACTGTGGCCCAAATCCTTTCCGGATCCAGCCCGTATCCGCCGTCGTCAATGCTTTTGGTCAGCAGGCTCCAGGCCAACTCGATGGCGCCGCGTTTGAAATACTCGCCGAACGAGAAATTGCCGGCCATCTGGAAAAACGTGTTGTGCCGGGTGGTGATCCCGACTTCGTCGATATCCGGGGTGCGGATGCATTTCTGGATGCTGGTGGCCGTTGAGTACGGCGGGGTGCGCTGTCCCAAGAAGAACGGCACGAACTGGACCATGCCGGCGTTGACGAACAGCAGATTGGGGTCGTCGAGGATCACCGAGGCGCTCGGCACCTCGGTGTGGCCCGCTTTCACGAAATGATCGAGGAATCGCTTCCTGATCTCGTGTGTCTGCACCTTTTCGTTTCCTCGTTCGTTCGACCGAACCACATTACCGGTTCGCACCTGATCAACGATCCAGCCGACCGCGGGGTGCCGAACGTCAACCGTCGACGAAACTCAACCGCACCGACCGTCGCGGATTGTCCCGGTTGAGGTCGACGAGCACCACGCTCTGCCAGGTGCCCAGCAGCGGTTCGCCGCCGGCCACCGGCACCGTCACCGACGGCGCCACCAGTGCGGGTAGCACATGGTCGGCGCCGTGGCCGGGCGATCCGTGCGCGTGCCGGTAGCGGTCATCGCGCGGCAGCAACCGTTCCAGCGTGTCGACGAGATCGTCATCGGAACCGGCGCCGGTCTCGATGATCGCCACCCCGGCCGTTGCGTGCGGGACGAACACGTTGCACAGCCCATCTCGGCCCGGGCCGAAGGACGCGCAAAACGAGCGCACCGCGTCGGTCAGATCGACGATACGGCGACGCGCGGTGTCCACTTCCAGCACATCGGTATCCACACCGTCCAGCCTACGGGGCGCATTCGGCAACCTGCCAATCTGTCGCAAACCCATTGCCACGCTTAGCCGCTTGGAGGAAGGTGGTCAATAGACCGGCGGCGCCGCCGGGGCGCTGCCCCCGACAAGGAGAGAGGTGGGTCGTGTACGCACGCTCTACCACTATCGAGGCGCAACCGTCGTGCATCGACGCCGGAATTGCGCACGTTCGCGACGTGGTCATGCCCGCACTCCGGGAGGTTGCCGGGTGCGTTGGCATGTCGTTGCTGGTCGACCGCGAGTCGGGTCGCTGCATCGCGACCAGCTCCTGGGAGACGCAAGAGGCGATGCATGCCAGCGCCGAACGGGTACGGCCGGTTCGCGATCAGACGGCGCAGGCGTTCGGTGGCAGCCCGACCGTCGACCAGTGGGAGATCGCGGTTCTGCGCCGTGACCACTACTCGGGTCCGGGTGCCTGTGTGCGGGCCACCTGGCTCAAGGTGCGGCCCGATCAGTTCGACCGGGCCATCACGTTCTACCGGGAGTCGGTGCTGCCCGCGATCGAGGAGCTCGACGGCTTCTGCAGCGCGAGCCTGATGCTCGACCGCGCATCCTGGCGCGCCGTGGCGTCGTCGACGTTCGACAGCCGCGCGTCGATGGAGCGAAACGGCGACCAGGTCCGCTCGTTGCGCACCACCGCGCTTCGCAGCCTGGGCGCCGACCAGTACGACGTCGGCGAGTTCGAGCTGGCGTTCGCCCACCTGCGGGTCCCCGAGCTCGTCTGAGAGTCGCGCCTGCCGCTACGGCAGCGCGTCGCCGGGGAATCCGCGGCACGGGTGCACCTCGAACGCGAACACCCCGGCTTGCACACCGGGGTCGTCATTCATCACCGCGACCGTGTCGTCGACGGCGCCGGTGAACACCCCGACCCCGCAGACATCGGAGCCGTCAGTGACCGGCAGCACGATCGGAAGTACGCCGTCGTGGCGCAGCCCGAAGTTGCGCCGGCCGTGCTCCCAGATAAGCGCCGGCGCGGTGTCGTCGGTGAAGTTCGGTCCCTGCTTGAGGATGACGACGCTGTAGGCCTTGGCGGCCGGTAGCAGCGAGTTCATCTCGTCGTCCGTGAAGGTTTTCATCAGAGCAGTCCTTCCCGGGTGAGTTAGCCGCGCCGAGCGTAACGCCGGGGCGATCCTGGAGCCGATTTTCCGCCGTGGCGTTACGCTCGCGATGCATGGTGGCGCAAGCTGGCGCTACTTTCTGCGAATGATCGCGCGCAGCCGCTCCAGCCGACCGGCGATCTCGCGCTCGCCGCCACGGCCGGTCGGGTGATAGTAATCCACGCCGACCAGCTCATTCGGTGGATACTGTTGCAGCGCAACGCCATCGGGGTCGTCGTGGGAATACCTGTAGCCCTGTGCGTTGCCCAGCGTGGCAGCGCCCGAATAGTGGCCGTCACGCAGATGTGGCGGCACCAACCCCGCCTTGCCCGCTTTGATGTCGGCCATCGCCGCGCCCAGCGCGGTGGTCACGGCGTTGGACTTGGGGGCGGTGGCCAAATGCACAGTCGCGTGCGCGAGCGTCAACTGGGCTTCGGGCATGCCGATCAGCTGCACGGTCTGTGCGGCGGCCACCGCGGTCTGCAGCGCGGTCGGGTCGGCCATGCCGATGTCCTCGCTGGCCAGGATCATCAGCCGGCGGGCGATGAACCTTGGATCCTCTCCGGCGACCAGCATGCGGGCCAGGTAGTGCAATGCGGCATCGACGTCGGAACCGCGCACCGATTTGATGAACGCACTGATGACGTCGTAGTGCTGGTCTCCGTCGCGGTCGTAGCGGACCGCGGCCTCATCCAGCGACAGCTCGATGGTTTCGACGGTGACCTGCTCCCCCGCCGCCTGAGCCGGTTCCGAGGCGACCTCCAGCGCGGTCAGCGCGCGGCGGGCGTCACCGGCGGCCAGCCGCACCAGCAGGTCGACGGCGTCGGAGTCCACCTGCACCCGTCCGTCCAGCCCGCGTGGGTCCTCGATCGCGCGCTGCACGACGGCGCGAATGTCGTCGGCGCCCAGCGGTCGCAGCTGCAGGATCAGGGACCGGGACAACAGCGGAGCCACCACCGAGAACGACGGGTTTTCCGTGGTCGCCGCGACCAGCAGCACCACCCGGTTCTCGACCGCGGACAGCAGCGCGTCCTGCTGGGTCTTGGAGAACCGGTGCACCTCGTCGATGAACAGCACCGTCTGCTCGCCGTGAGCCGCGGGCCTACGGGCGAGATCGATCACCGCGCGGACTTCCTTGACTCCGGCCGACAACGCAGACAACGCCTCGAACCGCCGGCCGGTCGCCTGCGAAATCAGCGCCGCCAGGGTGGTTTTCCCGCTTCCCGGCGGCCCGTAGAGGATGACCGACGCCGCACCCGAACCCTCGACCAGGCGACGCAACGGCGAACCGGATTGCAGCAGGTGATCCTGTCCGACCACCTCGTCAAGGGTGGCCGGCCGCATCCGCACCGCCAACGGCGCAGCGGCCGGTTCGCCTTGAGTGCGCTCCGTGAAGCCGGAAGCATCGGGGACGTCGAACAGACCGTCAGACACGGTCTCAGGCATACCACGTCGCAGCCGATGAAGTCAGCGCGTGCACGCTGCCGATCCGCAACCCCGGCCCGCTAGCCGGGCGCACAATCGGGGTTGTGGCCACCTGGGATGACGTCGCGGGGATCATCGCTGAGCTGCCGCTCACCGAGGAGCGGTTGCCGCGCGACTGGCGGGTGGGTAAGAAGCTGCTCGCCTGGGAACGGCCACTGCGCATATCCGACCGGGAGGCGTTGGCGGCGGAGGGGTTCGAGCCGCCCGACGGCGACATCCTCGCGGTTCGGGTCGCCGACGAGGGAGTCAAGTTCGCGTTGATCGCCGACGAGCCGGGGGTGTATTTCACCACGCCACATTTCGACGGCTATCCGGCCGTGCTGGTCGAACTGGCCGAAATCGACGAACTGGGCTTGCGGGAGGTGATCACCGAGGCGTGGCTGACGCAGGCCCCGAAGCGTCTGGTCGAGGAGTTCCTGGACGACGCAACGTGACGGGCTGCCGTCCGCATGACCGCGCTGAGAGCACAATAATCACATAAGCAACTCCTATCACTTCAACCACTCTATATAACAAGAATACTAATATGTATCAATAGCATCAGATAACACTCTTATTTACTCTGGTTACTCAACAACGCCAGGACAACAAGAATCTCACTAAATTAAGTGCACCTCAGCTGTTGACAATTTTCACTCCAGTTTGCTACGTGTGTTTAATGCCACATTTCGACCGAGTACTCGATGCGAAAACTGTGTGCACGTCGGTGGGGAAAGCCGCGATCATTGCCGCCATCGTCTTGGTGGTTATCGATCCCGCCACGGGCTCAGCCGAGGCCAACAGCGTCAATTGGGATGCCGTCGCGGAATGCGAATCGGGCAATGACTGGTCGGCCAATACCGGCAACGGATTCTACGGTGGCTTGCAATTCAAGCAGTCGACCTGGGACGAAAACGGCGGCGTCGGCTCGCCGGCGGATGCCTCACGGGAGCAACAAATTGCCGTGGCCCAACGCGTTCTGGCCACCCAAGGCCCGGAAGCCTGGCCCAAATGCGGCCCCAATCAAACGCTTTTCCCGACCGAAGTGATCAACGTTTTGCGGTCCGGGCACCCGGTGCACGCCGCGCTCAGAAAGCTGTTGTCAAAGATCCCGCACTAGCTAATTCGCCCGCTGCAGCTCGAAAAGTGGGATCACCCGGGTGGTCTTGGCCTGGTAATCGGCGAAACCGGGTGCCGCGGCGGTGATCTTGGAGAAGATGTCGTCGCGTTCGGCGGGCGGTAATTCGTGGCTGGTCACGTCGAAGGATTCGGTGCCGAGTTCGACATGCGCCGACGGGTTGGCGCGCAAGTTGTGGACCCAGGCGGGGTCGACGTCGGCACCGGCGAAAGAGCCGATGATGAGCAGCCTGCCGTCGATCCGCAGATATGCCAACGGCGCCAGCCGTGGCTGACCGGTCTTGGCGCCGGTCGTGGTCAGCAGGAGCAGGTTGGCGTTCGCGAACTGGCCGCCGACCGTGCCGTCGTTGGTCCGGAACTCGTCGACGATCGCGTTGTTGAAGGCTTTGAGTGTGTCGGCGTCGGGCATGTTTTGCGTCATGCCCGGTCAACTGCCGTCGGCGCGGCGTCTATTCCGAAAGGACCGCTTGCGTTTGGGTCACCTGGGCGACCAGCTTTCCGCGCTCGTCGGTGAGGGTCGTCTGCGCGACGATCGTGGTGCGGCCGACGTGCAGGGGCTGTGTCGTGGCGGTCACCACGCCGCTGCGCACGGCCCGAAAGAAGTTCGTTTTGGACTCGATCGTCGACGTGGCGGCGCCGGGCGGCAGGTTCGCCACCGCGCACACCGCGCCGATCGTGTCGGCGAATGCCATCAGCGCTCCCCCGTGCAGGATCCCGGCCGTGGTGCAGCGTTCCCCGGCCCACTTCATGCTGGCGGTCACCCGCTGCGGCGACAACTCCTGCACTTCGATCCCGAGTGCGGCGGCGAACGGAATGGCTGAGACAAGGTCATTTGTGTCCATGGTCGGCAGCTTGCCACGCCAGCCGGATGAACATGGGCCGGATTACTATCCCCCGGGCACGACGTCGATGCCCGACTCCTTACGCTGCTGGGCGGTGATCGGCGCCGGAGCGTCGGTGAGCGGGTCGACGCCGCCGCCGGTCTTCGGGAACGCGATCACCTCTCGGATGGAGTCGACCCCGGCCAACAGTGCGGTGGTGCGGTCCCAGCCGAACGCGATGCCACCGTGCGGCGGCGCCCCGAACATGAATGCCTCCAACAGGAAACCGAACTTCTCTTCGGCCTCCGCCTTATCGAGGCCCATCACGGCGAACACCCGCTCCTGGATGTCTCGGCGGTGGATACGGATTGAGCCGCCGCCGATCTCGTGCCCGTTGCAGACGATGTCGTAGGCGTCGGCCAGGACGGCACCCGGGTCACCTTCCAAGCTGCCGAGCGACTCGGGCTTGGGTGCGGTGAATGCGTGATGCACCGCGGTCCACGCACCGGAGCCGACGGCGACGTCACCGGCGGCGGCGGCCTCGTCGGCGCGCTCGAACAGCGGCGGGTCGACCACCCAGGTGAACGCCCAGGTGTCCGGGTCGATCAGGTTGAGTCGGGTGGCGATCTCGACGCGGGCCGCGCCCAGCAACGCACGCGACGACTTGACCGGTCCGGCCGAGAAGAAGACGCAGTCACCGGGCGACGCGCCGACGTGGGCAGCCAGTCCGTCGCGCTCGGCGTCGGTGAGGTTCTTGGCGACCGGGCCGCCCAGCGTGCCGTCGTCGCCCACCAGCACATAGGCCAGACCCTTGTGCCCGCGCTGTTTGGCCCAGTCCTGCCAGCCGTCCAGCGTCCGGCGTGGCTGCGAGGCCCCGCCCGACATCACCACCGCGCCCACATACGGCGCTTGAAAAACCCGGAATGTGGTGTCTTTGAAGAACTCTGCACACTCGACCAGTTCCACCCCGAACCGCAGATCGGGCTTGTCCGAGCCGAATCGGCGCATCGCATCGGCGTAGCTGATCCGTGGCAGCGGCAACGGTAGCTCATACCCGATCAACGCCCACAGCACGCTCAGTATCTTTTCGGAGATCGCGATGACATCCTCGGCGTCGACGAAGCTCATCTCCAGGTCGAGCTGGGTGAATTCGGGTTGGCGGTCGGCGCGGAAGTCCTCGTCGCGGTAGCACCGCGCGATCTGGTAGTAGCGCTCCATGCCGGCAACCATCAGCAGCTGTTTGAACAGCTGCGGGCTTTGTGGCAACGCGTAGAACGTGCCGGGCTGTAACCGCGCCGGGACCAGGAAATCGCGGGCCCCTTCCGGGGTCGAACGGGTCATCGTCGGCGTCTCGATCTCGACGAAGTCATGCTCGGCCAGCACTCTGCGAGCGGCGGCATTTACCTTGGAGCGCAACCGGATCGCACTGCCGGCGACGTCACGTCGCAGGTCGAGGTAGCGGTAGCGCAGCCGGATTTCCTCGCCGGCGGGCTCGTCCAGCTGAAACGGCAGCGGTGCGCACTCGCCGAGCACGCTCAGCGACGTTGCGTTGACTTCGATTTCGCCGGTGGCGATCTCCGGGTTGGCGTTGCCCTGCGGGCGGGCCTCGACCACGCCCTCGACGGCGATGCAGAACTCGGCGCGCAGCCGGTGCGCCTGCGCCAGCACGTCGGCCGCGCGGAAGACCACCTGGGATATACCCGAAGCGTCGCGCAGGTCGATGAAGATCACCCCGCCGTGGTCGCGGCGATGCGCCACCCACCCGGCCAACGTCACCGTCTGGCCGGTGTCGGCGGCGCGCAATGAACCGGCGGGGTGGCTGCGCAGCACAAATACTCCTCTGCAATGGGTTGGGACGACTGCCCAGTCTAGAGGGCGAGGCCGCCAGGTAATTTCTTTGCATCGCCACCCAGATCGCAGTTGTCGGCCCCGGCGCCGTCGGTACGACGGTCGCCGGACTTCTGCACGCCGCCGGGCATGCCGTGCTGGTGTGCGGGCGCACACCGCGCGAACAGATCGAACTGCGGCCAGACGGTGCCGCACCGATCGTGGTGCCCGGTCCGGTGTGCACCGATCCCGCTGAGATCACCGCCCCGGTCGAGGTGGTGGTGCTGGCGGTCAAGGCCACCCAGAACGACGAGGCGGCCGGCTGGCTGGCCCGGCTGTGCGACGAGCGCACCCTGGTGGCGGTGCTGCAAAACGGGGTCGAGCAGGTAGAGCAGGTACAGCCGCACTGCCCTGCGTCGGCGGTGGTTCCGGGCATCGTCTGGTTCTCGGCCGAGACGCAGCCGGACGGGTGGGTACGGCTGCGCACCGAGGCCCGGCTGGTGCTGCCCACCGGACCGGCCGCGGAGATGATTGCCGACCTGCTGCGCGGCGCCGGTTGCACGGTGGAGTGCGACCCGGACTTCAACACCGCGGCCTGGCGCAAGCTGCTGGTGAATGCGCTGGCCGGGCTGATGGTGCTCTCCGGCCGGCGGTCGGGAATGTTCCGCCGCGATGACGTGGCCACGATGTCTCGCCGCTATGTCGCCGAATGCTTAGCGGTTGCGCGCGCCGAGGGCGCCCGCCTCGGCGACGAGGTGGTCGACGAGATGGTGGAGATGTTCCAGCACGCGCCGGTCGATATGCGCACCTCGATGCTCGCCGACCGGGAGGCGCACCGACGGCAGGAATGGGACATCCGCAACGGGGTGATCCTCCGCAAGGCGCGCGCCCACGGACTTGCCACACCGATCAGTGACATCGTTGTGCCGCTGCTGGCTGCCGCCAGCGACGGACCCGGTTAGCGATGTGGGAAGCTGCATCGATGACCTTCAACGAAGGTATGCAGATCGACACCAGCACCACCTCGACGTCCGGCGGGGGTGGTGGCCGGCGGGTGGCCGTCGGCGGCGGCCTGGGCGGCCTGCTGATCGTGGTGGTGGCCATGTTCCTGGGTGTCGATCCCGGGAACGTGATGACCCAGCAGCCCGTCAACACCCGCGACGACGTGGCGCCCGGGTTCGACTTGAGCACATGCCGGACCGGGGCCGACGCCAACAAATACGTGCAGTGCCGGGTGGTCGCCACCGGCAACTCCGTGGACGCGGTGTGGAAACAGTTGATGCGCGGTTACACCCGCCCGCACGTGCGGTTGTTCAGCGGCCAGGTCAACACCGGCTGTGGGATGGCCACCAGCGACGTCGGGCCGTTCTATTGCCCGGTCGACAAAACCGCCTACTTCGACACCGGCTTCTTCCAGGTACTCGTGGATCAATTCGGCTCCAGCGGTGGGCCATTCGCGCAGGAGTACGTGGTAGCGCATGAGTTTGGCCACCATGTGCAGAATTTGGAAGGCGTGCTCGGCCGCGCCCAGCAGGGCGCGCAGGGCGCCCGCGGCAATGGCGTGCGAACCGAACTGCAGGCCGACTGCTACGCCGGAGTATGGGCACACTATGCGTCGATCACCAAACAGCAGAGCACCGGCGTGCCGTTCCTGGAACCGTTGAGCGACAAGAACATCGCCGACGCGCTGTCGGCTGCGGCGTCGGTGGGCGACGACCGCATTCAACGGAAGGCGACCGGGCGCACGAACCCCGAGTCGTGGACCCACGGGTCCTCTGAGCAACGGCAGCACTGGTTCACGGTCGGCTACCAGACCGGTGACCCCAACCAGTGCGACACATTCCGCGCCGCAACTCTCGGGTAGGCCCTCAAGCTGTGATTTAAGCTGACCCCCGTGACGTCTGATGCCGACGAGCCGAAAGACAACAAGACGCTGAAGTGGGCATTGGGCGCGGTGACTTTGCTCGCGGTTCTGGCGACCGCGCTCGCGGCGTACATGCTCCTAGGGGACGGAGCAAACTCCGGGTCGGGGCACCCCGGCTCGAACCGGGACGCGGCATCCGGTGTTGCCAGCGCCAACGACACCGGGCCGGTTGCCGTCATCACCGATGACCCCAGCTGCGCGGCATGGACCTCGATCAATAACGCGTTGTCCACCAGCGGCGAAGGCCTGTGGAACGATCGCGACAGGTCGGTTCCGGCCTCGGAATGGTCCCCGAAGCAACGCGCACAGTTCCTGGCCGCCGCGCAGTCGATGCGCGGCGCCGCCGCCCAAACCGTGGGGCTGGTCAAGCTGACGCCGCATCGGGTGATGCGCGAACTCTACGAACAGTTCATCGTCTACGCTCGCGCCTACGCCGAGCGCATCCCGAAGTACACCCCCGCCGACAACAATCTGGCTGGCGCAGCGAACAGCGCCTCGTCTGCACTCGGAGCGATCTGTGCCGCCATCGTCGATGGTTCGGCAGCCGCTCGGGGCCCACTGGTCCCGCCGGCCGCCGCACCGGCCCACACCGCCCCGGTAGGCAATCCCGCCAATCCGCGATCGTTCCTGATCAGTGCGAATCCTGTTTGCGCTGAATGGAAGTCAGCACTAGAGCAGTTCGCCCATAACACCACCGCGTGGCAGGAGATCGACCCGAACATTCCGGCCATCTACTGGAACAAGGAGCAGAAAGCCACTAATTACGCGGTCGCGCCGGTGATGAATGCCTATGCCAGCAAGATGGAACAGCTTGGCCGCCAAAGTGACAACCCGACGTGGCAGGACCTGGCCAACCTTGCCGCGCAATATCGCCGCGCTTTCGTTGTCGCGCTACCCAGCTATGCTCCAGCCGACAATCATCTGGCCAACGCGGCGAACTTCCTGTCCACGACGATCCTGGGCGCTTGCGCGGTGCTGGGGAAATAGGCCGATATCGTCTGGTGTACCGCCGTGTTGGTGGTTATGCCCAACTGGAGCCGACGGCGCCGTCGGTGCTGGCCATGTTGTTGCCGGCGGTTTGCACCTTTTGCCCGTGGGCGTTGGCCTGCTCGTAGATCACCTGGAAGTTGCGGCCCAACTGGGTGATGAATTCTTGGCACGCCACCGAGCCGGCGCCACCCCAAAAGTCGCCCGCGGCGAGCACATCACGGATGATGGCCTGATGCTCGGCCTCCAACGAGGCAGCCTGGGCGCGGATCAGCGCGCCGTGGGCATCGACATCACCGAACTGATAGTTGATCGTCATCGCGTGTTCTCCTGATCCGGCTAGCTGCTCAGAATCTGCTGAGAGGCCTGCTCTTGCTGCTCATAGTTATTGGCGTCGCGGATCAGCCCGTCACGCACGCCGTGCAGCATGTTGACGATGTTGCGAAACGCGGTGTTCATCTGCCCCATCGTGTCATGCGAGGTGAGCTGTGCGGTTCCGCTCCAGCCCGCTCCGGCGATGTTGACCGACGACGCCCACATCCGCCTGGCCTCATCCTCGACCGTTTGGGCATGCACATCGAAACGACCCGCCATGTCGCGCATCGCATGCGGATCGGTCATAAACCGTGCTGGCATCCTTATCTCCTCACCTCAAGGGCCCTAACCAGGCCACTTCTCGTTGCGGCACAACACCATCCGCGGGTCATCCCCCAGACGGTGGACGTGGCATCACCTTGGGTGCTTTCGCCGCAAGCCCACCAAGCCCGCGCCCGGACAGCGCCCCCATCAACGCCTGACCGTACGGCCCACCTGGCATACCCGCCTGCGGTGCCAACGCCGGCGCGCTGACACTGGTATTCGGCAGGATCGGCGCCGCCCGGGTGACCGTGTTCGTGGCCGCCGACCACGCCTGGGGCACTGACAAATGCCCTATCGACGACGCGTTAGCCAACTGCGCCGTGATCGAGGACCCCCACGACCTGAGCTGGTTGGCCACAGTACCCACCACCAGCTTCATCTTGCCGTCCACAAATCCCCCGATGCTGTTCATCAACGCCGGACTACTCGACGCCGCGCCCGTGGTGCTCGTCTGAGTCATCCCCGCCAACTGCGTCACCATGCTCGCCGGAGCCATCGCAGACAACGCCGGAATGCCGCCCATACTGATCGCCTGGGTGGCCCCGGGCGCGGTCAGCATCGAAGCCAACCACGCCGGCACGCCCGGCAGCGACCCCGGCAGCGTGAAACTACCCAGTCCGAATGCCGAAAGAATCGAAGAAAGATTGAGCCCGGAGGCCAGCGACGTCGTCGGCGCCAGGGCCGCATTTGCGACGGACGCGGGGGCCGCCGCCATCGACATCATCGGCGTGGCCTGGGCCACGGGTGGCGGCGAGGTGTGTTGTGGCAACGCCGCCATCGCCTGCAGAGAGTTGGCCGCGTAGTGGTCCATGGCGAACCCGTCCTGGAACCAGTACTCCAGATACTGCAACTCCGTCATCGCGATCGCCGCGGTGTTCTGGCCGAAGAAATTAGTCGCCAGCAACGCCATCAAATGCGCCCGATTCGCCGCCACCGCCGCAGGGGGCACCGTGGCCGCAAACGCCGCCTCATAACCGGCCACCGCCTCTTGGGCCTGCGCACCCACCTGCCCGGCCTGCGCCGCGGTCGCGTGCAGCCACGCGACATACGGCGCCGAAGCCGCCTGCAATGCCGCCGACGAAGCGCCCAACCACGACCCTGTCGTCAAATTCGCCACCACCGACGAATACGACTCCGCCGTCGCCGACAAATTCGCAGCCAACTCATCCCAGGCCGCCGCCGCGGCCATCAGTGATTGCGGGCCCGGACCCGAATACATCAACGCCGAATTAATGTCCGGCGGAAAGATCGCAAACGTCACAGTCTCACCCCGGGTCAGACCGTCGTCGCCGCGTTCGCCGCCTCGGTGGCCGCATACGATCCGGCCGCGGCCCCCAGCGTCGCCACCAGCTGCTCATGCACCGCCGCCGCCTGCGCACTGATCGCCTGGAAAGCCTGCGCCTGCGCGGCAAAGCGCGCCGCGGTCGCCGCCGACACCAAGTCGGCTGCCGGCGGCACTACAGCGCTCGTCGTACCCGCCGCACCCGCGCTACCGGCGGCCATCTCCGCACCAATACCCGATAAACTGCCCGCCGCAGCCGACAACATCTGCGGATCAGCACTCACAAAGGACATGACGTAACCTCCTCGAGCAACAGCGTCACCACGACACCGTTCACACCAAGAGCCCGCCCCTCCCCATTAGCACGCCTAGGATCAAGCGATTTTAGGCCCCTCCTGGCTCTTGGTGGCGCGAATCGCAAAATTGTTTAGCAAACCCCTTCCGTAACACGGCCCGCCCACGCGCGCGACGCCGGGAAGGCGTTCGGCTGCCGGTCCAACCGACCCCTTCGAACATCGGCTCGGGAGGCCGAATAGGCTCCTGGGCAACTGAATTCGGTCCCCGCCCGACGTGCTCCGCCTTGCCCGCAAGAAGGGCGCTGCGGGAAGCGATGACCGCTGCTGCCAATGCCGAGTCAGAAAAGACTCAACGCGAGGACTATTGACATTTTGTCAATAGAGCCGAACTCCATTGGCGGGTTATTGACATTGTGTCAATTATGCGGCGAATCCATCGGCAGATTTGAGGACTACGATCCTTGTCAGGACGCAGCCAGCAACGTCAGCAGTGTGGCGCGACCCTCGTCGTCGAGTGGTAGCAGCGGCGGGCGCGGATCTCCCACACCGACACCCAACAGATCCAGGCCGGCCTTGACGGTGGTGGCAAGCCCACCCGCGACGATGAACTCCAGCAAGGGTTTGAGCTCGTCGTAAATCGCCTGCGCTTTCTGTTGATCGCCGGCGCGCACGGCGTCGTACAAGTCAATGCACGGCTGCGGTCGCAGACACGGCGCGGCCGTGCACCATCCGGCCGCTCCCGCCCGCAACGCGTCGAGCACCAGCGGGTTGCTGCCGTTGTAGAACGGCAGCCGACCAGCGCTGAGCTCGGCGATGCGCAGC
This sequence comes from Mycobacterium sp., assembly GCF_050700595.1. Classification (GTDB taxonomy): domain Bacteria; phylum Actinomycetota; class Actinomycetes; order Mycobacteriales; family Mycobacteriaceae; genus Mycobacterium. Next base: position 17,615 of record NZ_JBOHHI010000184.1, read on the forward strand.
ATCCGGGACAAGTCACCGGTGGACTCCTTGACCATGGTCAAGTTGTCGACCGTCTCGAACATCCGGACCAACAGCTCGGGACTCATGTCGATGCCGCTGGTGGCCGGGTTGTTGTAGGCCATGATCGGGATCCCGATCGCCTCGCCGATGCTGGTGTAGTGCGCGACGATTTCGCGTTCGGTGAGCTTCCAGTAGGACACCGGCACGATCATCACCGCGTCGGCGCCGGCCTTCTCAGCGTATTGTGCACGCCGAATTGTATTGGCAGTAGTCAGATCTGACGCGCCAACAACCAGGGGCACCCGGCCGTCTACAGCGGCGATCGCGGTGTCGACGACGGTGTCGAACTCGGATTCGTCGAGATAGGCCAGTTCGCCGGTGCTGCCGAGCGGCGCGATCGCATGAACGCCCGCGAGCACCAGCCGGTCGACGAGCGCGGTCAGTGCCGTGGTGTCGATGCTGTCGGTCGAGTCGAACGGGGTCACCGGGTAGGCGATGATGCCGTGGATTTTCGGCACTACGGGCTCCTTTTAGTTGCTCAGAACGTCGGGGTGTCGGGCCAGGGCGCGGCGCGCGTAATACGCGAAGTTCGCCCGACTGCGTTCCGGCCGCAGTGTCCAGTCATGCGCCTCGCGGGCCAGCCGCTCCGGGAGCGCCTTGATTGTGCCGGCTGCCATGGCGGCCAGTTGCAGCTCGGCCGCGCGTTCGATGAGCACCGCCAGCGAGCAGGCCTCCTCGACGCTCGCGCCGGCAACGATCTGGCCATGGTGCGCCAGCAGAATGGCCTTCTTGTCGCCGAGGGCGGCGCTGATGATCTCGCCCTCCTCGTTGCCGACCGGAACACCCGGCCACTCGGCCAGAAACGCACAGTCATCGTAGAGCGGCGTGGTGTCCATCTGCGACACCACCAGCGGTACCTCCAGCATCGACAGTGCCGCCGCGTGGAAGGCGTGGGTGTGCACGATACACTGCACGTCGGGCCGCCCACGGTAGATCCAGCTGTGGAAACGGTTGGCCGGGTTGGCCATTCCGTCACCGTCAAGCACATTGAGGTCTTCGTCGACGAGCAGCAGGTTGGCGTCGGTGATCTCGTCGAACCCCAACCCCAGCCGCTGGGTGTAGTAGGTCCCGGGCTGCTCGGCGCGCGCGGTGATCTGTCCGGCCAGACCCGAATCGTGGCCGGTGTCAAACAGTGCGCGGCAGGTCAGCGCCAGCTTTTGACGAGTGGTCAACGTCGATTCGCCGACATTGGCGGCAAGACCATCTTGCGCTCGGCGCATCAGGTCAGCCTTGGAATCAGTGAACGTGGTTGCCATCGACGGCTCCCTGAATCGCGAGGTTTATGACACTAAGACCCACGATAGGAAACTTTGTGTCATCATGCAACCATGACAGCGCTATTGCGAGCCGTGCGCAGGCAGCGCGGCCTGACCTTGGAGGTGCTCGCCGAACAGACCGGGCTCACCAAGAGTTATCTGTCCAAGATCGAGCGCCGGTGCAGCACGCCGTCGATTGCGGTGGCGATCAAAGTCGCCCGCGCACTTGATGTCGACGTCGCGCAACTGTTTTCCGACCAGGCTACCGATGCCAAAATCGCCGTCGATCGCGGCGCCGACCGCAGCGGCAACACCGAGCGCTATGTGGCACTGGCACCAGGAGTGCTGGGAAAGTCGATGTCACCCTTCGTCGTTCGACCAACCGGCAAGAACGCCCACCACCCTCGTCCGGTACATACCGGTTACGAATTCGTGTTTGTCCACGCCGGGACCGTCGAGCTGGACTATGGCGACCAGATCGTCACGCTAGTCGCGGGTGACAGCGCCTACTTCGACGCATCGGTGAGCCACAACTTCCGCGCGCTCGGCAGCGCACCCGCCGAGGTCGTCGTCGTCGCACACGACGAACCGGGCCCGCGGTGAAGCAACCGATGACCGAATCCCCCGGCGGCATCACCCGGCGGACATTGTTGACGACGGGCGCGGCGGCCATCCTGGGTGCGGGCGTGGGCGCGGGCGTCGGTACCGCGCTGACGCGATCACCCGTGGGCGGCCTGTGGACCCGGCCCGATCGCAACGGTGCCCCGCCGGTGAGCGGTCTGCATCTGCAATTCGGCAAGAACGCGTCCACCGAGGTCGTGGTGTCCTGGCACACCACCGACGCGGTCGCCAATCCGCGGGTGATGCTGGGCATGCCGGCGTCGGGGTTCGGCCGCACCGTGCAAGCCGACACCAGGGTCTACCGGGACGCGAAGTCGCGCGCAGAGGTTCGCGTCAACCACGTTGTGCTGGGCAACCTGGCGCCCGATACCGACTACGTCTACGCGGCGGTGCACGACGGCACCAGCCCGGAGCTCGGGACGATACGGACGGCGCCGGCCGGACGAAAGCCTTTGCTTTTCACCAGCTTCGGCGATCAGGCCACGCCGACGCTGGGCAGGCCGGCGGGCAGAACGTATGTCAGCGACAATGTCGGCTCCCCTGCCGCCGGCGACATCACCGCCGCCATCGAGCGCATCGGCCCATTGTTCAACCTGGTCAACGGCGATCTGTGCTACGCCAACCTCGCCCACGACCGGGTGCGCACCTGGTCGGACTGGTTCGAGAACAACACCCGCTCGGCGCGCTACCGACCGTGGATGCCCGCGGCGGGCAATCACGAAAACGAATGGGGGAACGGGCCGGTGGGCTTCGCGGCCTACCAGGCGTACTTCGCGCTGCCCGACGCGGGAGCCGACACCGAGGTTCGCGGGCTGTGGTATTCGTTCACCGCCGGGTCAGTGCGCGTGATCAGCCTGGCCAACGACGACGTCTGCTTGCAAGACGGCGGCAACTTCTACGTGCACGGCTACTCCGGTGGTGCGCAAAAACGTTGGCTGGAAGCCGAACTCGCCGCTGCACAGCGCGACTCCGAGGTGGACTGGGTGGTCGTATGCATGCATCAGACGGCGATCTCGACCGCGGATCGCACCAACGGCGCCGACCTCGGCATCCGCCGGGAATGGCTACCGCTGTTCGACCGCTACCAGGTCGATCTGGTGGTGTGCGGCCACGAGCATCACTACGAGCGCGCGCATCCGGTGCGCGGCGCACTCGACAACGACACCCGCACGCCGATACCCACCGACACCCGCGGCGACGTCATTGATGCCACCAAGGGAGCCGTGCACGTCGTGATCGGCGGCGGCGGCACCTCGGTGCCGTCCAACACGATGTTCTTCCCCGATCCCCGATGTCGGGTGGTGACCGGTGTCGGCGGGTTCGATCCGGCCATCGGCCGCAAGGCACCGATCTACCTGGTCGAGGACGCGCCATGGTCGGCGTTTCGCGACCGCGATCACCCGTACGGGTTCGCGGCATTCGAGGTCGACCCCGGCTCCCCCGGCGGCACCACTTCGATCAAGGCGACGCACTATTCGGTGGACGGACCGTTCGGTGCGATTACCGTAGTCGACCGCTTCACCTTGACCAAGCCGCGCGGCGCCTGAAGCACAGCCCCGAGTGCCCCGCTTTGCCGCGAGCGTGCGCAAATACGGGTTCGCACCGGCGTGTCGGACCGGTGACACGCACGCTCGCGGTTACTGAGTCAGCCGGGAAAGCACCTCGGCGACAACCGAGTCCGCCGCGACGTCGACCTGCTCGCCCGTCGCCAGGTTCTTCAGCCCGAAGGTTCCGGCGTCGATATCGCGGTCGCCGGCGACCAGCGCAACACGCGCACCGGATCGGTCGGCCGCGCGCATCGCGCCTTTGAGGCCGCGGTCGCCGTAGGCCAAATCCACCCGCACCCCGGCGGCGCGCAGCCGCGCGGCGAGCACCGCCAGCCGCAGCTTGGCCTGCTCCCCCAGCGGCACCCCGAACACGTCGCAGCGCGCGGTCTGGCCGACGGTTTTACCCTCGGCCTGCAGCGCCAGCAGGGTGCGGTCCACCCCGAGGCCGAACCCGATACCGGAGAGATCCCGCCCGCCGAGCTGGCGCATCAGCCCGTCGTAGCGGCCGCCGCCGCCGATACCGGATTGCGCACCGAGCCCGTCATGGACGAACTCGAAGGCGGTCTTGGTGTAGTAGTCGAGCCCGCGCACCATCCGGGGATTGATCACATACGGCACGTCGAGCGCGTCGAGGTGGCCCAGTACGGTCTCGAAATGCTGCTTGGCGACATCGGAGAGATGGTCGAGCATGACCGGCGCATCGGCCGTCGCCGCCTTGATCTCCGGGCGCTTGTCATCGAGCACGCGCAGTGGGTTGATCTCGGCGCGCCGGCGGGTGGGCTCGTCGAGGTCAAGTTGAAACAAGAAGTCCTGCAACAATTCCCGGTACTGCGGGCGGCAAGTGTCGTCGCCCAGTGAGGTGATTTCCAGTCGGAAGCCGTCCAGGCCCAGTGCGCGGAAGCCGGCGTCGGCCACCGCGATCACCTCGGCGTCCAGCGCGGGATCGTCGACCCCGATCGCCTCGACGCCGACTTGCTGAAGCTGGCGGTAACGGCCGGCCTGTGGCCGTTCGTAGCGGAAGAACGGGCCGGCGTAGCACAGCTTGACCGGCAGCGCACCGCGGTCCAGCCGGTGCTCGATCACCGCGCGCACCACCGGCGCGGTGCCCTCCGGGCGCAGCGTCACCGAGCGGTCGCCGCGGTCGGCGAAGGTGTACATCTCCTTGGACACCACATCGGTGGACTCGCCCACCCCGCGGCCGAACAGCGCGGTGTCTTCGAAGATCGGCAGTTCGATGTCGCTGTACCCGGCCCGGCGGGCGGCGTCGAGCAGTCCGTCGCGCACCGCGACGAACCCCACCGAGTCCGGTGGCACGTAGTCCGGCACCCCCTTGGGCGCCGAGAACTCAGTCACGCCTCCAGCCCTTCGAGGAAGGGATTGAAGCGGCGTTCGGCGCCGATGCTGGTCTTCGGGCCGTGCCCGGGCAGCACCACCGTCTGGTCGTCGAGCACCAGCAGCTTGTCGACGATCGAGCACAGCAGGTCGCGGCCGCTGCCACCGAACAGGTCGGTGCGGCCCACCGCGCGCTCGAAGAGGGTGTCACCGGTCAACACCACCTCGGACGCGTCCCCGGTCACCTTGAACACCACCGATCCGCGGGTGTGGCCGGGCGTGTGGTCGACGGTGACGGTGATATCGGCCAGGTCGAGCTTGTCGCCGCCGCGGTCGAGTTCGACGACCTGTTTGGGCTCGCGAAACATCGCGCTGAAGAGCAGCTGGCCCAGCCGTGGGCCGAAACCCTTGATCGGGTCGGTCAGCATGAACCGATCCTCGGGGTGGATGTAGGTGGCGCAGCCGAAGGTGTCGGACACCTTCTGGGCCGACCAGATGTGGTCGATATGCCCGTGGGTCAGCAGCACCGCCGCCGGGGTCAGCCGATTCTCGTCGAGAATGCGCCGCAGCGGGCCCATCGCGCGCTGGCCCGGATCCACGATGATGGCGTCCGCCCCGCGGCGCGGCGCGAGCACGTAGCAGTTGCATTGCAGCAATCCGGCGGGAAATGCGGAGATCATCACGGTCCCAGTTTCCCATCCTTTGCGCCAGGCGCGGGTCGCGGCACCCGGGTACAACGCCAGCTGGCACACTCTGTGCTGACCGGCCGACAACGACCACGGAGGGATATCGGCAGTGCCGACCAATGAACAGCGACGTGCGGCAGCTAAACGCAAACTTGAACGGCGGCTGGAACGGCACGCCCAGCAGGCGCGCCGCCGGCGAATCCTGATGCTCGTCGGTGGGTCGGTTGCCGCGGTGGCTGTCATCGTCGCGGTGGTGACCACCGTCTGGTACACCAATCGCGAGCACCACAAAAAGCAAGCGTCAGCGGCCGCCGGCAGCTCCGCCACCACCGCTCCGGCTTCGGGTGCATTGCCGGGAGTGCCGCCGTTGCCATCGTTCACCCCGTCCGCCGGCGTCGGCAGCAACTGCCAGTACCCGGCTTCGCCCGAACCGGCCAGCAAGCAGGTGAACCCGCCGAGGACCGGCAAGGTGCCCACCGATCCTGCCCAGGTCAGTATCAGCATGGTCACTAACCAGGGCCACATCGGCCTGCTACTCGCCAACAACGAATCACCCTGCACAGTAAACAGTTTCGCTAGCCTAGTAGGGCAGAAATTCTTCGACGACACTCAGTGCCACCGGCTGACCACCTCGCCGTCGCTGGGCGTGCTGCAGTGCGGTGACCCGACGGGCGACGGCAGCGGCGGGCCAGGCTATCAGTTCGCCAACGAGTACCCGGCCGACCAGTACAAGCACGATGATCCCAAGGCGCATGAGGCGGTGGTGTACCCGCGAGGCACGCTGGCCATGGCCAACGCCGGACCGAACACCAACGGCAGCCAATTCTTCATGGTGTACAAGGACTCCCAGCTGCCGCCGGAATACACCGTCTTCGGCAAGATCCAAGACGACGGACTGGCCACGCTGGACAAGATCGCCAAGGCTGGCGTCGCCGGCGGCAGCGAAGACGGCCCGCCCGCTACCGAGGTCACGATCAAATCGGTGCGGCTCGACTAGACCAGGCATCACCATTCGCAGGAAGAGCGCCTGCCGCTTGTGGTTCGGTGGGAATCGCCCTGGCGGTGGTGAGGAGAAGTGTCGATGGCGACGACGTCATTGGGGTCATTTGGCCGATACCAACTTCTGGAGTTGTTGGGTCGCGGCGGGATGGGCGAAGTCTTTCGCGCCTACAACACCGTCACCGACCGCGTCGTGGCCATCAAACTGCTCCCCGCCCACCTGGCCGACGACCCCGAATTCCAGCGACGATTCCGCCGCGAAGCACACACCGCAGCAGGTCTCAATGACCCACACGTGGTGCCCATCCACAACTACGGCGAGATCGACGGCCAGCTGTATGTCGATATGCGGCTCATCGAAGGCGGCGACCTGGGCAGCGTCATCGCCGACGATGGTGGCAGACTCACCCCTGCACGCGCGGTGGCAATTATCGAACAGGTCGCCGCAGCACTCGATGCCGCCCACGAAGTCGGTTTGGTCCACCGCGACGTCAAACCGTCGAACATCTTGCTCACCGCGCGCAACTTCGTCTACCTGATCGACTTCGGGATCGCCCGCGCCGCCAATCAAACCGCCCTGACCAGCACCGGGCATACGGTGGGGACTTTGGCCTACATGGCCCCCGAACGCTTCAGCGGCACCATCGACCCCCGCTCCGACGTGTATTCGTTGGCGTGCGTACTGCACGAGTGCCTAACCGGACATCGTCCCTACCCAGGCGACAGCCTCGAACAACAACTCGCCGGACACCTGAACACTCCACCTCCCCGACCATCGATCCGTTTCCCTGATATCCCGCCGGCTTTTGATGCGGTCATCGCCCGCGGCATGGCCAAAAACCTCGACGAGCGCTACCGAACCGCGACAGAACTGGCCGAAGCCGCCCGAGCAGCATTGACGAGGCCCATGAAAACAACGCGGCGGAGCCTGCCACCGCAAACCCGTACCCAACCCGCGTCTGCCCACCCCGCGAAACCAGCCACCAATACTGCGGCGGTGCCAACGATGAAACGCGACGTGCGACGGCCAAGCGGCAAACTCGAACGGCAGCTGGAACGGCGTGACCAGCAAGCCCGTCGCCGCCGAATCCTGTCCATCGCCGCCGGGTCGGCCGGCGCGGTGGCCGTCGTCGCGGCGGTGGCGACCACCGTCTGGTACACCAATCACGAGCACCACAAAACGCAAGGGTCAGCGGCCGCCGGCAACTCCGCCGGCGCCACCCCGACCCCGAGCGGGTTGCCGGGAGCACCGCCGCTGCCGTCGTTCACGCCGTCCGCCGGTGTGGGCACCGACTGCCAGTACCCGGCCTCACCGGAACCGGCCAGCAAGCAGGCGAACCCGCCGAGGACCGGCAAGGTGCCCACCGATCCGGCCCAGGTCAGCGTCAGCATGGTCACCGATCGGGGCAATGTGGGCCTCATGCTCGCCAACAACGAATCACCGTGCACGGTCAACAGTTTCGTCAGCCTGGCGCAGCAGAAGTTCTTCGACAACACCCAGTGTCACCGGCTGACCACCTCGCCGACACTCGGCGTGCTGCAATGCGGCGACCCGACGGGCAACGGCGCCGGCGGGCCCGGCTATCAGTTCGCCAACGAATACCCCACCGACCAGTACCAGCCCGACGAACCCAAGATGCATGAGGCAGTCGTGTACCCGCACGGCACGCTGGCCATGGCCAACGCCGGACCCAACACCAACGGCAGCCAGTTCTTCATGGTCTACAACGACTCTCTGCTGCCGCCCGAATACACCGTCTTCGGCACGATCCAAGAGGACGGCCTGGCCACACTGGACAAGATCGCCAAGGACGGCGTCCGCGGCGGCGGCGAGGACGGCCCGCCCGCCACCGCGGTCACGATCACGTCGGTGCGGATGGACTGAATGGTCCGAACCAGCGTTGAGATTGCGGCTATGGTCGTAGTTTTCGAGAAATCACGACCATAGCCGCAATCTCGCGGATAAAAGAGCGAAAACTTACGCCGCCGAGGTCACCCGATAGACGTCGTAGACGCCTTCGACATTGCGGACCACGTCAAGCAAATGCCCCAGATGCTTGGGGGCGCCCATTTCGAAGGTGAACCGGCTGACGGCCACCCGGTCGTTCGAGGTGGTCACCGACGCAGACAGGATGTTGACCTTCTCGTCGGCCAGCGCATGGGTGATATCCGACAGCAGCCGATGCCGGTCCAGCGCCTCTACCTGGATCGCCACCAAGAACACCGACGACGGCGACGGCGCCCACTTGACCTCGATGATCCGCTCGGCCTGCTGGCGCAGCGATTCGGCGTTGGTGCAGTCGATGCGGTGCACGCTCACCCCGCCGCCACGGGTGACAAAGCCCATGATCTGATCCCCGGGCACCGGGGTGCAGCACTTGGCCAGTTTGGCCAGCACCCCGGGTGCGCCGGGCACCGCGACCCCGACGTCATCGGTGCGCTGACGCCGCGGCGTGGTCAACGGGGTGATTCGTTCGGCCAGGTCCTCTTCGGCCTGGTCCTCGCCGCCCAGCAGCGCCACCAGCCGCTGCACCACATGACGAGCCGACACGTGGTTCTCACCGACCGCGGTGTAGAGCGCGGACACGTCGGCGTAGTGCAGTTCCCGGGCCAGCGCGGTCATCGATTCACCGTTGACCAGCCGCTGTAACGGCAACCCGACCCGGCGCACCTCCCGGGCGATGGAGTCCTTACCGGATTCCAGCGCCTCTTCGCGGCGCTCCTTGGCGAACCACTGGCGGATCTTGGTCTTGGCCCGGGGGGACGCGGCGAACGCGAGCCAGTCGCGGCTCGGCCCGGCCGCCTCGGCCTTGGACGTGAAGATCTCGACGACGTCGCCGGACTCCAGCTTGCGCTCCAGCGCGACCAGCCGGCCGTTGACGCGCGACCCGATGCACCGGTGGCCCACCTCGGTGTGCACGGCGTAGGCCAGGTCCACCGGGGTGGAGCCGGACGGCAGCGTGATCACGTCGCCCTTGGGCGTGAACACGAAGATCTGCTGCGAGCCCAGGTCGAAGCGCAGCGACTCCAGGAAGTCGCCGGGGTCAGCCGCCTCCCGCTGCCAGTCGAGCAGCTGGCGCATCCACGACATCTCGTCGACATCGTTGCCGGCGTGGGAGCCCCGCGTCTCCTTGTACCGCCAGTGCGCGGCGATGCCGTACTCGGCGGTGTAGTGCATCTCAGACGTGCGGATCTGCACCTCGAGCGGTTTGCCGTCCGGCCCGATGACGGTGGTGTGCAGCGACTGGTAGACGCCGAACCGGGGCTGGGCGATGTAGTCCTTGAAGCGGCCGGGCATCGGCTGCCACAGGGCGTGCACCATGCCCATGGCGGCGTAGCAGTCGCGCACCTCGTCGACGAGCACGCGGACGCCGACGAGGTCGTGGATGTCGTCGAAGTCCTTACCCTTGACGATCATCTTCTGGTAGATCGAGTAGTAGTGCTTGGGCCGGCCCTCGACCTTCGCGGAGATCCGCGCCGAGTCCAGCTGGGCGGTGACCTCGTCGATCACCTGTTTGAGGT
>NZ_JBOHHI010000185.1:0-14566 GCF_050700595.1 Mycobacterium sp.
CGTAGTTGTTGGCGTCGCGGATCAGCCCGTCACGCACGCCGTGCAGCATGTTGACGATGTTGCGGAACGCGGTGTTCATCTGGCCCATGGTGTCGTGGGACGTCAGTTGAGCGGTCCCGCTCCACCCAGCGCCGGCGATGTTTTGCGAGGATGCATACATCTTGCGGGCCTCGTCCTCGACCGTTTGGGCATGCACGTCGAAACGGCCTGCCATATCCCGCATCGCGTGCGGGTCAGTCATAAAGCGGGTAGTCATTATGATTGCCTTTCTTTCTCGGAACTTATCGATAGCAACAGGACATGCTGTGGCACACCGGTATTCGTCATAGTTAGCCGGCTGCTGGTGGGCGTGCCATTACGATGGGGCGAAATCCGTACATCGGCTCGTCGGCGAACTCATGATTGGTCAGGCCCGCCATTCCCCCCAACGGCATCCCTGGCATGCCCACCGCCGAATCGGGAGCCACCAGTGGGGTGGCGCCCAGGGCGTTGCTCAGGCCGCTGACGCCGGGCAACTCGGTGGCAATCTTGCTGAATGCCGGGGCGGTCGACGCCCAGCTCTGCGGCACCGACAACACACCCAGCGGTGCCGCCTGCCCCATTCCCGCCGACACCGCCGCGCCCAGGCCCGGCAGACCCGAAAGGCCCGCAGGCCCCAGCGCGGTCGAGCCGAGCCCGGCGGCCAGACCCGACAGATTCGACGTCAGCCCGCCGCTGGCGCCCATGCCGCCGAACAGGTAGCTGAAACACGTGACCGAATCGATCATCGCCGTCGGGTTCATCAGCCCACTGGTGGTGAACGCGTTGCTGAAGTTGGCGACTGTGGCGTTATTGAGAAAGCTCCCCAGCAGCGAGCCGTTGGACCCGTCCAGCGTGTTAAGGATTCCGGCCAGCCCGGTGGTGGAGGTGTCCGACCCGGGCGTCGTGATACCTCCCAGCCCGCCCAAGAACCCCGACGAGTTCGACGAGTCCGCGGATGGAGTGAGCCCTCCCAGCGCCGAGGTCAATCCCGAGGCTGTCGAGGCGTTGGTGCCCGCCGAGCTTCCGGTTGCCTGGGTGACCATGGCGGCTTGGTTGGCCAGCCCGTCGGCACGGGTGGTGGGTGCCGGCGTGGTAAACGGCGTCAGCTGCGAGGCGGTCGCCGAGGAGCCGGCATAGCCGTACATCGCCGCGGCGTCCTGGGCCCACATCTGCCCGTATTGGGCCTCGGTGGCCGCGATCGCCGGGGTGTTCTGGCCCAAAACGTTGGTGGTCACCAGCGAGGCCAACTGCGCGCGGTTGGCCGCGACCACCGGCGGGGGCACCGTCGCAGCAAACGCAGACTCGTAGGCAACCACCGCCGCTTGCGCCTGGGCGGCCGTCTGTTCAGCCTGCGCGGCAATCGTATTCATCCACGCCGCATACGGTGCCGCCGCAGCCGCCATCGATACCGACGCCGGACCCAGCCAACTCCCGCTGGTCAACCCCGAAATCACCGAACCGTACGAGGCTGCCGCCGAACGCATTTCACCGGCCAGCGTGTTCCAGGCAGCACCGGCAGCCAGCATCGGCGCCGCCCCAGGCCCCAAATACATCCGGGCCGAATTAACTTCCGGCGGTAATGCCGCAAAATCCATCATGACAACTTCTCCTGGCTGATCTGTTATCCCGCGGCCGGCGGGCGTGGCATCACTAAGGGGCGGAACCCGTATTTGGGAATCGGGCGACGCAGGCGCCCAGTCATATTCGCCAGCGGCGAAGCAACGCCGCCCGGCCCACCTGCGGGAACTCCCGGAGGGCCGGCGAGCGGGGTGCCGCCCAGCGCCGAGGCGATCGGGCTTGGTGGAGCGATCGGCGTCCAACTTGGCGGCACCGACAACGCCCCCATCTTGCCCGCCTGGCCCAGCCCTGCCGAGACCGCCGGCCCGACGCCACCCAGACCCGGCAAGCCCGCTCCCCCCGGCCCCAGACCGCCTGCCGTCAGAGCCCACAGGCCGCCCAGTCCCGGCATCATCCCGGCGTCCTTGGCGGCGTTCAGAAACTGAAAACCAGCGATGGATTGCAGGATGAATTGCGGGTTGAACGGCCCACCCGCAAGGGCTCCGTTGACGACCGCTGTGCTGAAGAAGTTGCCGTTCAGGAAAGTTCCCAAGGCCGATCCGTCCGACCCGTTCAACAGCGACGCCAGGCTTCCGCCCGATGAAGAAGCAGTGGGTGTGCTGGCGCCTCCCAGCAATGACGACAGCCCCGAAAGCGTCGAGGTGTTGGCGGTGGCCGAAGTGCCGGTGGCTTGGCTGACCGCGGCGCCTTGCCCGGCCAGGCCGGCCGCATTGGTGGTCTGCTGGGGCGCAGCAAACGGCATCAGCTGCGAAGCCGCCGCCGAGGAACCGGCATAGCCGTACATCGCCGCGGCATCCTGGGCCCACATTTCTCCGTATTGGACCTCGGTGGCCGCGATGGCCGGGGTGTTCTGGCCCAAAACATTGGTGGCCACCAGCGATGCCAGTTGAGTGCGGTTGGCTGCGACCACTGGCGGGGGCACCGTCGCAGCAAACGCCGACTCATAAGCAGTCGCCGCCGCCTGGGCCTGGGCGCCGGCCTGCTCAGCCTGGCCGGCGGTGGTGTTGAGCCACCCCACGTGGCGTGCGGCCGCGGTCGCCATCGACGTCGACGCCGGACCCATCCAGCTCCCGCTGGTCAAAGCCGAGATCACCGAAGCGTAAGACTCTGCTGCCGCAAGCATTTCGGCACCCAGTTGGTGCCACGCCGCGGCAGTGGCCAGCATCGGCCCCGATCCGGGCCCCGAGTACATTCGGGTCGAATTAATTTCGGGCGGCAATGCCGCAAAATCCATCACGATGAACTCCCCGAACGCTCACAGGGCAGCGAGCGCGTTGGCTGCCTCGGTAGCCGCATACGACCCGGCACTGGTCTGCAAGATGGTCACAAACATGTCGTGAATCGCGGAGGCTTGAGCGCTCACTGTCTGGTACATCTGCGCGTGTACCGCGAATTGTGCTGCGGTCAGCGCTGATACCTCGTCGGCAGCGGCTGGCATCACCCCGGTCGTCGGAGCTGCCACAGCCGCATTCTGGGCAGCCAACGCCGAGCCGATACCCTGCAAGTTGTTCGCCGCAGCCGCAATCATCTCCGGCTGAACAGTGGTGAAAAGCATGGACTTCTCCTTAAGCAATGCAGACTGAATCCAAGGGCTCTGGCCGTGACAGAGCACGACACGAACACGCGCGCGTCCCAAAACGAGGCGTGCGTGTGTTAATCGAAGCGGCGCAAGCCGATTCAGATGATGGAAACGATGCCGGGGCCGGATCCGAACGAAATGGTCATCGGACTCGGATAGGGACTATCACCAGGACTCATCTCGCTCTCACCTCCTCACGGCCAAGGCACGGGGCGTGCCAGCATGGTGCACAATGGGGTGATGCGACCCGGCCGATGAACCGGGCGCGGCACCCCTTTCGTCAGAGCTTTGGCACTGCAAGGCGTATCCGGTTGTTCCGGAAGCCACTTGGGCTCAACCCTTAAGCCGGGAGGAGCTGTCCTGACCCTGGGCGTCTTTCGACGTTCGGGGTCAGTGGCCTATGTCCCTGCAGACGCCTCACCTAGCGAGGTGCATGCACCGGCAATATTGGCACCAAGGCCCGCGTGAGTCAACCCGACGCATTAACTCATCAAGAATTCCCTGCGTAGCGGCGTGTCGAGACGACTCCCCGCTTACGCGCAGGCTGACAAGACTGATCAGCGCCACGCCGTCTGCGCCCGCCAAAGTACGACCGAACGTCGTTGTGGCGCCGATCTTGTGCTGGGGATGCCGGCCGGCGCCATCCGGCTGCTGAAGGCCCGGGGTGCGGTGGTGCTTCGACTCGATGGTTTTTTTCCGGCCAAATGTTTGACGGGCACCGGGTGTGAGTGTAAGCATGTACGAGCAAGCACCTCGGTAGGTGAGGCGTCTGCAGGGATACAGGCCACTGACCCCAAACGTCGAAAGACGCCCCGGGTCAGGACAGCTCCTCCCGGCTTAAGGGTTGAGCCCAAGTGGCTTCCGGACGAAGGTCCGGATACGCCGTGCAGTGCCAAAGCTCCGAAGAGAGGGGTGCCTCGGGCGTTTCGCTCCTCTGCAGTGCGTGTGACTGTGGTGACACTGCGTGTGTCCCGGCCGCGAGGAGGTGAGGGCGAAATGAGTCCCAGCGGTAGTCCATATCCGTATTCGAAACCCGTTTCGTCTCGAACCGGTCGCGGCATTCCTTCTGCCGCCTAAGGCTTCTCGGACGTAATTTGGGTAATACCCGCGTGCCCGTAGGCATACGGGGTTAACGAAGCATGCCCGCATAGGCCGCGCCAGGCCGGATTGCTCACGGTGACCGGTCGGGTTCCCGACAGGAGACAATCATGGCTTTTGTTGTTGCACAGTCACATCAAGGAGATAGCTAATGGCTCCGCCCAATCCCGAGCGCCAAATCCATCGAGCCTGTGGGGATGTCCGTGCGGCCCTTCTCTCCGCACTGGAACTGATCTCGGGGACAACAGTTCCCCGCCCCGGCCACGATGACGTGTTCCGGGCCTTCAGCGACTTAGGGCTGGCCCAACATCACGTCACGTTAGCCCTGCATGCGACCGACCTGCTCGACCAGATGGTGGGCACCCCTGCCGAGCGTCGTCTGCCCTGGTCGTACTATCGCGACCGGATCCGCAAGAAACTGCGCCCAGGCCAACGAGAACTCGTAGACGATTGTTACACAACACGTTTCGATGGCTCACGTGTCGACAAAAGCTGCATGCGTGTCAGCGCGTAGCCGCGCGACGCGCTAAGCGGCAGGCGCCGAATACGCGGTCCCTGACCGCGCGGCTGGCGCGTGCCAGCGCGTTGCCCCACCGTCAATTTGACCTTCTTCAGCAAGCGAGAGGCCGATGACTTCGATTTCCACCCAGTTGAGCGGCGACATCGACACTCGACCGCCCCGCACCGACACCGTAGCCAATACGCCACCGGTTATCGCCGGCGCGTCCGGCTCGGCGGTGCTGGATTCGGCGCATGTCGGTGACATCGTCGGCGCGTTCGGTCGCATCGCACGCGATGCCACCAGCCCGGGCCGTAGCCGCTGGCAACGGTTGCGGACGCTGCTGGTGATCAGCGGGCCTGGACTGATCGTGATGATCGGTGACAACGATGCCGGTGGTGTGGCGACCTACGCGCAGGTTGGGCAGAACTACGGGATGAGCCTGTTGTGGACGCTGGTGCTGATGATCCCGGTGCTCTACGTGAACCAGGAGATGGTGCTGCGGCTGGGCGCGGTCACCAGGGTGGGTCATGCGCGGCTGATTTTCGAACGGTTCGGTAAGTTCTGGGGTACGTTCAGCGTCGGAGATTTATTGATTCTCAATGCATTAACCATCGTCACTGAATTCATCGGTGTCTCCTTGGCGCTCGGATTCCTGGGCTGCCCAAAAACGATCGCGATCCCGGCTGCTGCGGTGTTGTTGTTCGCGGTGGTGGCCGGTGGCTCGTTCCGCCGCTGGGAGCAGTTGATGTTGGTGCTCATTGCGGCAAACCTGGCGCTCGTCCCGGTGGTGCTGCTGGTGCATCCCACCCTGGGCGAAAGCGCGCGGGGGCTGGTGCCGTCCTTGCCGGGCGAACCGGACTCCATCGTGTTGATGGTGATCATGGCGATTGTCGGCACCACTGTGGCGCCTTGGCAGTTGTTTTTTCAGCAGTCCAACGTCGTCGACAAACGGATCACGCCACGTTGGATTCGCTACGGGCGAGCCGATCTGATCATCGGCATCGTCGGGGTCATGGGCGGAGCGATCGCGCTGATGGCAGCCACCGCGTTCGGGCTGGGCCGCAGCCACGACGGGAGTAGCTTCACCGACGCCGGGGCAATCGCCGCGCAGCTTTCCGGCCATGTCGGGCACACCGTCGGGGTGCTGTTTGCGGTTGTTTTGCTGGACGCGTCGCTGATCGGTGCCAACGTGATCGGGCTATCCACCACCTACGCACTCGGTGATGTCCTGGGCAAGCCCCATTCGTTGCATTGGAAGGTCACCGAGGCCCCACTGTTTTACGGCACCTATGCGGCGCTTTTGGCGGTGTCAGCTACGGTCGCGTTCTGCCCCGATCACATCCTCGGTCTGATCACCCAGGGTGTCCAGGCACTCGCCGGCGTCCTGCTGCCCTCGGCCACCGTGTTCTTGGTCCTGCTGTGTAACGATCACCCGGTGCTGGGTCCGTGGGTAAACAACTTCCGCCAGAACGCCTTGGCCTGGATTATCGTCTGGTCGCTGATCGTGTTGTCACTGATGTTGACGGCTGTGACGTTCTTCCCCAACCTGTCAACCCAGACGCTGAAGGGTGGCCTTGGCGTCGGCGCCGCGATTGGTCTGGTCGGCGCTGCCGTTGTCTTCGCAATCGGCTGGTACACCGATCGACGCGACGCGGAAAACACCGTGCCGTTCGGCGCGTTGGATGTCGACCAGGCGGACGAACTCGACGAGCTGCCGAAGTTGACCCGCGCCGAACGTAAAGCCTTTCGCGACAAGATTCGCGCGACCTGGCACATGCCGGACTTCGCAACCCTGGAGCGGCCCGTCATGTCGCCGGTGCGCTACGCGGGGCTGTTCACGCTGCGCGCGTATCTGGTCCTCGCAGGCGCGCTGGTCGTGGTCAAAGTCGTTCAGGCCGGCATGACCTGAGCCAGGCTTAGTCGGTCTTTTTTTCGGCCACCGCCGCGCTGAGGCCCTCGGCCAGATCCGCGCGGGTCAATTCCTTGAACCGGCGCAGTTGTACTTCACTGAATTCGTCGATGTCGCTGGCCAGCACTGCATCGAGGTCCTCGTCATCGAGACGGAAACTGCGATGATCGCGGGCCTTTTCCACCACGTTGCGCACGAACCCGGCGTTACCCAGTACATCGATATCGCGGATGAGATCCCCGTCCTCCGAGAGGTTCTCCTCGGCATAGAACTTCTCGTACGACGGCAACAACACGTCGACAGCCTCGTCGGTGATGGCGTCTTCGTTCTCCCGGCCCATCAGCTGGGTCAGCGCGATCAACTCCGGCGGCGTATAGCTGTAGAATTCGATCACCGTCGAAAACCGCCGCCGCAGACCCTGATTGACTTCCAGCATGCGCTCCATCGCCCTGGCGTAGCCGGCTCCGAACACCACCAGCTCGTCGCGGTGGTTCTCCATGTAGAGCAGCAACGTGTTGATGATCGCGTTGCCGTAAGCATCGCCCTGCGCGTACCCGCGTTCGAAAAGGCTGTGCATCTCATCGAAGAAGACGGCGCCGCCCAGCGCCTCCTCGAGCATCTCTTCGGTGTTCTTCTCGGCGTCAGCCATGTAGCGTCCCAGCAACTTTGAGCGGCTGGTCTCCACTACCAACGGCTTACGCAGCACGGTCAGCCCGCAGAGCTGCTTGGTGAATGCCCTGGCCACCGTCGTCTTCCCGGTGCCGGGCGGACCCAGCAGCAAGGTGTGCCGCGACGCCACTGGCACCGGCAGGCCCATCTTGGCGCGGGCCAGATTCACCTTGGTGGTCGACTTGATCAGTTTGATTTCGCGTTTGGCCTGCTCCATGCCCAGCATCGCATTGAGCTCGGCATCGCCTTCGGCCAGATACTTTTTGGCCATCTCGGCATGACGGGCGGCCTCGGTCTGTGCACGGGTGGGTGCGCTGTCCGGATCCCACGGATCCGTCCGCGCTTCAATCGTCTCGGGATCGGTCAGCACCAGCCGATAGTTCGGGTTGTCCAATGCTTCGCGAGCCGGAGCGAATTTTGCGTCACGCGAATACACCTGGCGCAGCAATTCGACGGCTTCGTCCTCACGGCCCAAGTGCCGCAAGCACATACCCTTGGTGTACATCGCCACATTGGCCGCACCGGGCACCCGATCACCCTCGATTGCCTCTTGGGCGCGGCGGCACGCCTCCTCGAACACGCCCAGCGAGGCCAACGCCGTGGTTGCCATCGCCGCCCCCGCGGCTCTGAGTTCGGGGTGGCGCCACTGCGTCGCGGGCGGGAACTGAGCGAGCACGTCCGGCCAGCGGCCGGTGCGGAAATGCAGCAAGCCGTGTACGTAGGTAATCAACTCGGTGTCGAACGGATGCCGCGGATCCAGGCCATCCAGCAGCCGCGATGCCTCCTCGTAGCGTTTCGCCTCGATGAGGGCGGCGGCATAAACGGCAGCCAGCGACTCCACGCTCGTGATCGCCAGCCGCAGAAACAGCCCGTCGGAAACCTCGGGGCGAAACTCCAGATCCGTGAGGCCCAGCCGGCGGATCTCCCACCCGAATGTCTTGGCCGCCTCCCACGCGTTGGTGAGCACCTCGATACTCTGATCACCGGCCAGCACCCGCGCCAGCCAGCCGTCGCACATGCCCGGATCGAGCGTGGTAGCCGTGCTGAACATCTGCTGTGCCACCTGCGGGTTGTGACTGGGTTGAAGGCCGTTGACGGCGATGCCGGACGCCAGCAGACCGGCCAGCATTGCGTTACGGGCATCCGTCGCGGCGGTCTGCGGCCGGGTCATAGCGACGTTCCCACCGGAGCCGGCGAGTACGTCGGCGCCGCCGGCTCCGCCTCCGCGAGGCGCACCACAATGTCTTCGTCCTCGCCCAGGCTCCGGCTCGATATCAACAGTGGCCTACCGGCCGCCGGCACCGGCAAGCTGGCGCGCACTGCGGCCAGCTGGCGCCCGGTGAGCCGATTCAGCCCGCCCCACACGGACTTTGGCAGTCGCTCGTCGCTGTGATAGCGGACGATCGCCGACACATCGATGCCGCCGCGCCGGGCGACGAGCCGGATCGTTACCACGTTGATATCGGTATCGGGTAGCACCAGCTCGTCCAGTACGTCTCCGGTGATGTCCGGCGGCGACACCCAGAAGCTCGTCACGTGCCCGTCGGGATGCTTGAGATAGCGCCAGTGGGGCCGAATCTGGTCGGGATCCAGGCCGGCCAACAGCGCGGCATCCATGTCGGTGATCTCGGCGGCGTTCAGCGGGCGGGCCTGACAGTGCCGCCCGTCCAGGTCGTGCACAAGCCGTTCGGTGGCCGCCGCCAACGTCGAGGCCAACGAATCGCGGGCAGCCACTGCCGCGACGTTACGCTGCGGATCCATCCGCAATACCACCCATATGCTGCGGCCGGGTTCCGTTGCCGCCGAGACGATGTCGATGCCGTCGAGGCGGACGTCGAACTGGCGCAGCGCCGCGGCGACCGTCGCGATCGGCAGCACGGGCTCCGCCGCCTCCCTCTGGTGATGCCGGCCCGCCGCCGGGTCCACTGCTCCCGCTACCGCGATCACCGTGACCAGCCGACCGTCGTACTCCCGGATGCCCACCACATCCCGGCCAAAGGGACGTTGATGGTCGATCGGCTGCGAGCATGCGGCAACCAGTGCTCCGGGATCGGCGTACCAATTCCGCACTCGCGCAACCGGTGCCGAGGCCAGCGGAATTCCCCGATAGGAGGCCAGGGCGGCGATCGTTATCACCGTCGCCACACCGACACCCACCCACCACGCGACATGGTTGCGCTGCCAAGCGTCGGGGCAGTGGCTGGCCAGCGCCAGCACCGCGACATCGACCACAAACACCGCGGTGACCCGCAGCCACGACACGACCAGCCCGAGCCGGTGTTGCGCTTTCACGAGCGGTCCGCCTTGCCGCGCATCAGCCGCCCCCCGCCGAATATCACACCGGCGACCAGCAGTGCGAATAACAGCCCTCCGGCCGCAACCCAGACCGGCGTCATATTGCGCGGGGCAGGTGGCGGAGGCAGCTGGAGCGGCGCCGACAACTCCCGCGACGACGATGCCGGACCGTCGGGTACATCCCAGGTGAGCGCCGCCACCGGGTCGATGACGCCGTGGCCGACCTGGTTGTCCACTCCGCGAGCCGGTGACCTGGCTGTCCGGACCAGGCGGTTGATGACCTGGTGCGCCGACAACTGCGGATACTTGGCGCGGACCAGAGCGGCCACCCCGGAGACGATCGCCGTGGAAAAGCTCGTGCCGGTCGGCACCAGCAATGTGTTGTCCGGACCGTCGATGGCGTTGATCAAGCTGTCTTCGCGCGGTGAGAGTCCGACGACGTCGGTGCCCGGCGCGGCGATCGACACCCACGGCCCGGCCACACTTGTTTTGTCCATCGGCGTGCCGCTGGCATCCACCGCGCCGACGGTGAGTACGTAGTCGCTGAACCAGGCCGGAGTCACTACCGTGTTCACACCGTTCCAATCTCGGGGATCGTCGGGCCGCAAAGGATCATAGACCGGGTTCTGCTTGCAGTCGCGCTGGCTGGTATCGCCCGCGGCGACGACGATGACCGCGTTTTTGTCGACGGCGGCGTAATGGACCGCGCCACCCAGGTCAGGCTGGTCGATGATGCTGCGCGCACTCATGCACAGCACCTGGGAGATGTTGATCACGGCGGCACCCATGTCGGCGGCATGCACGATCGCCCGCGCCATCGTCCGGATGCTGTCCATCTTCTGCCGGGTCTGCGGATCCTCGTCGCCGGTGAACGCGTCCTTGAGGGTGAACGCCTGGCTGGACTGGCGGATCGAGATCACCTCGACATCCGGGGCCACCCCACTGAACGCGTCAGCGGGCGGTGCCGGAGATGGTGGGGCGGCGGGCCGGGTGTGGTCGGCAACGATCACGTGACCTCCGCCGGAATAGCTCGGCGCCGTTATGGTGCCAGGGCCACCCTTGTTGGCTGCTCCTGGCGCCTTCGGCTGCGGCAGCCACGGGAACGCGGGCTGGGCCGGAGGCTCTTCTGACGGCGACGGAGGAGGCAACATCACCGTCGTCGGCGCCGGCGGCGACAACGTCACCGTCTGCGGCGGTGGTGCCGGCGGTGGTGGTTCGTTGGTGGGAATCGGTGGAGGTTTACGGGGCTGCAGGGCTGCCGGGCCCTCGCCGGTCGCCGGCGTTGCGGCGATCATCGATGCGACGATCGTGCCGTGGGCGTCGCAGTCGGACAACCCGTCCCCGCCGGCCATCATGTAGTCCCCGCCGCCGACCAGATGCGGCAGTCTCGGGTGTGGAGTCACCCCGGTGTCGATGACGGCCACTTTCACACCGCCGCCGCGGCCGAACCGCCATGCCTCCGGCAAATTCAGCATGTCCATGTATTTGGGCTGCACCCGAAAGTCGGTTCCGGGCAACACCCCGACCTCGGTGCAGTATGAACTTTGTCGCATCGGTTGTTCCGGTCCGGGCGGGCCGTCGTGCGGTGTGGCGGCCGGATCGATCACCGGCCGGTTGATCGCGTATGCCGGCGGCAACCCGGCGAACGCACCGACGCCAACCATGAGGGCGGCGGCAGCGGCTGCAATCGCGCGGTTACCCCGGCCGCTACCGGTATCGAATCGCTGCATAGACATTCATCAACCACAGCGCCAGCGGGAAGATCGGCATCAAGCACAGGTATTCGACCCACTCGACCAATTTGCGGAACAGCGGGCTGTAAATGGTGGTGGGCACCACGGCCGCGGCGGTCAGGCCGGCCGCGGGCAGCAGCACGAGAATCCCTGCGCCCACCGACAGCACCACCGGAGACGACAACACCAGTACATAGCGCGCCACTACGGCCGCGACGGTGATCACCGCCGTCAGCGCCAGCGTGATCGCCTGCCACCGGTCGACGTAGGACCGTCCGCGCAACAGCAGGAACCCGGCCGTGAAAGCGGCCAGCAGCACCGGCAACCAACGCTGCCCGGTGTGTGGATCGCACAATCCGACCGAGCACGCCACCACCAGCACACCCATGCCCACCAGCAGGCCCATCAAAAATGCCCGGGCGCGCTCGGATCTCCCCAGAACGTCCCGCACTGACGCGGGCCCTTCCAGGGTCGGCCGCCCACCGCCGGATACCACCACGGTGGTGGGCAGATCGGGCCGTGTCTCGAACACCCAGCGACTGGTGGCCGACGGGAACACCGGCAGCCGGATGCCCGACAGCCAGCGTGACAGCGACGGCGCGCCGTGATAGCCCAGCACACATGCCAGCAGCACACACGTCATCAACGTCACGGGCCCGGCCCCCAGCACCATGCGTGCCAGGCTCGCCGCGGTCACCGCAACACAGATCGTCACGATCGCGGTGTAGGTTCCCAGCCAGCGACCGGTTAGCCGCATGAGCAGCATCGACGTCACCCCCGCGACCACGAAGCCCAACGCCGCATGCGGCGCCCCGACCGGACCGGGTGGTGTCGCGGCAGCCGCCACAGCCAGTGGCGCCAGCCCGCTCAACAGCATCATGTCGCCGGCGCGGCGGTCGGCCACCGTCTTGGACCGCACCAGCATGAGCGTGGCCACCGTCAGCATCAGCACCGCCACCACTGCCGCGTAGATGGCCGTCAGCCAGGAGTCGTCACGCCAGCGCCACCAGCCCAGCAGAACCGCTGCCAGCACTACTCCGACCGCCACCATGGCGGCACCGACCTGCACCGCAACCGTCGGATCAATCGGGGCGAACCGCTTGGACAAGTTCACCGATACCGCGGTCGAGATGTGTTCGATGACCTGAGAGCGGCGTTCGGTGTCCTCGACGAAGCGCAGCCAGAGGCGATCCCCGTCGTAGATGTCTTGTTCGGTCAGCGACTGCGCGGGCCGCAGCGGAGTGCCGTCGATCAGGCACAACGTCCACCGACCACGCCCCGTCGCGGCCAGCGGCGCGACGTCGAGTTCGCGAAGTCGGGTGTTGACCACCTTTAGCAGCGGGTCGATCATCACCGAAACCGGCGCGTGGGCGTCCAGCAGCACCCCGATCTGCACGTCGGCCGCCATAATGGCCACCACTGCCGCCTGCGGTGCGGAGACCGCCTCAGCGCCCGGTTGCACCGCCTCAGCGACAACGGTCATCGTCTGGCCCCTTTGTCGACGAATTCTGAATCCATCTGCCTCGCCTCGTTATTTCTGATGGTTACGCCGCCCCCAATTTCAGGATCGATTCTAAAGCATTAAGTTATGTGTGCACCACGGCAGAATGGAGTGGTCAGATACATTGATGCACAACGTATTTCGCACCGACGATTGTTAAACTCTGCGATGTGTTTTCCATTCGCCGTAGGGCAACGTCTCTAAAACCGTCTTCACCCCGACTTGGACCAGTTGCGGCGTAGCCGGGCAGATGGCCAGCCACGCTTCGCCCGAGCCGGCTGTGCGCGCCTGCTGGTACATCGCGATGCGCCCGCCCGATCCGTCTTTCAACGACAGCACCGACGCGCTGGGCGCCCTCGCATCGTCGCGGTACTGCCGTGCGTATACCGCTGCCTCCGCCGCCGGATCCGACAGCGCTTGTCCCAGTGCGGCCACGGTGGCCGCACTGATGCCCAATCGGCGCAGGTCCCCACCGGAAAAAACGTTGAACCCCGACTCCTGCCACGCCTTCGTCACTTCCAGCATTTCTTCCAACGGCACGTTCACCGCGTTGATCTGCGCGGGATCAGCGTGGTGAATCGACTCCAGACCGTCGAACACCAGCGCAGCGATCGACGCGGTGTCGGCGATGGCCACATCGTCGACGGTGATTTCGTCACCCACCCGGACTGCCGATACCCAATGCTGGCCGCGCCGGGCCAAGACGACGCGGAATTCGTTGTCGGGGATGTCGCGTGATCCGACCGGCTCCTCCTCTTGTTGTGCACCGCCTTCTGCGCTCCCTTCTTCAGAGCCGTCCTCCTGTTGATTGACGCCATAGAGCAACTTGCCGCGCGACAGCAGCCCAACGACTTCCAGGTCGGGCGCGGCAAGTACCCGCAAACGGGCGGCTACCTGCTCATTGACCACTCCGTCGGCCACGATGCCGTTTTCCCGCATGACCGCCATACCGGGGTGCTCGTTGAGCCAATCGGAGGAATCAGTGGAGACGTATGGCCGGCATCGGAGCTCCGGGGCAATATGGCGGATATCCAGCAGCGCTTGGAGCATCCACAAACCCTCGACATTAACGGTGATGTCGGTCCGGGTGCCCTGTTCCATCGCTACTCCTGTTTTTCGGCAGGTCGAATACCGCAGGACACGGCAGCACACCGACCTCGGGGTGTGCTGCCGCGCCTCGGGTAGTTTGTTAGGCCCAGCTGGAGCCGACGGCGCTGTCGGTGCTGGCCATGTTGTTGCCGGCGGTTTGGACCTTTTGCCCGTGGGCGTTGGCCTGCTCGTAGATCACCTGGAAGTTGCGGCCCAACGCGGTGATGAACTCCTGGCAGGCCACCGAGCCGGCGCCGCCCCAGAAGTCCCCGGCAGCCAGCACATCACGAACGATGGCCTGGTGCTCGGCCTCCAACGAAGCGGCCTGGGCGCGGATCAGCGCGCCGTGGGCGTCGACATCGCCGAACTGGTAGTTAATCGTCATCTGTGGTTCTCCTAACTGGTAAAGCTTACGCAGCTGTGGCGGTTAACGCAGCAGCTCAGCTGCTCAGGATTTGCTGAGAAGCCTGCTCTTGCTGCTCGTAGTTGTTGGCGTCGCGGATCAGCCCGTCACGCACGCCGTGCAGCATGTTGACGATGTTGCGGAACGCGGTGTTCATCTGGCCCATGGTGTCGTGGGACGTCAGTTGAG
>NZ_JBOHHI010000186.1:0-17123 GCF_050700595.1 Mycobacterium sp.
CTCAACTGACGTCCCACGACACCATGGGCCAGATGAACACCGCGTTCCGCAACATCGTCAACATGCTGCACGGCGTGCGTGACGGGCTGATCCGCGACGCCAACAACTACGAGCAGCAAGAGCAGGCCTCTCAGCAGATCCTGAGCAGCTAGCACCCAAAGCAGTTAGGAGACAACGATCATGACGATTAACTACCAGTTCGGCGATGTCGACGCCCACGGCGCGTTGATCCGCGCCCAGGCCGCTTCGTTGGAGGCCGAGCACCAGGCCATCGTTCGTGATGTGCTGGCTGCCGGCGACTTCTGGGGTGGTGCGGGCTCGGTGGCCTGCCAGGAGTTCATCACCCAGTTGGGCCGCAACTTCCAGGTGATCTACGAGCAGGCCAACGCCCACGGGCAAAAGGTCCAAACCGCCGGCAACAACATGGCCAGCACCGACAGCGCCGTCGGCTCCAGCTGGGCCTAACACCCTGCGCCCCAACCACTGACAGTCCTAGGTGTCGAGAAGAGGTAAGCATGACCACGTCGGCCGCCGGGCCCCGCACTGACGGTGCCAGCACGTCGTTGATCCATCTGTATCAGTTGCTGCGCGCCCCCGTGGTGACGCCGTCCGGCGAGGCGGTGGGCCGCGTTGAGGACATCATCATCCGGCTACGCGATGCTGACACGTACCCGCTGGTGACCGGCATCGTGGCCGGGGTGGGTAGCCGACGGGTATTCGTCGGGAGCAGATCGATTCAACGGTTCGATCCAGGCCAGGTAACCCTGGCGCACCACGAGATTGACCTGCGACGGTTCGAGCGCCGCCACGGTGAGGTGCTGTTGCGGTCCGATGTGCTCGGATATCGGTTGATCGACGTGGTGACGGGCGAACTGGTGCGCGCCTACGACGTTGAACTCGAAGATAGCGGACAAGGCTGGGTGCTGACACGGTTGGACACCCGGCGCCCGCCCCGGCTGTTCGGGCTGCTGAGAACACCCGGCGGCGACGCGGCCCGTGACTGGAAGGCGTTTGAACCGTTGATCGGGCACGGCCAGTCGATGGCCGTGCGTCGTGTGTCCGGGCGAGTGGCGGCGCTCAAACCCGCGCAAATCGCCGATTTGCTCGAAGATGCCGACAGGGCTGAAGGCGGGGAAATCCTCGACCGGGTGCGCAGCAACCCCGAATTGGAAGCGGATGTTTTCGAGGAGCTGGACCCGGACAAGGCCAGCCGGTTGCTCGACGATATGCCCGACGACGAGGTCGCCGCCTTGCTCGGCCGGATGCGAGCCGACGACGCTGCTGACGCGATCATCGACCTACGCCAGTCTCGCCGCCGACGGGTTCTGGAGTTGATGCCTGCGCCACAGCGCACCAAGGTGATCACCCTTTTGGGGTTCAACCCCGACAGCGCTGGTGGATTGATGAACGTCGACGTCGTCTCGTGCGGAACAGGGGCCACGGCAGGAGAGGCGCTTGCCCTCATCGGCGGCGCGCGGGCCGTACAACCGGAGGCGCTCCTGCAGACTCACGTTCTCAAAGACAACGGGCAGCTCGCCGGCGTGGTATCGGTGATCGCCTTGTTGCAGACACATCCAGCGGATGTGGTTGTGACACTGATGGATTCGAACCCAATCCGGGTAACCCCAGATGCCGATCTGGTTGACGTCGCGGTGCTGATGGCCGACTACGACCTGCAGGCCATCCCGGTCGTCGACGACGAGGATCGGGTGCTGGGCGTCGTCACGGTCGACGACGTGCTCAGGGCCACCATTCCCGACGACTGGCGTCGGCGAGAACCCGGGCCACGCTCAATGCGGGGACTGGTGTCCGCGCTCGACGGCCCGGTATCGATCGGCGGCGAGTGGAGTGACTGGCCGTGACCACCGTGGACCGTAGCCTCGTCGACACGGCGCCACCACCGGCGCCGCCGCGCACCGCCGTCCTGGATAGTGCCCACGTCGGTGACATCGAGGGTGCCCTCGGCCGGATCAGCATCGGCGACACCGACCGTCCGGGCACCCTGAAGGTCCGGCTGGCGACCATGCTGGCGATCGTCGGACCCGGCTTGATCGTCATGGTCGGGGACAACGATGCCGGCGGTGTCGCAACGTACGTGCAGGCCGGACAAAACTACGGCTACAGCCTGCTCTGGGTGCTCTTGCTATTGATCCCCGTGCTGATCGTCAACCAGGAAATGGTGGTCCGGCTCGGCGCGGTTACCGGGGTCGGGCATGCGCGGTTGATCAACGAACGGTTCGGCCGCGGCTGGGGCTGGTTCTCGGTCGGTGATTTGTTCCTGTTGAACTTTCTGACTCTGGTCACCGAATTCATCGGTGTCACACTGGCCGCCGACTATATGGGCATTCCCAGATACCTGGTCGTTCCGTTCGCCGCGATCGCGCTGATCGCCATCATGACCACCGGCAGCTTCCGGCGCTGGGAACGTGCAATGCTCGTGTTCATCGCGATCACGCTGCTGCAAATTCCCATGCTGCTGATGTCGCATCCGGACTGGGGGCACGCGACAAAGTCTTTCGTCATCCCCGGTGTGACCGGCGGAATTACCTCTGACGCGGTGCTGTTGATCATCGCCATTGTCGGCACCACGGTTGCCCCATGGCAGCTGTTCTTCCAGCAGTCCAACGTCGTCGACAAGCGCATCACGCCACGCTTCATCGGTTACGAGCGGGCCGACACCACGCTGGGCGCCATCATCGTCACGGTCGGGGCAGCGGCATTGATGATGACCGGTGACTGGGCCGCCCGTGTCACCCACAGCCGTGGGAGTTTCGTCGACGCCGGCGTACTCGCCCATCTACTCGGCCAATACAGCACGACGCTCGGGGCAGTGTTTGCGATCGTGTTGCTCGACGCGTCCATCATCGGGGCGGCGGCGGTGACCCTGGCTACCAGCTACGCGTTCGGCGACGTGTTCGGACTCAAGCACTCGCTGCACCGCGGCTTCGCCGACGCAAAGCCGTTCTACCTGTCCTACGCCGGGATGGTCGTGGTCGCCGCGATGATCGTGCTTATCCCCCGCGCGCCGTTGGGGTTGATCACCACCGGCGTGCAGGCACTGGCCGGACTGCTGCTGCCCAGCGCCACCGTCTTCCTGCTGCTGCTGTGCAACGACCGGGAAGTCTTGGGCCCCTGGGTGAACCGGACATGGCTGAACCTGGTGGCCGGCGTCATCGTTGGTGTGTTGTTGCTGCTATCCGGGATACTGATGGTGACAACCGTGTTTCCCAACCTCGATATCGTCTCCATCGCCAAAGACCTCACCGTCGGTCTCGCCATATGCGCTGCAGTCACTTTCGGTGTCCTGCGGTGGCCCGGCCGTCGATACCCGAAACCGCCGTTGCCCGACCAGCTCGCCTATGCATTGGCCAGAGCCGACCGGGCCACCTGGCGGATGCCACCACTGACCCTGCTGGAGCCGGTTACCTGGTCCGTCGGAACGCGACTGGGCATGCTGGCTTTGCGCGGGTATCTGGTCGTCGGAGCGATCCTGTTGGCGGTCAAAGCCGTCCAGCTGGGCAGCGCCTGACCTGGGTGAGGCCGCTGGATCAATCCGATTCAACTAGGAAGGAGAAACCATCGTGTTCATAATCCGGCTCCTTAACGGACAGGAAGTCCGCGCAACCGACGGTGACCACATCTCGATCAACGACGACACCGGCGTGGTTAGCGTTTCTCGGATTGAGGGATTCGAGGAAGTCACGACACATTACTCACCGTCGGCGTGGGGAACGGTGACACACCGAGTCAAGGACGTCGCCATCAGGCCGTCCGTGATTTCGATGACGCGGTAAGGCGCGGTAGCCAGTCCATCGTGCCCGTCTCCCGGATCCGCGGGGTCGGGCGTGTCTGGGACCCTCACAGCAAATACTCAGCTGCCGGCCAGGGGAATGACAGCAACGGCTGCGTACGCTTCAGGTCACGATAGGAAACGCAGGTGACCATTAATCATCACTTCGACAATGTCGACGCCCACGGTGCCGGCTCCGGCTGGGCCTGACACCGGACTCATGGCGCGCTCTGGCACCGGGCTCACCGAGCACTGCAGATGGTAGACCAGACTTTCTGGCGCGCTTACCAATTCAATGCGCTCCGGCACAATTGCGGCGTTGACGGCTACCTCCAGCGCCGTCTGCATCGCCAATGGCGTTGCCGAGGGTCGTAAGTCCCGGGCTCGGACATCAAGCCGACGCGATATCGATGTCCGCGATGAGCTGTCCGCCGCGCCTAACCGGGTTTTCTGAAACCAGGATTTATCGTGCGGTTACGTCGGCGGAACCTGCGCCGAACAACCACCGCGTACCATAATCGGCCAGCCGTGCCAGCCGAACCCGAAAAACCAGTCGCAGCAACGGTTCTTTGAAAGGACGCGTATGACGATCCGGGCAGTAATTCACGACAAGACCACACCGGTCCCGGCGGTGCCCCTGGCGAGGGGTGGGTGTCCGCCACCTTGCCGCGCTGATACCGAAAGGTAACGGAAATGGATTTCGCAGCGCTGACACCGGAGATCAACTCCGGCCTGATGTACGCCGGCCCAGGGGCGGCACCGATTTTGGCCGCCGCCGCCGCCTGGGACGTGCTGGCCGCCGAATTGGGTACGACAGCGTCGTCCTACCAGTCGGTGATCGATGGCCTGACCAGCGGTTCGTGGGAGGGCCCGACGTCGGCATCGATGGCGGCGGCCGCCGCACCATATGTGGCCTGGATGAGCGCCACCGCGGCGCAGGCCGAACAGACCGCCACCCAGGCCAAGGCGGCCGCGGCCGCATACGAGGCCGCGTTCGCGGCCACCGTACCCCCGCCGGTGATCGCCGCCAACCGTTCGCTGTTGATGTCGCTGATCGCGACAAACCTCCTCGGGCAGAACACCGCGGCGATCGCGGCCACCGAGGCGCACTACATGGAAATGTGGGCCCAAGACGCCGCCGCCATGTACGGCTACGCGGGCTCGTCGGCAGTCGCCACCCGGTTGGCGCCGTTCGCGCAGCCGCCGCGGACCGCCAACGAAACAGGCCTCTCCGCGCAGTCCATCGCGGTCGGCCATGCGGTCGGCAGCTCAACGGGCGCCAACACCCAGACGACGTTGTCGCACGTGGTCTCCGCGGTGCCGCAAGCGCTGCAAACGATGACCGCACCCATCGCGCCGGCCGCGGTCGACCCGCCGGCATCACCAGTCACGTCATTCTTGAATTTCATCTCCGGGCCGACCTCGCCGCTTTCCTATTTCCCGGTTGGCGGCGTGCCTTATCTGTTGGGCTTCCAAAACGTCCTGTTGCCGATGGCAGCGGAGAACTATGTCGGCGCGCTGGCCAAGGCGTCGGCGGCGCCGGCCGCCGGGGGATTGCTGGCGCGCGAGCTGGGTTCGGGGACGCCTGCGCTGATCGGCACCGGCGCCGGTCCAGCGGTCACGGCGGGGATCGGCAACGCGGGCATGGTCGGGAAGCTGTCGGTGCCGCAGGGATGGGCTACCGCCGCGCCGGCGATCAGGCCGGCGGCTTTCGTGCTGCCGAGCACCAGCCTGCAGGCTGTCCCGGCCGCCATGGCAGACAGCTCCGGCAGCCTGTTCGGCCAGATGGGTCTGTCGAGCCTGGCCGGACGTGCGATGGCCGGTAGCGGCGGTGAAGTTGCCCGCTCCATGAGCGTCGGTGGCGGCACAACCGGGGAGGCCCTCACCGCCACCATCATCGTGCTACCGGCAGACGAATGACTGTTGCCGTTGGCACTGCGAACTTTGGAGGATAGCAATGGATTTCGGAGTATTTCCGCCGGAGGTTAACTCCGGGCGCATGTATGCCGGTCCCGGTCCGGAGTCGATGGTGGCTGCCGCGGCGGCCTGGGACGGGCTGACCGCCGAGCTGCATTCGGCGGCAACCGCTTACGGATCGGTGATCACCGGGCTGACGGGTGAGTCGTGGCAAGGCCCGTCGTCGGCGGCAATGGCGGCCGCAGCCGCGCCGTATGCGCAGTGGCTCAGCGCCACCGCCGCCCAGGCCGAGCAATCCGCCACCCAGGCCCGATCGGCGGCGGCGGCCTACGAGACGGCGTTTGCCTCGATGGTGCCGCCGCCGGTGATCGCGGCCAACCGCACCCAACTCGCGTCGCTGGTGGCGACCAACATTTTCGGGCAGAACACCGCGGCGATCGCCGCCACCGAGGCGCAGTACGGCGAAATGTGGGCCCAGGATGCCGCCGCGATGTACGGCTATGCCGGGCAGTCGGCGGCCGCCTCGAGAATGACGCCGTTCGCTTCGGCGCCTCAGGTGACCAACCCCGGCGGGCCGGCCGCCCAAGCGGCCGCCATTGGCCAGGTGAGCGGTACCGCGGCCAGTACCCACGCACAGACCGCGCTTTCCCAGGTGATGTCCGCGGTTCCCCAGACCGTGCAGAGCCTCGCATCGCCCGCCGCGGTCGATCCGCCTGCGGCGTTGCCGTCGTTCTCACAGATCAGCGCCTACATTCAGACAATCCCCAAACTGATCCTGCCGGCCAACGACGTCCTGATCACGGTCATATACGGCCTGGTCCAGGCGGTGAGGGGTGTCCAATCCGGGGTGCTGCCCGCCGGAGCGGGCCTGCTCGAAGCGGGGCTTGGTTCGACAACCCACGTCGCCGGCGTCGCCGGCGGGCTCGGGCCGGCCGCCTCCGCGGGTATGGCGCGTGCCGGGTTGGTTGGCGCACTGTCGGTGCCGCCGAGCTGGGCCGCGGCCACCCCGACGATCCGGCTGGCCGCCTCCGTTTTGCAGGGCAGCGGTCTGGGCGCGGCGCCGGCCGTGGTCGCCGATGGCGCGGGCAGCCTGTTCAGCCAGATGGCGTTGGCCGGGATGGCCGGCAGCGCCCTCGGTGGCGCCGCTCCCAGGGCAGTCAGCGGGGCCGTCGGCCGGGTCGGTCGCCCCATCGCCGGCAAAGACAACCAGACACCGGATAAAGACGACCAGACACCGGACAAGCTCAAGCGCGTCCTCGCGGAGATGTCGCAGAAGCCTGAGTCGGTACAGCATTGGCATACCGGCCAGGAACAACTGGAGAGCCTGCTCGCCCGGTTGTCGAAGACGCCGGGGGTCCACGCCGTGCACGTCTCCAAGAAGGCGAAGCCCGAGCCGCCCAAGTCTCAGTCGCTCTAACCGCGCCGTTATCGGCAAAGTCGTCCACACTGGAACGACAGGGTGGACACGACAGGAGAGCCGCAGCATGCAGACGCTGACCATCGCCGATTTCACGCTGCGATTGGCAGTCGGCATGGGCTGTGGCGCGCTCATCGGACTCGAGCGGCAGTGGCGGGCGCGGATGGCGGGGTTGCGCACCAACGCGCTGGTGGCTACGGGTGCGACGCTATTCGTGCTCTACTCGGTCACCACCACCGACACCAGCCCCACCCGGGTTGCGTCCTACGTGGTGTCCGGTGTCGGCTTTCTCGGCGGAGGCGTCATCCTGCGGGAGGGATTCAACCTTCGCGGGCTCAACACCGCCGCGACC
This sequence comes from Mycobacterium sp., assembly GCF_050700595.1. GTDB lineage: Bacteria > Actinomycetota > Actinomycetes > Mycobacteriales > Mycobacteriaceae > Mycobacterium. The sequence continues at coordinate 7,477 of NZ_JBOHHI010000186.1, forward strand.
CTGTGGTGTTCGGCCGCGGTCGGCGTATTGGCGGCTGCCGGGCACCTGTTGTTCGCCGTGATCGCCACCGGCGCCATCGTCGGGATTCACCTGCTGGGACGCCCGCTCGGCCACCTCATCGACCGTGACAACATCGTCGAACAGGACGAAGACCAACAGCCCTACCAACTGCAACTGGTCTGTCGCCCCAAATCCGAGAAGTACGCCCGCGCCCAGATCGTGCAGCGCACCAGCAGCAACGATCTCAGCCTGCGGGGAATTCACACCGTGCGTGCTGCAGACGACAACACGACGCTGACCGCCTATCTGCTGGCCGGCGGCCGCGCACCGGCCCGGCTCGAGCAACTGGTTGCCGACCTCTCGTTGCAGCCGGGAGTCTATGCGGTGCACTGGTATGCCGGCGACACGTCGGAACCCATGCCGCCGAGGCCGCAGTCGAATTAGTGCCCAAGTTCGGGCCGGCTCTGTACGTTGGGCGCCGCCGCGGCCAGCAGCGCCGCGCGATCACCGGCCAGTGGCGGATAGATCCGCTCGGTGTTGATGGTCCGCTTGGTCGCCTTGGCTTCGGCGTCGCACGCCACCACTCGGCGGTCCCAGCCCTCGGTGTATACGGCACCGGCCGGGCCGAGGTCGAGAACTGTCACGTACCAAGGGATTCGGAGCGGCAGCATTGGTTCGTCGAGCAGATCGCTGATCACGTTGTAGCCTGCGTAGCGGCCCATCGGCCGGCCGTGCTGGCACGACATCACCGACAGGTGATCGTCATCCATCTGCGCCGCGGCCACGTCACCGGCCGCGAACACCCCGGGAACACCGGCCACCCGCAGGTAATCGTCGACCGTCACCCGGCCGAACCTGTCGCGGGCAACGGGCAGCTGGGCGGTCAGCGGGCTGGCCTGCATACCGGCACACCAGACTACGGTGGCTGCCGCTATCCGCTCGCCCGATGACAGTGACACACCGCGCTTGCTCACCGCGGTGACGCTCACGCCGGTCTTAGTTTCAATACCGTTGTCCGACAGCGCTTTCTCGATCACCGGCCGCGCCGACGCTCCCATATCCGAACCGACCCGCGGGTTGTGGTCGATCAGGATTACCCGCGGCGCACGGTCACCTGACACCACCCGGAGGCGGCCCGGCAACTCGCAGGCCGTCTCGATGCCGGTCAGCCCGGCGCCGACCACCACGGCGGTGGCTGCCGCAGCATCCGACGGACCGTCGGCCAGCGCCCGCAAGTGCTGACCCAGTGCCGCCGCGCCGTCGTACGTATCAACGTCAAACCCGAACTCCGGCAAGCCCGGAATGCCGGGTCTCACAACGTGACTGCCCGACGCCAGCACCAGCCGATCGTAGCGATGGGTGCTTCCCATCGAGGCGGAGACGGTGCGGGCATCGGTGTCGATCGCGGTGACGTCCGCGGCCACATGCGCGACGCCGGCCGGGTCGAGGAGATCGGCGAGCGGGATACGGCAGCCGCTCAGGTCCGCCTCGTAGTTACGTACCCGAATGTCGTGGAAGGGCTTGCGACTCAACATGGTAATGCCGACGTCGTCGGCCGGTGCGGCAAGTTCGTCGAGGCGGCGAGCGGCGCCGAGAGCCGCCCACAGGCCCGCGAAACCCGAGCCGATGACAAGAACGTCGCTCAACCGTTCAACACCTGCCGGATTCGGGCCAGTGCGTCGCCGGTACGGCGCCCGGGCAGGAACATCCACACGTGCATGCCGCCCTCGCGTTCGTACCAGCCGATGTCGAGCCCGTCGGCCATGGCTCGCTCGTGAAAGGCGCGGGCATCGGGGTTGAGCACGTCGTGCGTTCCCGTGAAAACCGTCAGCCGCGGCAGTCCGCTCAGCGGTCCGACGCTCGGGCTGACCAGCGGCGTGTCCAGCGGATCGCCGCCCGCGTAGCGGATTCCCGCGGCACGCAGGTCATCGAGGTTCAGCAACGGGTCGATCTTCGCGACGGCCGGCACGGCCGGGTCGGGGAGTGCGACGTGCATCCACGGGGAGAGCAGCACGGCGTCACTGGGCTGCGGCAGGCCGGCGTCACGCACCGCGTGACAGAGCGCGAACGCCATCCCGCCGCCCGCCGAATCCCCCATGAACGCAATCGAAGTTGGATCGCGTGTCTCGATCAGGTGCCGGTAGGTCTGCAACAGGAATGGGAACACCTCGCGGTAGCTGTGCTCGGGGGCGATGGGGTAGATCGGCACGGTTATGGTGCGCCGCAGGGTGTTCGCGAGCTTGGCGATGGCCGGCCAGTGGAAGCGGGGGAGCAGATCGAGTACATAGGCCCCACCGTGCAGATACAGCACGTGACCGGTGGAGCCGTCAGCATCGACCAGGCGCGGGGTGACCTCGTAGACGGGGCGGCCGTCGAGATCGGTGCGCTCGACCTGGATCTTTTTCAGGAGCCTCTCGGCCGGTTGCCCCGCGTAGGGCGGCCGTGGATGGGCGGCCCAGTGGTCGAGTTTGGCGGCTGGAAAGAGCCGGTTGCGCACACCGGTTGAGCGCAGCAACCGTTGAGCGAGGCTGGGCCTGAGCGTGGTGCGGTCGATGTTGTCCATCAGCGAAGTCTGGCTGCTGCGCGGGCCCGGTGGGCCGGTTCCGGGAGTACTCTTCGCTCGCCAGGGCATAAGGTGTCGGGTGTGAACGCGATCGCGGATCTCGTGTCCGCGTTGCCGGCGCAGATGCGCGACCCGGTGTTGTTCGCGATTCCCGTTTTCCTGTTGCTGCTGATCATCGAGTGGACAGCGGCGGGCAAACTCGAGCACATCGAGCGATCCGGGCGGCCGCGGTCCGGCGCCTACCTCACCCGCGACTCGTGGACGAGTATCTCGATGGGACTGGTCTCGGTGGCCACCACCGCGGGCTGGAAGTTCGTGGCGCTTCTCGGCTATGCCGCGATCTATGCATACCTGGCGCCGTGGCAGTTGTCGGCGGCCCGATGGTACACCTGGGTCATCGCGATCCTCGGTGTCGACCTGCTGTATTACGGATATCACCGCATCGCCCACCGGGTGCGGCTGGTCTGGGCCACCCACCAGGCGCACCACTCCAGCCAGTACTTCAATTTCGCCACCGCGCTGCGCCAGAAGTGGAACAACAGCGGCGAGATTCTGATGTGGATCCCGTTGCCGCTGTTGGGTATTCCGCCCTGGATGGTGTTCGTCAGTTTCTCGATCAATCTCATCTACCAGTTTTGGGTGCATACCGAGCGGATCGACAAGCTGCCGCAGCCGTTCGAATTCATCTTGAATACGCCGTCGCATCACCGGGTGCATCACGGAATGGATCCGGAATATCTGGACAAGAACTACGGCGGGATCTTCATTGTCTGGGACCGACTGTTCGGCACCTTCCGGCCCGAGACGTTTCGTCCGCATTACGGATTGACCAAGCAGGTCGACACGTTCAACATCTTGACGCTGCAAACCTACGAATATCTGGCGATCGCCCGCGATTTGCGCTTGGCGACGCGGCTGCGCGACCGGCTGGGCTACCTCTTCGGACCGCCCGGTTGGGAACCTCGCACGGCCGGTCCCCGTAAGGCTTTGACACCACCGCTAGGTGACCAGAGGGGAATGCAATGGGAGACACGCTCACCGAAGGGCAAAAGCTTGTCAAGGGCGAATCGCTTACCTCGAACAACGGGGCCTACACCGTGACGTTGCAAGACGACGGCAATCTGGTGTTGGCATCGCATGGGCATGCCATCTGGGCGACGGGTACCAACGGTCAGGACGTGGTCCGCGCAGAGCTACAGGCCGATGGCAACTTTGTGCTCTACACCGCCGACAAGCCGGTGTGGCACAGCGACACCAAAGGCAAGAAGAACGTCAAGCTCGTTTTGCAGGACGACCGCAACCTGGTGCTCTACGCCGCGGACGGACCGGCTTGGTCGACGAGGACCGAAGCCGCCGGGGAGCCGGCGCCGCCGCCACCGGCGACCGAGCCTGCCGCAGCCGAAGTGACGACCCCCGAAGAGCCCGTCCCGGCGCTGGAACCCGAACCCGCGGCCGGCGCCGAACCAGAAGCGGCTCCGCGGACCTACACCGTCGAGGCCGGCGACACCTTGTGGGCCATCGCCGAGCGTTTCTACGGCGACGGCAGCAAGTATCAGGTGATTGCCGATGCCAGCGGCATTTCCAACCCTGATCTGATCCAGCCGGGACAGGTGCTGACGATTCCCTGATCGCCGGGTGGATGGGCCGCGCGTTCCCGATAGCTAACATTTGAGGGCGTTACGCCGATAAGCTCACCAACAAGCCGGCGCCGTGCTGGCCTCGAAGGATCGGAGTCGAGGGTGGGCCGCCCAGCACTTTCCATGTTGGTCGCGACGGTCGCCGCCGCGGCGCTGGCGGCCGGGACGCCGCCGACGGCCAACGCCGATCCGGTGCTGGTGTTCCCCGGAATGGAGATTCACCAGGGCAGCCATCTCTGCACGCTGGGCTACGTCGATCCGGCGTCACGGGTGGCGTTCACCGCCGGTCATTGCCGGGGCGAGGGACCGGTCACCGACAGGGACAACAACGTCATCGGCAATCTCGCGACGTTCCGCGACAACACTCCGACGGGCACGACGGTGGCCACTGACCAGGTGATCAGCGATTACGAGTCGATCGTGCTGGCCCGCGACATCACGGCCAACAACATCCTGCCCGACGGGCGTCCGCTGGAATCGGACCCCGGCGCGGCCGTCCATCCCGGCGATCCGGTCTGCCATTTCGGTGTTGTCACCGGTGAAAGCTGCGGGACCGTCGAGAGTGTCAACAACGGATGGTTCACCATGGGAAATGGTGTGGTCAGCCAGCGGGGCGATTCCGGCGGGCCGGTATATGTGACCAGCGCCGCCGGTCCAGCCCGGATAGTGGGGATGTTCAACAGCACCTGGGGCAACTTTCCCGCCGCGGTGTCGTGGCGGGCGACGTCACAGCAGGTCCTCGAGGACGTCGGGGGCGCACCGAACCCCGGCGGTAGCCCGGTCCGGCAATCGGTCAGCGGGCGTTCGCCAGCGCGAACACCGGGATAGCGGGTGCCGCAGTCTGCAGCTCGTGCTCGCTGGAATCCGGGGTCAGCCCCGCGACGTGTCCCTTGACCTGCCAGTACCACCGGTCCAGATAGCGCCTCAGCAGGTCCGGCTTGGCGGCGTCGGCCACCTCGGTGACGCGGATGCGCCGGCTATGCCAGCGCGGGCCCATGTCGACCACGCCGGTGGCTCGGACGTTGCGCACCCACTGAGTCGTGCCCCGCGGTGACACCAGGTAGTCCACCCCGTCCACGGTCAACACGTTGACGACCACGCTCCGGCGTTTCCCGCTCTTGCGACCACGGACGCGAAGCGCCCTGGTCGCGGCAATGCTGACCCCCAGTTCGGCGAGCCAGCGGATCACCGTGTTGGCTGACCGGGAAGCCGGGCCGGGTTCGTCATAACGCACCGCCATGACACATCCTCCTCACACCTTTCGACCACTTTGAGAGCGGCGCTCTCATTAATGCAAACCTGCCATACGGTCGCTGGAAAAGCAAGAGCACCGATCTCTGTTGTGTCAGACTTGCCTGGATGGGTAAACGGCGCGAGGCACGCGAGCGGATCGAGGCGCAAATCGTCGAGCTCGGCCGCCGCCACATGGTGGACCACGGCGCGGCCGGGCTCTCGCTGCGCGCCATCGCCCGTGACCTGGGCATGGTGTCCTCGGCCGTGTACCGCTACGTGTCCAGTCGCGACGAGCTACTGACCTTGCTGCTGGTCGACGCCTACTCCGAGCTGGCCGACGCCGTGGACCGGGCCCGCGACGAGGTCGCGGAGCTGTGGAGTGACGACGTCATGGCGATCGCGCGCGCCGTCCGCCGGTGGGCGGTCGCCCACCCGGCCCGCTGGGCGCTGCTATACGGCAGTCCGGTGCCCGGCTACCACGCGCCGGTCGATCGAACGGTCGGCCCCGGCACCCGGGTGGTCAGCACGTTCTTCGACGCCGTCGCCGCCGGGATCGCGACCGGCGACATCGTGTTGACCAATGAGCATGCGGCGCAACCGATGTCGTCGGACTTCGACCGGCTGCGGCGCGAATTCGGTTTCCCCGGTGACGATTCCGTCGTCGCGAAGTGTTTCGCGATCTGGGCCGGTGTGGTCGGCGCAGTCAGCCTCGAGGTATTCGGGCAATACGGTGCCGACACGTTGACAGACCCGGAAGCGGTGTTCGACGCACAGGTCCGGTTGCTGGTTGGGCTGCTGACGCGGCACTGACACCGTTAGGCTTCGTGGATGGTGTTACTCGCCGACAGCACGTGATGAGAGTCGTGATCAACGGCGCCGGCATCGCCGGTCCGACCTTGGCTTACTGGTTGCAGCGTTGCGGCCATCAGGCCACTCTCATTGAAAAGGCCCCGCAGTTGCGGACCGGCGGCTATGTCATCGACTTCTGGGGTGCTGGATATCGGATCGCTGAGCGGATGGGACTCGGTCCGCAGTTGCAGACCGCCGGATACCGCGTGCGAGAGGTGCAGCTGGTCGACCGGCGCGGGCGCAAGGTGGGTGGATTCGGTACCGAGGGATTCCACCGGATGGCCGGCCAGTTCACCAGCCTGGCTCACGGTGATCTCGCCGTCATGATCTACCGCGTCATCGCTGATGACGTGGAGACCATCTTCGGCGACGGCATCGCCGCGATCGAGCAGGACGATTACGGCGTGCAGGTGAACTTGGAGAGCGGTGCGTCGCGCGAATTCGATCTCGTCATCGGCGCCGGTGGCCTGCATTCGCCGGTGCGCCGTCTGGTGTTTGGACCAGAGGCCGACTTCGAGCACGATCTCGGCTACCGTGTTGCCGCAGTCGAGGTGGACGGATATCGGCCCCGCGACGAGCTGACGTATGTCTCGTATGGAGTTCCGGGGCGCATGGCCAGCCGGTTCGCGATGCGCGATGACCGGACCATGTTTCTGCTCATCTTCACCAAGGATCAGATCAGCGGCGCCGATCCATGCGGACCTGACGAAGTCAAAACGGTGCTGCGCGAAGTGTTCGCCGACGCGGGCTGGGAATGCGGCCGAATCGTGCAGGCGATCGACGACGCTGATGGCCTCTATTTCGATCGGGTGAGCCAGATCTCGATGGACGACTGGGCGCGCGGACGGGTGATGCTGATCGGTGACGCCGCCGCCGCGGTGTCCCTGCTGGCCGGAGAAGGAACCGGGCTGGCCATGCTCGAGGCCTACGTGCTGGCCGGTGAATTGCACCGCGCAGACGGTGACTATCAGGAAGCGTTTCGCCGCTACCAACAATTGTTGCGGCCATTTCTCGCTCGCAAGCAGCATTCGGGCGCAAGGCTTCGCTGCCTCTTTTGCTCCACGGAATTGGCCGGGAGTATGGGCACGCAACCGCCTGAGCAGGCTCCTTTCCCTGCGCTACGTTGGCGATTGGATCATCCGGGCGCAGTTGCGGGACGACTTCGAACTGGCCGATTACGCGTTTACGCCGCCCACAGCGCCTCCAGCGCAAAACTAGAACACGTTCACTCCAGGCCGCCGTGCCACGCTATCCTCCGAGGCGATGAGCTTTTCCGGTCAGTCGCCGTCGCAGATAGCGTGGGTGACCCCCAGTCTCGACGCCACCGAGGGAGCGCTCTCGGCGCTGCTGGGGGTCAAGAAGTGGATCCGGTTGCCGAATGTCCACTTCGGCCCCGACGGCTGCACCTACCGCGGGCGGCCGGCGGACTTCGTCGCTGATATAGCGCTGAGCTACGCCGGCGACATGCAACTGGAGCTGATCGCGCCGGTGTCCGGGGAGAGCATCTATACCGAGTTTCTGCGGGACTGCGGGCCGGGATTGCACCACATCTGTTTCGAGACCGACGACATCGAGACGGCGTTGACCGAGGCCGCCGCCAACGGCGGCGAGGTGGTGCAACGGGGCACGATGCCCGGCGGCATGGAGTTCGGCTATGTCTCGGCACCGGAGGCAGGGGTGCCGTTCATCGAGATCGCGCACATCCCCGCGGAGATCCGGCAGTTCTTCGACTACATCAAACAGGAGCAGCGGTGAGCACGCAGATACCGGCAACGGTCAGCACCGACGACGTGGCGTCGTGGTCGGACGACGTCGACGTGGCGGTGATCGGCTTCGGCATCGGCGGCGGCTGCGCGGCGGTCAGCGCTGCGGCGGCCGGCGCCCGGGTGCTGGTGCTGGAGCGTGCTGCGGCGGCCGGCGGCACCACCGCCATGGCCGGCGGGCACTTCTACCTCGGCGGCGGCACTGCGGTGCAAAAGGCGACCGGGCACCCCGATTCACCCGGGGAGATGTACAAGTACCTGGTCGCGGTGTCGCGACAGCCCGATCACGACAAGATCCGCGCCTATTGCGAGGGCAGTGTCGAACACTTCGACTGGCTGGAGGATCTCGGCTTCCAATTCGAGCGCAGCTACTACCCGGAAAAGGCGGTGATCCAACCCAACACCGAGGGGTTGATGTACACCGGCAATGAGAAGGTGTGGCCGTTTGCTGAACGGGCGGTGCCGGCCCCGCGCGGGCACAAGGTGCCGGTGCCCGGCGACACCGAAGGCGCGAAGTTGGTCATCGACCTGCTGCTCAAACGTGCCGAGAACGTGGGCGTGCAGATCCGCTATGAGACCGGCGCGACCGGGTTGATCGTCGACGTGTCCGGGGCGGTGAGCGGGGTGGTGTGGAAACACTTCGCCGACACCGGCGCGATCCGGGCCAAGTCGGTGATCATCGCCGCAGGCGGCTTTGTGATGAACCCGGAGATGGTGGCCGCCTACACGCCGAAACTCGCCGAGAAGCCGTTCGTGCTCGGCAACACCTACGACGACGGACTGGGCATCCGGATGGGGGTCTCCGCCGGTGGCGCCACCGCGCACATGGACCAGATCTTCATCACCGCGCCGGCGTATCCGCCGTCGATCCTGCTCACCGGAATCATCGTCAACAAACTCGGGCAGCGGTTCGTCGCCGAGGACGCTTACCATTCGCGCACTTCGGGTTTCGTGATGGACCAGCCCGACAGCGCGGCATTCCTGATCGTCGACGAGGCGCATCTGCAACGCCCGCAGGTGCCGCTGGTCCCGTTGATCGATGGCTGGGAGACCGTCGGGGAGATGGAAGCCGCGCTGGGCATCCCGTCGGGCAACCTGGTCGCGACGTTGAACCGGTACAACGAGTACGCGGCCCGCGGTGAAGATCCCGACTTTCACAAGCAGCCGGAATTCCTTGCGCCGCAAGACAACGGCCCGTGGGGCGCTTTCGACCTGTCGCTGGGCAAGGCGATGTATGCCGGGTTCACCGTCGGCGGCCTGGCCACCTCGGTGGACGGTCAGGTGCTACGCGACGACGGCACGGTGATCGACGGCCTGTACGCGGTGGGAGCCTGTGCGTCCAATATCGCCCAGGACGGCAAGGGATACGCCAGCGGCACGCAACTGGGGGAAGGCTCCTTCTTCGGCCGCCGCGCCGGAGCGCACGCGGCCACGCAGGCACGTTAAGTTTTCACTGCCGCGAGCGTGCGTGTCCGCGGCCGACACCAACGTAAGAGGTTTTTGTCAATGAGTTGGGGGGCCTGCCCGTTCCTCGTCTCTACGTAGTTCACCAAGCGGGGTCTACGTGCCCCGACAGCGTGCAAGCGAGTTTGGTGAGGAAGG